>NZ_JBQEPV010000015.1:0-170526 GCF_052045935.1 Paraburkholderia sp. 22098 | reverse complement strand
TGCTGTGAGCAGCGCACGGAGACGAATGAAATGACGAATCTGGTGAATCTTGTAATAGCAGAACACGACAACACGTCGATCAAGGGCGCAACGCTGAATACGATCGCAGCCGCGCAGAAAGTCGGCGGCGATATTCATGTGCTGGTCGCAGGTCAGAATGCGCAGGCTGCAGCGGATGCGGCGGCGAAGATCGCCGGTGTTTCCAAAGTGTTGCTGGCCGACGCGCCGCAACTGGCCGAAGGGCTCGCTGAAAACGTCGAAGCCACGGTGCTGAACATCGCGAAGGACTACTCGCACATCTTCGCGCCGGCCACCGCCTACGGCAAGAACATCGCGCCGCGTATTGCAGCGAAGCTCGATGTCGCGCAGATCAGCGATATCACGGCGGTCGATTCCCCGGACACGTTCGAGCGCCCGATCTATGCGGGCAACGCTATCGCGACGGTGCAGTCGGCCGATCCGATCAAGGTCATTACCGTACGCACGACGGGCTTCGACGCCGTTGCAGCCGAAGGCGGCAGTGCGACGGTGGAGAAGATCGAAGCAGCCGCGGACGCGGGCATCTCGCAGTTCGTCAGCCGTGAAGTGACGAAGCTGGATCGTCCGGAACTGACGTCGGCGAAGATCATCGTTTCGGGCGGGCGCGGCCTGGGCAACGGCGAGAACTACACCAGGGTTCTCGAGCCGCTGGCCGACAAGCTGAATGCGGCGCTGGGTGCATCGCGTGCAGCAGTGGACGCGGGCTTTGTGCCTAACGACTATCAGGTCGGCCAGACTGGCAAGATCGTCGCGCCGCAACTTTATGTAGCGGTCGGCATCTCCGGCGCGATCCAGCATCTGGCGGGCATGAAGGACAGCAAGGTGATCGTCGCCATCAACAAGGACCCGGAAGCGCCGATTTTCAGCGTTGCCGATTATTCTCTGGTGGGCGATCTGTTCACGCTGGTGCCGGAACTTCGCGATGCACTGAAGTAGCTAAGCCCTCACCGCTTACACGACTAAGGTTGCGGCTAAGTGGGTTCATGACCCACTTGAGGTTGTAGCATATCCAACCGGGGTAGTTCTCCAGTGTGTATTTACTTTCGGCGGATCGCGGCGAAATCAGATTGTTGTGAAGCTGCCGCTCGGGAGGTGTCAAAAACTTCCCCTCGCGATTTCGGCCGGTCGCCCCTTCTTTTCGTCTCCCGAAGCGTCCTTTAACCACGGCAGAAAATTGAAGCTCGCCAATGGCCCCAGCCCACGCCGTTAGCCACCGCGTGGCGAGATCCCTCTCAACGTCTGACCCGGCATGCATGAGACGGTCGGTCGCGAGACGCAAGCGGTTCATCGCGTACTGCTTTGGCGTGCGCTCCCGGCATCGGCTCGAGGCGTGTGTCTGCATCGCTGGTGTATGAGGGCCACCAGCCAGCAATGATATGGCTGCATCCGTGTCGACCATCCGCATGCAGCGCACGGCACATGGCTATTCCGTGTCGTGAAATTGGATGAAGGTCGAACTAATATCTGTTTATCGACACCGTTTGCGCGAATGTCGATACATCGGTCCGGCCATAGGGAGGTAGAACGTGCCTTTGACGCGGTGGGCGCTTTGGGCAGGTCGGACGTGATCGTCAACTTCCTCCCAATCACCGGCCGGGTAAGAAACCTCAAGAGAGAACCGGCCTGCCAATGTTGAGTTCGCGGACGTGACACATTGGTCAGGTTTTCGCTAATTCGAGTTCCCGTTCGCTTTCAGAATTCCGGCAGATCAGGCGGGATACGTCTGCGAAGCTGCAAAGCATGACATCGATCCGAACAAAACGACGACTTTGGAGCGATCACATGCCACTGGCCAGAAGCGGAAGTCCGTGGCGCGCAATCGGCATAGCCGGGATTGCGGCCATTCCTGTGTCGGGGTGCACAAACGCACCATCCATTGGCGTGCTCGGTGCGTACTTTCCGGACTGGCTGTTCTGTATCGCCGCGGGTGTTGTGCTCACGATCGTCATCTTTCTCGTTCTCAAGCGTCTACAAATCGACCATCTGCTGGGACCTTCAGCAGTCGTGTATCCCACTCTTGTCACTTTCATCGCACTCGCTGTTTGGCTGATGTTGTTTCAACATTGAATCTCCTTCAGGTGGATACAATGGCAACGAATGCCGGCAAGACAAAGAAGCAGGCATGGCCGGCCATCATACTGGTCGTGGTGACGTTGTTACTGCTGATTTTTGTCATACGTCAGTTGGACCGCGAACCACGCACCGACGACGCCTATGTCTACGCGGATACGATCGACGTCGTGCCCGAGGTGAATGGGCGCATCGTCGAGCTGGCGGTGCGCGACAACCAGGCAGTGAAGCAGGGCGATCTACTGTTTCGCATCGATCCGCGACCGTATCAGGATGCGCTGGCACGAGGCAAGGGATCCCTCGTCGCGCTCGACCGTCAGATCGAGCTGACCCAGCGCACGGTCAATGCGCAGCAGTACAACGCGCAGTCGGTGCGCGCGGCTGTCGAGCGCGCACGAGCCGCCGCGACCCAGGCGTCTGACACGCTGCGACGTATTGAGCCGCTGCTGTCACATGGTTACGTATCCGCAGAGGAGGTCGACCGCGCACGCGCCGCTCAACGCGCAACGCAGGCCGAACTCAGCGCCGCCCAACTGCAGGCGCAGCAGGCGGCAGCGGCTGTGAGCGGCGTCGACGCGCTGGTCGCGCAACGTGCCGCTGTCATTGCGGAAATCGCGATCGCCGACTTGAACCTCGAATACGCGACGGTGCGAGCACCGTTCGACGGACGCATCGTGTCGTTGAAGAGTTCGACGGGGCAGTTCGCGTCGGTGCTCAAACCCGTCTTCACGCTGATCGACACGCGCCACTGGTACGTGGTTGCGAACTTTCGCGAGACGGAACTCAAGGACATCCGTACGGGCACACCCGCAACGGTCTACCTGATGAGCGATACGGGCCAGCGCTTTCAGGGCACCGTCGATTCGATCAGCTACGGCGTCGCGCCCGATGAAGGCGGCTTGGCCTTGCCGGGCGGGTTGCCGCGAATTCAACGCACGCTTAACTGGGTGCACGTGGCGCAGCGTTTCCCGGTGAAGATCCGCGTCGACAAGCCGAACCCTGAGTTGTTTCGCGTCGGGACATCGGCGGTGGCTGTGCTGCACCCCCGGCGCGGCGAAGACGGCGAAGCCCGCTGAGGAGCGTCCATGGCCGCCGCCGACTATCTGCCCGCCATGCCCGTATTGCTGCGCAATACCGGCGATTTCCTGAAGCGCGAGCTTGCTCCATTTCCCGGGCGGCTCAACGTGATGTTGCGCTGCGTGCTGACGAGCGCGATCGTGATCGTCGCGTCGATGACGCTTCAAGTACCCGAACTCGCGCTTTCGCTGCTGGTGGTGTTTTACGTCACGCAGTCGAACGTGGTGCTCACGCGGCTGGTTGGCCTGATGTTCATGGTCGGGTCGACACTCGCGATCGGTCTGTCAATCCTGCTGCTGAAGTTCACCTTCGACTACCCGTTGCTGCGCATCGTCATCGCGAGCCTGCTGTTTTTTTGCAGCGTGTACCTGCTTCGCGTGCTCAGGATCGGCGTCGTGTTCTTCATCGTCGCGATCGTTGTGATCTACGTGCAGAGCTTCGTGGACCGGACCGATCAGGCTGAGCTCCTGATCCGGGCCGTGTTATGGGTGTGGGTTGCCGTCAACTATCCGATCGCGCTGACGCTCGTGGTCAACACGCTGCTGCTGCCTGCCGAGCCTCAACTGCAACTCAAGGCGGAAATCCATCGGCAACTGACGGCGCTGCAAACGCGCCTCACGCAACTGATCGACGGCACGACGCATACTCCGCCGATCACGCTGGCGGCCGTCCAGCGAGACGCGGTGACGCTGCAAAAGCTGCTGCGATTCACGACGATGCGCGATGCCCACTATCGCGAGCATCAGGCGTTGCAACTGGCGTGCATCGCGACCGTATCGCGCCTTTATCGCGGCGCGAGTGAACTGCCGCCTGACTGGCCGGGAGCGACAGCCGGGCAACTGGCTGCGTTGCGCGAGCTGCGCGTCAACTGCCGCGCGCTCGACGAGGCGGTAATGTCAGGCGAGTCGTATCGTTACGTGAGCACGGCAACACCTGAAGAACGGGCTGCCGCCGACGCGATTCCCGCCGCAGGCGAGTTGCAACGGGCGCTGCGCGCATTCGCCGATCGGGTTGCAAGCGGTGCCGAACCCGGCAAGCCGCCCGCGAGCGAGCCCATGGTCGCGCCGGACGCATGGACCAATCCAGCGTACATGCGCTTTTCGCTGAAGACGCTGCTTGCGGTGCTGGTCTGCTACGTGTTCTACAACGCCGTGGACTGGCAGGGCATTCACACGATCATGCTGACCTGTCTGATCGTCGCGCTGCCGAGCCTCGGCGCATCGACTCAGCGTGCGTTGCTGCGGCTGGCCGGAGCCGCCGTCGGCAGCGCGCTGGCGCTTTTCATGGTCGTGTTCGTCGTTCCGCAACTGGAGGATATCGTCGGTTTGCTGCTGATGGCGCTGCCCGTTGCCGCGTTTGCGGCGTGGATCTCGGCAGGTTCGGAGCGCATCAGCTACGCCGGCGTTCAGCTGATGTTCACCTTCTCGCTCGCGTTGCTCGATCAGTTCAGCCCCACCACGAACCTCACTGATATCCGCGACCGGATGGTCGGCATTCTGCTGGGTGTCGGCGTGGCGACCCTCGTGCAAATGTCGTTCTGGCGCGAGGGCGAGGGCGACGTGCTGCGGCAGAAACTCGCCACGATGCTGCGTGCCATTGCCGCGCAATTGCGTGTTCCCCAGGCGGGCGCCGACCAACAGGATCCGTTGAGCGATGCGCAGCGGCAGTTGCAGGCGTGGGCCGTGCTGGCCGATGTCGAAGCGACGCTGTCGCGCGTCGCGCTCGAGCCCGCCTGGCAGGAAGGGGAGCAGGGCGAGCTTACGCTGCGCGCGCAAACTGTTCTCGCGCAGGGCCGCGAGATCATGCTCGCTGGCGATGCGTTGCGCAGCACGCTCGCGGCGCAAGCGGGATCGTCAAGCCCGAACACTGTCGACGCAGTGCGCGCGGCCCAGAAACAGGTCTGCGTCGAACTTAACCGGTATGCGGATGAGCTTGCGGCCAACCCACCCAATGCGCAGGCGCCGCGGCGCATTGAGATCGCAGCGCCAGCCATCGAACCGGCGGACAAGCCGCTCTTCGACGCCGCACAAGACTTGTCGCGGCAGGTCGCGGGGCTGCCAGACTGGCGCGTCGAGGCAGCCGCCGCGGCGCCGCCATCACAGGCCATACCCACATGAATACGCGAACGGGTTTGCGTGGTTGGCGATGGCGTCGATGCTTCTTATGCGTCGCGTGGTTGTCGTCGGTGCTGCCGGGTTGCGCACTGATTCATCATAACGGCACGCCCTATGCCGAGATCGCCCCCGAGCAGATCAATCTTGTTGATGATATCCACCTCGCGCGCGATGGCTGGCCCTCCGCCCGCTGGTGGACGCGCTATCACGATGTGCAGCTTGACGCGCTGATCGAGCAGGCGCTGCGCGACGCGCCGACCATGGTGATTGCGCGCACACGCGTCGCGCAGGCCAGGTCGGATGTCGAGCTTGTCAGGACGGGATCGAGCCTTCAGATGGTCGCGCTGGCGTCGCTGGATCGCGAACATGTATCGGCGAACGGCTTTCTCGGCCCATTTGCGATGAACGTACCGGCGCTGGGGCTGACAGGCCCCTGGTACACCGAGGGCATCGTCGGAGTGGGCGCAAGTCTGGACGTCGACATCTGGGGCAAGCAGCGCGCGCAGATCGCGGCGTCGGTCGGCGTGAGCAATGCGCGGCTGGCCGAGACGTCCGCTGTCGAACTCGAAATCTCGACCGACGTCGCGCAGCTTTACTACGGCATCCAGACGACTTATCAACTCATTGATCTGCTGAACGAGTTGCACGAGGTAGCGGTGTTCACAGTGCAGGCGCACGAAGCACGCGCGGCGCGCGGCCTCGAAGCCAGGACCCGGCTCGAAGAAGCCCGCGCGCAGCAACTGGGCATCGAACGGCAGATCGTCTCGGCGCAAGCGCAGATCAGGCAGTTGCGCGAATCATTGCGCGCGCTGATCGGCGCGGGCCCCGATGGCCTGCCCGTCATTAATCCCGTTGCGTTGCCGCGCTCGCAGGCGGCCCTGCCGGCGACGCTCTCTTATGAACTGCTAGCCCGGCGGCCCGATCTGCAGGCCATGCGCTGGTATGTCGAGGCATCGTTCCACCGGATCGACGCGGCCAGGGCGGCATTCTATCCAAGCTTCGACATCAAGGCTTTTTTCGGCTTCAACGCGTTGCACCTTGCCGACCTGTTCACGCATGCGAGCCAGCAGATCAACCTGATTCCGGGCCTGACTCTGCCGATCTTCGATGGCGGCCGGCTCAACGCGAATCTGAGCGGTGCACGCGAGGGCAGCAACCTGTTGATCGAGCAGTACAACCAGGCTGTTCTGAACGCGGTGCGGGATGTCGCGCAGACGGGCAGCCGTCTGCAGGCCCTCGATGCGGAGGCGCAGTTGCAGAAGCAGCGGATCGAATTCGTTGCGTTCGCGCGAGACAGCGTCGAAGCTCACTATCAGCGAGGGTTGGCGAGCCGAGTGGCGGCGCTCGAGGCACGTCAGCCGGTGATCGCGGAACAGGTCGCGCTGCTCACGCTCAACGGTCAGATGCTCGGTGAGGAGATCGCACTGACGAAGGCGCTCGGCGGCGGCTATCGCGCCGATCCACCTGTCGAACTCACGCCGCGTTGAACGGGGCGTGAGCAGGTTTCAGAACTGCTGCGCGCGCAGCGACTCGAATTCCGCGCGGCACACTTCGCCAAAGTTGCCGAGGATGTCGATCGAGCCGTCCGCGATCATCTGGCGCAACTCGACGAAGGTCTTGTCCGGCGCGAGGTAAGTGTCGACGATCTTGCGTCCGATAAGATCGGCTTCATCCGCGACTTTACGCGACGACTGGACCCGCATGCGGCTGATCTTCGCATAGAGGTTGGCGAGTGCATGCAGGTCCGGCTCGCCGTGTTGCAGCGCGTCAACGTAGCACTTCGTCGCTTCTTCGATGAACTCCTTGTAGAGTTCCTGCCGGCGGACGCGGTCATGCGCCAGCCATTCCGCGCGAACCTGGGTGCGTTGGGTCAGCCATGAAGCAAGAACCGAAGTCAGGCCGCCAATCGCAGCGCCGACAAGTGCCGCCAGAGCCGAAATAACCGATGCGTTCACGGAGCTATCCTCACATTGCCATTCGCGGCCATTCATATTAGTGCTCGTGCGTGCTTTCAGGTTGGCATGTGGATACGTGAGCAAAAGATAACTAAGCCGAAGCAAACGTATTTCGTCGCTATCTGGGAAGCACGAAGAGAGCCATTGATGTCTCAGCATGTGACCGTCCGGCCTCGGAGCGCTCGATGCATTCGACCATCATGGCAAAGTCCGCTCGTGTCACATTCCGCGCGATCAGTCGGGGCATCAGGGCCGGACGTTCAGGTATCTGAGGCTGAGGAAAGCGTAACAAATCACCGCAGCGGTAAGACCAAGCAGGATGTAACCGGTTCTGGGCAATAGCAGGGCAAACCCGGCCAACACGAAGACGACCAGGGTGTTGACGACCAGTTGGGGCCGCAGCTCGGGACGCTCCATAAAATAGCCGTACTGCTTGCCAATGAAAAAGCAGACTGCGCCGATGACCGACAATACGCGGAAATCGGATACCACCATGTCGTCCAGGGTGGCGTGCCGGATCAGGCTGGCTAGAATCGAAAGGCCGATGAAGACGAAAAAGTGCGAGTACAGGACCGAATGGCCGGTCGTGATCTTCTGTTTGGTCAGCAGGTGAAAACTGTCAAAGTAGACCCACCAGATGCCCGATATCATCACGAAGCCGGTGGCGGCGGTCAGCAGCCTCTCCACTGTCCAGCTGATGTTGGCCAGTCCCGTGGACAGGCTGCTAACGGACTCTCCCAGCAGGATGATCGTGAGCAGGCCCACACGCTCGATCAGGTGTTCGGTATGCACTGGGATGACCTGGAGACGACGCGGCAAAAAAAAGATGAACACAACCAGATCGAACAGTATTCCAAGGTAAAACACGACATATCGCTGTGGCGCCGGGAACAGGATCGAAGCGAGGCTGATGGTGGTGCCGGCGACGATCACCCAGCCAACTGCCGTTGTGAGCCCCTCGCTTTTCTTGTGCCGGTATTTCGACACGAAATACATCATGGCGACGATGTATTTCGAACCCACGTAGCAGACGACGATGGCCTCAAAGCTGGCCAGGAATCGTCGGTCGATCAGGCCTGAGATGATAATCAGCAGGAACATGATGAACAGGGTTGCCAGCCGATGCTTCCGGTCATCGGCATCGAACCGATTGGCATACATGGTGTGGCTGGCCCAGATCCACCACAAAGGTATGAAAATCAGGACGAATTTCCAGAACTGGAGTGGGTCGAGATGACCCTCGCGCGTGTGGCTCAAGATATGCGTTACGTCAGCGATCGCCACCGCAAAAATCAGGTCGAAGAACGCCTCGAGCCAAGTGGTATGGCGATTGGACTCGAAATACTTTATGTTGTGCATATCGCCTCATTGTCGTGCTTGCGCCGGGGACACGTCGGGTGCCGGGACTCTCACGCTGTGCCGGGTGCCGTTTTGAGGCGTGCGGCCTTGGACCTGCTGGGTGTGTCAACTTGTTTAAAGGCACGCAGGCGAAAGTTCTTGCGATAGGGATAACTAAGTTATACGCCAAGGCGATCTAGGATCGGATTGTCAGTTATGTGGGGGCAGAATCGGGACTTATGTGGTTGCGCTCGATGTCGGTCGACGCCAACTCGCGATGTTGAAGGGGATCATTGGTGTCCAACTTTGGACGAGGCCCAGCAAGATGCTGAGCAAGGGTATGGTGTCGAGCCGACCGCATGGCAGGCCATGCCGGACGAGAAAGATGAACTTTACCAACTTAGTGTGATGCCGATCACCGGACACTCCTACGACAGGGATAGTGCAAAATGGGTCGCATCCAATAGCACCGATTATTCTCCAAAATCGGGGCGCTAAGTCAGGCGGCGGTCGGCCAGTTACGGTCATTTGCTGGCTGGTTGGCCCAGGCACTCAATCGTCGGCTCTACTCAGAAAGCGGTCATTCGGCACTGATATCTTCAGGCGGCGAATGATCGCTTCGAAGAATGCATCGGACCGGAGAGTCCAGTGGCCTCCGCGCGCGCTGATTACCGTCGCCGCGATTTCCCAACGGCCTGGTTGAGGCATCTTCTATTTTGGAGGTCGACGGAGCCGGCCCCCGTGAAGCGGACAATCGCGAGGCCGCACTAAAGCTTTTGAAAGGTCGGGCTTCTACGCAAGGGCCAATCGCTTTTTACGGAATGAGTTCGCCTCCGCCATGTGTGTCCCTGGGCCGCCCGAACTCAACGTAACGAACGTCTTGCCGACAGCCGGGAGCCGTCGCGCAGTCGGTCGAGCGCGTCGGATCGACGAGCTTGATCTCGTAACCCAGGGTGCTAAACAGCCCGCTCGAGTTTCCAACCCTACGGAGCGACAGGTAGTCACCCGAACGTGTACAGCGTCCCTTTACTGCACCGCCGGATGCGTCGTCGCAACCCGTTGTTCCTGCCGTGTTGAGCGAGAAGGTCACGTCACTGGAGGTGGTGATCCAGACCACGAAGTCGCCGAGGAATCCGACGGCATGATTCAAGTAGAATTTGTCTCCGCCCCCCCACATCAACGAAATAGCGACTTCCGATGTCGTGGAGTTGGCAGCAAGCGCAGGATAGGCGTAAGCGTTGTTTGAGTTCCAGACCTCAAGCTCGCTGGTGACATCGAAGCTGCTATCGCTCAGTTTTGCGATGATCACATACGGCTGGGCGAACGTTGTGTCGCGCGCTGCCGTCCAGGCGAACCACAATTCGCCCGGTCGATGAACTGCGCTGGTGATGTTATCCCCCTTCGGTCGCGGAGCGTACCAATACTGGCCGTCCGGCGCCTTCGAAGTGTAGTCCGCACTCGCGTAGCTATTGTGCGGCTTTGGCGCGCTCCAGAAATAGCGGTTCGATCCATCTGCCCAACTGAACACTCGCAAGTGACTATTGTCGTCATGGCCCGCCCAATACATCGTGCCTGTCGCATTTTGAGTCAGGTGAGAAGCTACCGCTGACTTTGCATTTTTTGGAGCGGTGAAATCCCAGGTCACAATATTGCCGGCGGGAAGCTGCAAGTCTTTGTAGGAGATACGCATGACCACAAGGCCGCCCGCTGTCACATCGTCCACTGACGCGTAGAGGTAGCCATCCGACGTCGACAGATCAGGATAGTCCAGCCAATCACTGCCCAATCCGAGAAAGTTTGAAGTGACATCGAACCATGTCCAGGCCGTGTTGAAGTTGGCGGCAACATCGGCGGGTCTCGCCCAGGCTATCCGCAACCGGTTCCCACCGGTCGCCTTTCCTGCCGAATCTTTGGGCTGGTTAGTCTGAATCAGCCACACCAAACGATCGATGCTCGGGATGTAATGAACCACCTGATCGCAGCAGTACCCGCCGTCCGGCTGATCGCCGAATACGGTTGAGAAATTGGAAACGGTCGTAAATGTTGATCCACCGTCAGTTGAGTACTTGAGGTACAGGTTCGCGGTAGCCAGGACCAGATTCGATGAAGTTCCAGACCCAACGGCGCTCGGGTCCGGTGGGAAACGATCTGCAATTCCGTTCGCGTTCGTGTTGACGATGAAGCCCACCGCTCCGTCAGGTGATGTCCCCGGATAAGACGTTAATTGCAGCGCTTTTGGGCCGGTGTTGGTGGCCGTATGGGGGAACAGAAAGCTTGGGGATCCGATCGGCGTCGGTGCGCGGTCTTCATTGCTCTCAGTTTGCGGCGGCTGTCGCAGCAGCGGATAGGGCCCCTGCGTTGCATGGGTGGGACCACGGTTGCTAGAGGAAGTGTCCGAACCCGGTGCGGGCGGCGGTAATTGCACATCAACTACAAAATGAAATTCGTGATCACGCTCGCCCTTACCCCTTTCGTCCCTATCGTCCCTATCTTTTCCATTCTCTCGCCGATCGTCGCGATTATTGCCGTGATGCGCCCCGCCGGCAGTTCTACCACCATATTGCCCTTCGATGAGCACCTTGTAGGTTTTTGCTGGGTCGAGCTTCCGCACAATGAAGCTCAGATTAAGTACTCCCCGCTCGCCCGACGCAATGGTGCCGAGCGATACAGGCAAACGAGCCGGGCTCTGGAGATATCCGCCCAGGAGTACGACGCTACGAATCACGACATTATCAGCGTCCGTATCGCCAAAATTTTTGATAGGAAGCGCGACAAGCAGTACCGTGCTGTTCTGTATGGCGGCACCCGGTAACGTAGGACTTAGGGAAACGCTTGCAAATACGTGGGTGCTCCAGATCAGCAGGATGAATGCTAATCTTCTCGAAAGCTGCGCAATGGGAACTGACATCGTGTTCATTGCGATCTCTCCTCTCATAATCCCCCGAGAGCATGGCGCGCATGCTTTTATTGATTGCGCAACGCAATGCTTAAAGCAAAAATCTACGCCGCAAAGCTTGACCGGATCGCGCGCAACCGACAGCCAGGCCTTAGGTCCAAACAGCAGAACCGATGCTTCCGAATATTCAGTAGTGCGTTTCAGTTCCCCCTTGCTGAAATACGTAAGCTACACGTTAGGCGAGACTAACGAAAACGCAAGCCAGTGAGTCGTCGTGCACGCGCCAAAATACTGGCGGCGCCGGCCACGCGCACTGCTGTGATTGACTTTTGATTGGGAATATTTGCGCGGATCTCTGCAGTCTTTAGGTGCCCGGCTCTCGCGCAAGAAGGCTGGCAGTTTTTTCCTTTGCCGTGTGAAGCCATCGAGCGCGTCCTTGGCTATCAGCGGCCCATTAGGCACGGCATCACGACGCGCGTCTCGAACTCAACCCTAGTGGCTACGGCGACACCATTGAAGTTACCCTTGATAAAGTCGCCCTCCCAGTACCGGGGCAGCAGGCGTGGCTCAATTGCCTTGGGGCGAAGCGAATGCGTGCGAATCTCGCGGCAAGTTTCTATTTGGTTCCAATCACCATTGAATCGGGGCCGGCAAGTGGCTCGACGCGTACCTGTGTAAAGCCGACTTGCTGCATCCATTCGCGACACTGCGCACCGGTATAGTCGAAACCGCCCGGCGTCTCGATAAGCATGTTCAGGCTCATCAGCAGGCCAAAGGCATTGCGCCTGCGGTCATCGTCGATTACCGCGTCGTAGACGATCAGACAACCGCCGGGCGGTAGCGACGCGTAGCACTTCGCGAGGAGCTCGAGCTTCTGCCCGACATCCCAGTCGTGGAGGATGTGCCCCATCACGAGCACATCGGCCGCCGGACAGGAATCCCTGAAGAAGTCGCCCGGATAGAAATTCAGCCGCTCCTGAAGGCCGTGCGATGCTACGTACTCTTCGAACACAGGGCCCACTA
Organism: Paraburkholderia sp. 22098; assembly: GCF_052045935.1. NCBI lineage: Bacteria > Pseudomonadati > Pseudomonadota > Betaproteobacteria > Burkholderiales > Burkholderiaceae > Paraburkholderia > Paraburkholderia sp. 22098. Next base: position 158,014 of record NZ_JBQEPV010000015.1, on the reverse strand, counting down.
TGGGCAGATCGAAGCCGCCGCCGCGCAAGTGAGGATGGGCGAGCGCGACCTGTACAGGTAAGGCGCCTTGGGCTGCGCCGATGTCAATGAAAGTCCTGTAGTTTTGCCACGGGAATTGTTGCGCAATCGCCTTGGCCGCGCCCAGGCTGACCCCGCTCATCGCCCGGAGAAAACCCCGTAGTTTGTGTTCGTCGCTATACATGGCATCGAAGGGGTTGCCGCCCCCTTTCGCCTCGTTCTGGGGCAGCCCCGTGCGGAGGGCTTCCGTCAAAGAGCCCCAGAACGGATACAGGCGCGCGTTGGCCATTTCCAGTAATCCACCTACGTAGCTGGGCTTGGCCATGTCCAGAAAGAGCCCGGCGTCTGGCGTATTGCGGTACTTGCCGTCTTCGCGTTCCAGCAGATTCAATGCGACCAGCGCATCGAGAAAATCAAGGGCCGATCTCGGATGCAGTCCGAGAGCCTCAGTGAGCTCCGCAGCGTCGCGAGGTCCGGTCGCGAGGCACGAGAACACACCGAGTTCGACTGCGGACAATAAGGTTTTGGACGCCCAGAACCCCATGCCCAGCTGGAGCAGCCGTTCAGGGGAGGGTTCCTGTTGGCGCGGATTGTCAGCGCCAGGCTCCTGTCGAACCATGCTCGATGTGCTTTCCATCATTGCTCCCGGGCGACGTGTGAAGAAGCATCAGACAGGATGGTAGGCGAAACGAAAGTTTTCGAGCGTTCGCTACCGTACAGACGGTTTGCACGTCGCGCCGTCAATGCCAATGCCCGATCAATTCCGTGTTTCCGAGCCTGGTCAAGCGTGTCTTAGTCCGCCGCATTCCGTTTCCCTGCAGCGCGGCGAGGGGATATTCGTAAGCAAAATAGTATGTGGATGCGCCGGAATGCGTTCAAAGGCCTGACTGCGCAGGTAAGCGCCGACGAATATGCGGCGTTGATTCACTGTTTCTCTCGAACCCCTTCAAGACCGAGCGGCGTGCGATCTAAAACAGCACGTCCGCCCGAGTCAAACAACTGCAGCGAATCCCGTCAACACTCGACCAGCGCCTTCACGACGGTCCGCCCAGGCTCCATCAACTTGGGAAACTCGGTAGGCACGTCGGCCAGGCTCATGCGGTCAGTATTGAGCGCCTTGTCGGGAATGCGGCCTGCGCGCATCGCTTCAAGAACCGTTTCGAAGTCTTCCGCGGTCGCATTGCGGCTGCCGAGCAAGGTCGCTTCGCGCTTGTGAAACTCCGGATCCGAAAACGTGATCTGGCCCGGCACGATTGAAATCAGCACGTACTTGCCGCCGTGGGCGATGAACTCAAAGCCGCGGTTCATTGCATTGACGTTGCCGGTTGCATCGAACACTACGTCGAAGAATTCGCCGTCCGTGAGCGCCGCAAGTTCTTGCACGTCGTTCGGACCGATCTGAACTGTCGAAACCGCAATGTGCTCGCGGCAGAACGCAAGACGATCCGCGCGCGTGTCCAGGCACGAGACCTGCCCGCCGCGCAGGTTCGCAAACAGCATGGCCGCCATGCCGATCGGCCCCGCGCCCACGACGAGAACCCGCTGACCGGCCGACACGTCGGCGCGCCGGACCGCGTGTGCGCCGATCGCGAGAAACTCGAGCATCGCCGCCTGGTCCAGTGTCACGCCGTCGGCCTTGTGCACGAACTGCGCGGGCACCGACAGGTATTCAGTCAACGCTCCGTCACGATGCACGCCGAGAACCTTGATGTTGACGCAGCAATTGGTTTTCCCCTGCCTGCAGGCAATGCACTGTCCACACGACAGGTAGGGCATCACATAGACGGCGTCGCCGGGCGCGACATGCGCGCCGGGGTCCGCCTCGGCGACGATGGCCGATAGTTCATGTCCCATCACCCGCGGGTATTGCAGGTAAGGCTGATTCCCCGAGTAGATGTGCATGTCCGTGCCGCAAATACCCACGCGGCTGACCCGCAGAAGTACTTCGCCGTCTGCGCGGCGAGGTGGTTCGCGGTCTTCGCGGCGCAGCACGCCAGGCGATTCACAAATGACGCTGAGCATTGGCATCCTTTATTGGGCTTGTCGATCGCCGGACGGCTGATCGGTTGTGAAGAAACGGCGGGCCTCGGGAACCGGAGCCGATCCGGCTATCAGCCCTTCGTGCTGCAAGGCCTGCCACAGCTCTGGCGGAACTGGCGTTTCAAGCCATGCGATGTTCTTTTGCAACTGCTCGATACTGCGCGCACCGACAACGCACGACACGACAGCGGGGTGGGCCAACGGAAACTGGAGCGCCGCTGCAGCGAGCGGAACCTCGAACTTCGCGCAGGCGTCGGCAAGACGCGCGACTTTCCGCGCCACTTCGGGCGGCGCATCGGCGTAGTTGAACTTGCCGTTGCCCACGAGCACGCCGGAATTGAATACGCCGCCAGCGACGATCCGCACGCCGTTGCTCACACACTGGTCGAGTAATGGCGAAAGCGCTTCCTGTTCGAGCAGCGTATAGCGGCCCGCCAGCATGACGAGGTCGAGATCCGCTTCCTGCATCGAATCGACTGCGACCTGCCATTCGTTCACGCCGAGTCCGATCGCGGAAACGGCATGCGAGTCGCGCAGTTCCGCGAGAGCCCGAAAGCCGCCGCCACGTGTCAGCTGTTCCCAGTAGCGTGAATGCGCATCGCCGTGCGTCGCCGCGCCGATGTCGTGAACATAGAGGATGTCGATCGTCTGCATGCCGAGACGTTGCTGGCTATCCTCGTACGAGCGCATGATGCCGTCGAACGTATAGTCGAAACGAGGCCGGAAGGGCAGAGGTTGCGCCCAGTTGTCATCGCCTGGCTGCACCGTGTCGTCCGGCCGCATTAGCCGCCCGACCTTGGTGCTCAGTACGTAGCGTTCCCGCTCGCGCATCTGCAGCGATTGTCCGACGCGCCGTTCCGAAAGCGTATAGCCGTAGAACGGCGCAGTGTCGAAGTAGCGGATACCGGCGTCCCACGCCCACTCGAGGAGCGCATTGGCCTCGGCGGTCGACATGGGCTTGTAGAGGCCGCCCAGTTGCGAGCAACCGAGGCCGAGTGTGGTCATCGCCAGCCCGCTTCGTGGCAGCGCTTGAGTTGCAAAAGCTTTCATGGAGGCGTGTCTGAATGGAGAAGATGCCGGCGAACGGCTTCTAAAAACCGCTGCGCCGGCCCGTTCGTCAATAGAGAACGTTCTTTGCTTCGGACGAGTCGAGGTTCTGTTTCTCGACCATCATGACGCCCGTGTCGACCTGCTTCGAAACGGGCTTGCGTTCAATGACGTTGACGAGGGTCTGGATGCCCTTGTAGCCCATCTGATAAGAGCTTTGAACCGCGATGGCCTGAATCGTGCCGTCACGAACGAAGCCTTGCAGGTCCTGATTGCCGTCGAAGCCGATTGCAATGACCTTGCCGCCTTTTCCGGACTGCTGAAGAGCGCGTCCCATCCCCACGGCGGTCGGCTCGTTCGCGCCGAATATGCCCTTGAGATCGGGGTTGGCGGACAGCACGTCGGTCGTCTGATTCAGAGCATTCGCCATCTGCGACTGCGAGTAGAACGGACCCACCAGTTGCAGCTTCGAATGCGCCGCGATGTACTTGCGGAAGCCGCCGACACGGCCCACTTCCGAGCCTGCACCCGGCACGTACGACATGACCGCGACCTTGCCGGTTTGCCCAACCCGGTCGATCATGGCCTTCGCGCAGAGTTCGCCGGCTTTCACGTTATCGGTAGAGAGGAACGACTGGTAGTACTGCTTGCCGGCATCGGACACCGTCGAGTCGATCAGCACGACAGGGATATGGGCTTCCCACGCTTTCTTCATGGCGGGAACGAGTGCATCGGGGTCGGACGGCGCCAGCACGATGCCCGCGACATGCCGGTTCACGGCATTCTCGACCATGTTGACTTCATCGGCGATGGCCGATTCGGCTGCGGGACCCTGGAAGGTCATCGTGTAGCCCTTTGCGTCGGCCATCGCGGCGGTCGCGCCTTTCTGCACGTTCTGCCAGTAGTTGGAGTTCGCCGTCTTCACGATTACTGCAATTTCGCCGCCCGCCGCCTGCGCATACGCGCTGAACATTGCACACATTGCTGCGGCCGCAGCCAGCACGGATACCTTTTTCATGTCTCGCTCCTTGATTGTGGTCTGGACTTCGTCTTCTGATTACAACTTCCGGTTTCGGAGTTGGTCGATCCATACAGTGCCGAGAATCACGACACCGATGATGATCTGCTGGATAAAGCTCGATACACCGTTCATGTTCAGGCCGTTGCGCAGCACGCCGATCACGAATGCGCCGATGGCGGTGCCGGAGATCGTGCCGACGCCGCCCATCAATGACGTGCCGCCGATCACCGCGCTTGCAATGGCGTCGAGTTCGTACATCACGCCTTCGTTCGGCTGGGCGGTGACGAGGCGCGACATCAGTACGCAACCGGTAGCGCCTGCCAGCAATCCGGACAGCACATAGGTGAAGAGCTTGACGCCCTGCACGTTGACGCCGGAAAGCCGCGCGGCTTCTGCGTTCGACCCGACCGCGTAGATGTGACGGCCGAGCGAGGTTCGCGACAGCAGAACAGAAACCGCCACGAATAGAATCACCATGATGACGACGGGATAGGGAATGCCTGGGAAGACCGTGTCGGGAAAGCCGTCAGCGCCGATATGAGAGACCTTGAAGAGCGCGCCGTTGCCCAGTTCGCCAAAGGCGTCGCCGAGCCCGGAGACGGGTCTTGCGCCGGTGATCTGCAGCGCGAGACCGCGAGCGACCAGCATCATGCCCAAGGTTGCGATGAACGGAGGCAGCCCCATGCGCGTCACGCAGATGCCGTTGACCCATCCGCAGGCGGCGCCGACGAGCATGCCGCCCGCCATCGCGACGGGTACCGGTACGCCGGCCTTGACGAGCAGGGCGGCCGCAACACCTGCCAGCGCCAGCACCGATCCAACCGACAGGTCGATGCCGCCGGTGATGATGACGCACGTTGCGGCCACGCCGAGATACGCAATGGACGTGACCTGCAGCGCAACCGTCATCAGGTTGCCGACGGAGAAAAATGCAGCGCTGGTGAGCGAAAATGCGACGATCAGTACTACGAGGCTACCCAGCGCGGCGAATTTCTGTATCAGATCGCGACGGCGCTGTCGTGCCTGTTTGTCCAGGGCCTGCGTGCGGCCCGATGTAATTTCAAGCATGACTTCTCCCGGATGCGTAGTGCAAGATCTCCTCCTGACTGGTCTGTCTGGTCTCGAGTACTGCGGTAATGAGCCCCTCGTGAAACACGGCGATGCGATCGGTCATGCCGAGCAGTTCCGGCAACTCGGAACTGATCAGGACAACGCCGACTCCGTCCGCGGCCAGCCGGTCCATCAGTTTGTAAATGGCGTACTTCGCGCCGACGTCGATGCCTCGCGTCGGCTCATCGAAAAAGAGGATGCGCGAGCCGCGGTACAACCATTTGCTGATAACGATCTTCTGCTGGTTGCCGCCAGAAAGATTCCTTGCGATCTGCTTCACCGTCGGTGTACGGATCGCGAGTTCGCGAACGTAGCGCTCCGCAATAGCCGTCTCTTCCGAAAAACGCAGGAAGCCACGCGACGATATGGCGCGGACATTAGACAGCGTGATGTTTGCGGCCACCGGCATCGACAGTGCAAGGCCGTCTTTCTTCCGGTCCTCCGACAGATAGGCGATCCCGTGGCGGATAGCCTCGCGCGGCGAGCGGATCGTCACGGGCGTGTCGCCCAGCTGGATCGAGCCGGAGTCGAGCCGCTCCGCGCCGAAGATCGCGCGGGCGACTTCGGTGCGCCCCGCGCCCATCAGGCCCGCGAAACCGAGAATCTCGCCCTTGCGCAGGTCGAACGAGAGCGGGCCGAACGTGTCGGTCCGCTGCAGATCGCGCACCCGCATCAGGACCTGTTCCGTCGGAACCGACTCGCGTGGCGGATAGGCGTCGTCGAGCGCGCGTCCCACCATCCGGGCCACGATTTCGTTGATAGTGGTCGATGCGAAATCGCTCGTTGCGATATGGCGGCCATCGCGCAACACGGTGACGCGATCCACGATCTCCGCCATCTCGTCGAGCCGATGCGAGATGTAAAGAATCGCTACGCCGTCGGCGCGCAGTTCGCGGATGATGCGAAAAAGTTGAACCGTCTCGGATTCGGTCAGCGACGACGTGGGCTCGTCCATGATGAGCACACGTGCATCCAGTGACAGCGCCTTTGCAATCTCCACCATTTGCTGCTGCGCAATCGAGAGGGCGCCGACCAATGTGGTTGGCGACACGTTCAGCCCGATGCGCTGCAGGCAGCGCTGCGCGTTGGCGTTCAGCGTGCGGTAGTCGACGAACGGGCCGCGCTTGGGTTCGCGCGCAAGGTAGATGTTCTCCGCGACCGACAGGTGCGGCACCAGGTTCAACTCCTGGTGGATGATCGCGATGCCTGCAGCCTGCGCGTCCGAGGTGGAGGCGAACTGTACCGGCTTGCCCTCGTAGCAAATGACGCCGTCATCCGCGTGATATTGGCCGCTGATGATTTTCATCAGCGTCGATTTGCCCGCGCCGTTCTCTCCGCAGACGGCGTGTACCTCTCCGGAGCGCAGATCGAGATCGATGCCATCGAGCGCCACGACACCGGGGAATCGCTTGCTTACACCCTTGAGTTGCAGGATTTCCCGAGGTGCCGGCACATCGGGCTCACGGCCCGGCCTCCGCTGCGTGGTCGCTTCTGTCAATCCCGTCTCCAATATGTTCAGAACTTCACCGTTCGACCCGTCGAAGTCGGGCTAGCGGTCAGTCCAATTTGGGCAGATTAAAACGCACAAACGGCTGTTTGGTCAAGCCAATGTAGAATTTCATAACTGTTCATTCCAGTAGGGAAAACCCCGGCGGTGATGCTGTTGCTGGCCTGCCGAGGCCATCAGGCCCCATGCTAGACTTTGCTGCGGTCCGTTTCGCGGCTCGTCGACAGGACATTTTGAACAATGAAGCAAACTGAACCAAAGCGGCTTTACCAATCTGTGGCCACGCAGATCCTTTCTCTCATTCGAAAGGACGAACTGGCGCCTGGCGCACGCCTTCCGCCCGAGCGCGAGCTTGCCAATACGCTGGGTGTCTCACGCCCTTCATTGCGCGAAGCATTGATTGCGCTCGAAATCGGCGGCCAGATCGAGATACGGATGGGGTCGGGCGTGTACGTGCGCGCTCCGGACGAGGGCGGCGACAACGCGGTACCGGCTCTGGGCGAAAGTCCGTCCGAATTAATGCAGGCCAGAGCGGCAATAGAAGGGACAGTGATCGTACTGGCCGCCGGCAAACTTTCGGCGGCCACGCTCGACAGGCTGCGGCGCACGGTCGAGCGAATGAAACGCCTCGCATCTGCCGGAAAGTCGCCAGTCGATGCGGACCGGCAGTTTCATATGCTGATCGCGGAGACGGCGGGCAATTCAGTGCTGAGCCGCTTCGTTGCCGAAATGTTCGATAGCCGCCACGACCCGATCGCTGCGGCAATTCGTGACCACTCGGAGAGCACCGAAACGTGGTCGGTCGCGGTAAGGGAGCACGAGGAAATTCTGAAAGCGCTGCAGTCGGGAGATCCGATCGCTGCGCAGACGGCGATGCGGACGCATCTCAAAGCGTCGGAGGAACGCTGGATAGCGGGTGCATTGCGGCAGGAAGACGTTTGAGTCTCCAGCCGGCGCATTTTCGCCCTAAGCGTCTTTCCGTGAACTAGCCGGCGGTCACGTTCAGTAGTGAGCCGCCGGTCGTTCAGCAGATAACGTGCAGTGCGTCAGGCAATCGTGTCGGCCACTACACCATCCAACGCGCAACGGCGCGCCGGTGGCGAATGTTCTAGGCGTTGATCTGCCGGCGCAAACTCTCTCCGGCCAACGGCATGTCGCGCAGCCGCTTGCCGGTCGCATCGAATAACGCATTGGCGATCGCGCCCGCGGTCGGACCCATCGATGCTTCTGCCGCGCCGAGAAACGGCGCGCCCGGCCGGTCGATTAAATGCACGTTGACGCTGTGCGGCGCCGCCGAGTACCGCACAATAGGGTAGCTGCTCCAGTCGAAACTGCGAATTCGCGATGTATCGAACTGCAGCTCCTCGTAAAGTGTCCAGCTCGCCGATTGAATGACGCCGCCTTCGATCTGGTTGCGTATGCCGTCAGGATTCACGATCTGGCCCGAGTCCACGGCCACCTCCGCATGTTCGAGCCTGACCTGGCCGGTCTCGGGCACGACCGACACCTCGACGGCGATCGCGACATACGCCATCAGATTTTTATACTTCCCGAACGCAAAGCCCACGCCGTGATTACGCTTGCGCGGCGGTCTGGGCCAGCCGAATCGACGCGCGGCTAGCTCGATCACGTCACGGGCGCGCGGATCTTGCATATGCTTGAGCCGGAACGCCACCGGATCGGCGCCAGCGGCCGCGGCGAGTTCGTCCATGGTGGCTTCGATCGAGAAGACATTCATGTGCGCGCCCAGCGAACGCATGGCCGACGTGTGCAGCGGCATGGTCGGCGAGAAGTTGTTCATCACATGCATGTTGGGGAATGCGTAGAGCGGAATCGCATTGCGGTCTCCGCCGCCTTCCGGTTGCACCATCGGCACCGACGGCGCCGGCGCGAACGGCTTCTCCAGCATCTGCGCGGGAATGAGCCGCCCCGCGTTGACGATACGTTCATTGTGGGAACTGCTCCACAGCGAGTATTTCCAGTCGACGATAGTGCCGCCCGCATCGAGCGACGCGCTGACCTCTGTGACCATTGCAGGCGTGAAGTGATCCCACGTGTGTTCCTGCTCGCGCATCCACTGTACGCGCACGGGTGCGCTGTCTATCTCGCGTGCGATCAACGCCGCGTGCGCGGCCACGTCGTCGGCGCCGTTATGGCCGTAGCAGCCGGACCCCTCGACATGGATGCAGCGAATCTTTTCCTTTGGCATCGACAGCATTTCGGCGAGCCCGTCGCGCAGCGGATACACGCCTTGCGAATGCGTCCAGATTGTCATCGCGCCGTCTTTGTAGAGCGCCACCGCGCACGACGGTCCAATCGAGCCGTGCATCATGTAGCGCTTGCTGTACTTCGCGCTCAATGTTTTGGCCGGCTTCCCGGCCGGCGTATGAACGTTGGCGATCTCGATGTGTTCGGTTGAAATCTGCTTCAGGTCGCGATGCACCGTAGACGGATCGGGCAAGCTGCGGCCGGCAGTCCATCTGGAACCCGCCGACAGCGCTCGCTGTGCTTGCACCGCCTGCCATTCACCTTTCGCAACCACGGCGAGCATGCTGCCGTTGCGAACCACCTTGACCAATCCCGGCATCTTCAGAATCTCGGGCGCGTTGGTCTCCAGCAGTTTCGCCTCATAGACGGGCGGCATGACGACGCGTGCGTGCAGCATGCCGGGCATCGTCATGTCCTGGACGTAGCTTGGGAGGCCGGTGACCTTCGCGGGAATATCCAGCCGTTGCAGCGAGGTGCCGATGACGTCGAACTTCGCCGGGTCCTTCAGCGGTGAAGTCGGCGTAGCCACCCGATGCAGATCCACAAGGCGGACCGCTTCGCCGTACGTCATGGCGCGGCCGTCCGGCGCCTTGATCACTGCGTTGCGGGCGATCAGTTCGCCGCTCTGCACGCCGAAGTGCGCCGCTGCCGCGTCGACCAGCAGACCGCGCACCTGGGCTGCGGCGTTCAACAGTGCGCTGCCGCTGTCGGCAATCGTGTGGCTACCGGCGGTGAGACCTTCGTCCGGCGACGTACCGGTATCGGCTGTCAGAAACGTGATCAGCGAAGGTGCCATGTCCAGTTCTTCCGCCGCGACCTGCAACAGCGCGGTGCGCACGCCGGTGCCGAGTTCGACCTTGCCTGTATGTACGGTCACCTTGCCCGCCGCGTCGATCCTGATCCAGGCGTCGAGATACGGGTTGGTCTTCAGGCTGCCTGCGAGCGCTTGCGTTGCCTTGCCGATATGTACGGCGGCGCCTTCGTCGGCGATCACTTCCTGCGCCATTGCCTTGACGCCCGGCAACATGCTGAAGCTCACCATTAGCGCGCCGGACATCATGAAGCGGCGGCGCGTTTCATCGATCTTTTCGTCGTTGCCGCTCATTGCGCGCCTCCGCGGCTCGCCGTGTGTAATGGTTCGTTCGTGAGCGTGCCGCCGGCGGGCAGATGCGCAACCTCGCGAATCGCGGCGAGAATTCGCAGGTGCGTGCCGCAACGGCAAAGGTTGGGCTCCATGTGCTCGAGCATTTCGCGCTCGGTCGGCCGCGGGTTGCGATCGAGCAGAGCCTGCGCGCGCATGATCATGCCGGCGATGCAGTAGCCGCACTGCGCCGCCTGATGATCGATGAACGACTTCTGCAACGCTCCGGGGTGCTCGACGGTGCCGAGGCTCTCGATGGTGCGAACCGGCCGCGCGCCGATCGACGAAACCGGAATCAGGCACGAAAACACGGCCTGATCGCCCACGATAACCGTGCAGGCTCCGCATTGTCCGAGCCCGCAGCCGAACTTTGCGCCATGCAGATGCAGGTCGTTACGCAGCGCATACAGCAACGGGGTGGACGGATCGATATCGAGCGAGTGCTGCACGCCATTGACGGTTAGGGTGATCATCGCGCGTCGTTCTCCTTTCTGACTTTAGCTACCGACTCCTCGACGTCGTCCCACGGGCCGCGCTGCGAGTAGGTCGCGCGAATGTACAACGCCAGGTCGGCGACCTGCCTGTTGTTGTAAATCTGTGCGAAGGCGGGCATGTAGTTGAGCGCATCTTCGCCATGCCAGTTGATGCCGCCAAGGATCATCTGGATCGCGTTGCGCGGCGTCGAGGCATTGACGGCCGTGCTGAGCGCGAGACTCGGGCGCTCTCCGATGGATTGCATCGGCGCTTGCGGACCATGGCATTGCGCGCACGACGCGGCGAACAGCACGGCGCCCCTTTGCGCTTCGGCTGGAAGCGACGTGCTGACCACCGGCCTTGCATCGGCGGGCCGCGGCTTCTGGATCGACAGGATATAGGTGGCGATAGCCTGCACATCCTGCTCCGGCACGGTGGCCAGATCGCGCGTGACGGGCAGCATCGGCCCGGCTGCGGCGCCATGCTCGCTGGCCCGGCCGGTGCGCAGGTAGGTCACCAGTTGCCCCTGCGTCCAGGGCTTGGGCGCAGCACCCAGAGCATTGAGCGCGGGGGCTTCCCATCCGTCCACGATGCCACCGTCGAACGCATGGCCCGACTTCTCTCCGCCGATCGCATTGAGCGGGGAGTGGCACGACGCGCAGTGACCCAGGCCATCGACGAGGAGCTTGCCGCGATTCCACTGCGCATCTTTGGTTGCGTCCGCCGCTTCGGGGCCGGGGCGCAGGAACAAGATGTTCCAGAAAGCGAGCAGAGGCCTGAAGTTCAAAGGAAAGATCAGCTCGTTGGCCGGCGCGTTTGCCTTCACCGGCTCGCGCGTCATCAGATACGCGTAGGCGGCCGAAATGTCCCCGTCCGACATGCGGGTGAAGTGAATATAAGGAAACGCGGGGTAGAGCAGGTGCCCGTCACGGGCGACGCCGTGTCGCATCGCACGCGTGAACGCTTCAAGAGACCAGTTGCCGATACCGGTGTCGACGTCGGGCGTAATGTTCGTCGAGTAGATCGTGCCGAAGGGCGTCGCGAGTGGCAGCCCGCCTGCGAACGGATGGCTGCCCCTCGCGGTGTGGCAGACGATGCAATCGCCTAGCGCCACCACGCGCGCGCCGGCAAGTTTCGTCTGCGCGTCGAACGATGCAACTGGCGGCGCACCGACGGGCGCGATGGCCGGCTTCCACATCAAGGCCGCGGCGATAGCCAGCACGGCCACGACGGCCCCGCCGGTTCCCCACAGCAATCTGGGTCCTGGAGTCATTCACACGCCCTTTTCAAATGGATTGATTGCAAAACTTCGGATGCCTTAGCGTATGCGTTGGCGCATACCCTGATAGATGCGCTGTCAGGCTTCAGCAGCACCGGGTCGCACACCGTGGCCGGCGCTGCTGCCGAACGGATAGTCGATATAGCCGCTCTCGCCGCCGCCATACCAGCCGGCCGATTTCGGCGCCGCGAGCGGTGTTGCCGTTGCAATCCGCGCGACGAGATCGGGGTTGGCAATGTAGGCGCGGCCGAACGCGACGAGATCGGCGTCGCCAGCGCGGATCAACGCGTCGGCCCGGTCGATGTCGATGCCGCCGTTGACCATCAACGTGCCGTCGAAAACCTTGCGGGTGCGTTCGATAATGCGCGGCAAGTCCGGTGCGCCGCTCCAGCCGTTCGTATCAGCCGCATGCACATACGCGACGCCGAATTCGTCGAGCATCGCGCCGACGTAGTCGTAGGTGCCGTCGGGGTTCATGTCGCGAACGTTGTTGTAATGCGCGTACGGGGAGATGCGCACGCCGACCTTGGTCAGCGGAACCGCCGTGCCGATTTCCGTCAGCACATCGCGCAGGAAATTGGCCCGCTTTGCAATCGATCCGCCGTAGCGGTCGTCGCGGGTGTTCGTTGTGGACGAGAGGAACTGGTGCGGCAAGTAACCATTTGCTGCATGTACTTCCACACCGTCGAATCCTGCGGCGATCGCGTTGACCGCGCCTTGCCTGAACGCATCGATCGCGAATCTGACTTCCTGCAGCGACATCGCGCGCGACGGCGTTGCATGAATGCGCGTGTAGTGGCCGTTCTGCAATTGCGCCCACACCTGCAAGCGTTCGAGGTCGTCATTCACACCGGAGGGCGACAGCGGCACGTCGCCTTCGAGCAGCGTGAATGAACTGACGCGCCCGCCGTGCCAGAGCTGCATGAAGATTCGGCCGCCGGCGGCATGCACGCGGCTCGTGACCATGCGCCAGCCTTCGATCTGCTCAGCGGTCATGATGCCCGGCGTGAGTTCGAATGCAGCCGATGCGGGACTGACATTCGTCGCTTCGGTAATGATCAGTCCGGCCGACGCGCGCTGCGCATAGTATTGCGCCATCATTTCGTTTGGCAGCCCACGCACGGGTGCGCGCGAACGCGTCATGGGCGCCATGACCACGCGATTAGGCAGGCTCAGGCCATTCAGGTCGTAGCTGTTCAGCAGGGACGATTGGGAAGACATGTTCTATTCCTTTTGCACGATCGGGTGTTGCTCAGACGCGGCACTGCACGCAGTAGCGTATTCGCAGTGCCGCGCTTATTCCTGAAATCGCGCTGAATTTTTGTTAAGCCGGTCGGCATGTGCGCTTGACCCGGCGGCAACTCGCATCTCTGCAAGATCGGCTTATGCGTTGCGTGCGGCGTGCGGCCGTCCGATGACGAGGTAATGAATCAATGCGACGACCGGGAAGGCCGTGGCCACTGCCGCGACCAGCGGCCAGCCGCCATGCTGATACAGCGGGCTTGCGAGTGCCGAACCGGAAGCGCCGCCGACGAAGATGCTCGTCATATACAGCGCGTTCAGACGGTTCCTGCTCGCTGCGTGTAACGCGTAGATCTCGCGTTGACCCAGCACCATGTTCATCTGCACGGCAAAGTCCAGAATGATTCCCGTCGCGACGAGGCCGAACACGCCCCACGCCGGATGGATCAAGGCCGGCGTATAGGCAAGCGCGCCCACCACGAGTGCGATCAATGTGGCGCGGACTGTGTGCCCCGCGTCGGCAAGGCGTCCTGCGACCGGTGCGGACGTCGCGCCGATTGCCCCGACTAGCGCGAAGATGCCGATTGCCGTTTGCGACAGACCGAAATGCCGCGTCAACTCGACGGGAATGGCGGTCCAGAACAGGCTGAACGAAGCAAACATCAGCCCTTGATACAACGAACGGTGACGCAGAACGGGCATGGTGCGCAGCAGATGCGCAAGCGAGCCGATCAACTCGAAGTAGGTGGCCTTATGTTCCGGCTGGCGGCGCGGAATGGTCAGTGCAAGCACGCCCGTCACCAGTGCCATGAGAACGGCGGCGGAGCCGAACACCGCGCGCCAGCCGAAGTGACCGGCGATCACGCTGGAGATCGGACGCGACAGCAGAATGCCGAGCAGCAAGCCGCTCATGATCGTGCCGACTACCTTGCCGCGCGATTCGTCGGGCGCAAGATGGGCGGCAAGCGGAATGAGGATCTGCACGGCTACGGAACTGAAGCCGACCAGCAGCGAGATACCGAGGAACCAGCCCGGCTGATGCGCGAACGCCGCAGCACCCAGACTCGCGATGGACACGAGCGCGGTCGTAATCATCAGCTTGCGGTTCTCGAGCAGATCCCCGAGCGGCACGAGAAAGAACAGGCCGAGTGCATAGCCGATCTGGGTCAACGACACGATCAGACTCGCCGTATTGGAGGACATGTGAATGTCCGGGGCGATCAGCTCGGTGATCGGCTGAGCGTAATAGAGGTTTGCGACGATCGCGCCGCAGCAGAACGCGAACAGCGCGATCAGCGATCGCGTTAGTTTGACGGTACTCGTGCCGGGAGTGGCAACAGATGCCTCGGTTGACATGACAGCTCCTTGAACTGGGGTAACGAAATAGGGAAAGCGAAAATCAGCGCGAGATGTTCATCAGCCGGTTGCCGAGCGATATGCCCAGCTCGGTCATGCGCCTGCCGCGCTCTAATTGCTGGGTCTCCCAACGCTTGAGCGCCGAATCGATCGAGTCGCCGCTTTGCTGTGCCGAGCGCAGCGCGAGCGCCAGCGCGTGTGCATTGGAAGCGGCCTTTGCCGTGCTGCCCGCAGTATGCGGACGCGGCACCGAAGCGGCGTCGCCGAGCAGCAGGGCGCGGCCGAAGACCATCTGCGGAGCGCGCAGATCGACGATAGGCTGCATGAACGGCTCGTCGGTCGCATCGACCAGCGCGTGGAATGTCGAGCCCATCATGAGCCTCGCGTCGTCCCGCAACTGGGCGATGTCCGCACGCTTCGTCGAGCCTGGTGGCAACGAGAACGACCGCGCCACGCCGTCACGGTCCATGAGCAGCGCGTCTAGTTGCGCGCGGCTGTATTTGCGGTACCAGACCCAGTTCCAGCGACGCTCTCCGGCCACCGTCGAATCATCGTCGCCGGGTATCAGGTACGACAGCGCCGAATGGCCGTCGCCATGCTGGAACGAAAAGCGCTCACGCAGCATGTCGGCCGCGTGAACCGGCAGATCGCGTTCCTGGACGAGTCCACGCCAGGCGACATAACCTGCGTACGCGGGCACCACTTCAGGCAGCAGGCGGCCTCTCACCGTCGAGCGGATACCGTCGGCGCCGATCAGCAGATCCGCCTCTTTATGGCGGCCGCTTTCAAAGAGCGCGATGGTTTGCTCGCCCTGCACGCGATAGTTGACGAAGGCTTCGCCAGCATGAAGATGTTCAGCCGGCAGTGCGTTCTTCATTGCGCGATACAGCAGACTCCACGACGTCTGCATCTGCGGCATGTGCAGCTTTTCGACAATGTCGTCATGCCGGTCGAGATAGATGCGCTCGCCCGAAGCGACGCCGGGCGGATCGGGCAATTCGACGCCGGCAAAGTGGAGCGCCTCCAGTACGTCGGGCTGCAGCACGACGCCGCCGCCGCGGCTTTCGAGTTCATTCGGCGACGTCTCGAACACGTCCACGTGCCAACCCACCGCGCGCAAGGTTGCGGCCGTCAGCAGGCCGCCGAGCGAACCGCCAATGATCACGGCGCGAAGTCCGGAAGCGGAACTCATGCTGCGCTCCTCAGCGCCGCGGATCGCAGCGCATGCGCGAAGACGACAGCTGGCTGTGCGCCGCTCACTGTTTCGCCTTCGATCACGGTGGTCGGCACTGCCTGTATGCCGAGTTTGTCGGCCCGAGCGCGCGCAGCGTCGATCTTCTCTTCGCCTGCGTTCGACAGCAGATACGCGCGCACCGCCTGTTCGTCGAAGGTATGCGCGGCGGCAATTGCAGCAAGCGTGTCGAGCGAGCCGATGTCGCGTCCTTCGAAAAAATAGGCGCGGTAGATGGCTTCGTAGAGCGCCGCTGTCGTGTTCGGTTGGTCGCGGTCCTGGGCGAGCTGCATCAGACGATGCGCGAGACGCGTGTTCGGTGTCAGCAACACCCGGCTGTAGTCGAAGTGCGCGCCGGCTGTCAGTCCGGCGGCCGCGACCTGCGCGTCCATTGCCTGCGAATGCGCCCAGCTACCGAACTTCCTGCTGCGATAGGCGCGCCGGTCCATTCCTGCGACCGGCATCGACGGATTCAATTCGAACGGCACATAGCGGATCGAAACCGCGTGAGCCAAGCCCGAATCCGCGAGCGCGGCGGCAAGGTTGCGTTGACCGATCCAGCACCACGGGCAAATGAAGTCGTAATTGACCTCGATATCGACGGTTTGCATGTTGCACCTCTCACGATGTGTAGGAATGCAGCATAGGTGTTGCGCAGTGGTGGCGGAATGGGCCTAAAATGCAATCTCGCGTTGCGCTGGGCGCAATGAAACGTCGATTGGCTCAAATATGGACAAACTCCTCGCTCTCACCACATTGCTCGAAGTCGCCGATGCGGGCGGCTTTTCGAAGGCCGCACAGCGTCTTGGAGTGGCGACCTCGTCGGTCACGCGCCTCATGGATTCACTCGAAGCCTCGTTAGGCACTGCTTTACTGACTCGCACGCCGCGCAAGGTGAGCCTGACTGACGCCGGCATTGCTTATGTGGAACAGGTGGGCAAGGTGCTCGACGATCTGGCCGAGGCGGACGAGAGCGTGTTCGACAGCGGCGCCTCGCCGGTGGGGGCGCTGCGCATATCGGTGCCGTCCACCTACAGCCGGTTGCGGCTTGCCCCGCACCTCGAGGCGTTCCTGTGCGCCAATCCTCGCGTGTTTCTCGACGTCGTCGTTGCGGATCACTTCTCCGACCTCGCGCTCGACCGGATCGACGTCGCGATTCGCATCGGTCTGCCCGATCGCGACGCCAACCTGATCGTGCGCAAACTGACGGACAACCCGCGTTATGTCGTGGCGAGCCACGACTATCTGGCCCGTTGCGGCACCCCGCCAACGCCAGACGCGCTCGCCTCGCACGAGTGCCTTCGGATTGCATACGGCGGCGGCTATCGTTCGCGGCAGGTGTGGACTTTCCGGCGCGAGTCGGTTGAAGGGCGCGTCGAAGAGCGTGTCGAGGTGCGGGGCCATCTGCTATCCAACAGCCTCGATATCCTTCACGAAGCGGTTCTCGCAGGACGGGGCGTGGCGTTACTGCCGGAATGGCTCGTCGGCGACGAGATTCGTGCGGGACGTTTGATGCGACTCTTCGAAAACTTCGATGCAAGCCCTCATCAGGGCGACGCAATCGTGTATGCGGCGTACCTGCCGAATCGACGTCATTCGAGCAAGGTGCGTGCGCTCGTGCAGTTTCTCGAAGCCCGGCTTCAGATGGCGCTGGAAGGTTGAGCGCCGACGCAGCAATCAACGGTACTTTTCCAGGCGTTCCTATACGAAGATTCAGTGCGTTTTCTACAGGCTGCATCACAACCGCATCGGTAGAATGGGCCTCTATTTAACCGGCACGCACGCCGGTTTCTGCATCCTTTATCTCGAACCATCCACATGCATCCACTACCTGAATCGCGCTCCATGGGGCATTCGTCGCGCTGGGCCGCAGTAGTGGTTCTGATCGGAATAGCCGGCGGCGTGGCCGGGCTGGGGCTCGCCGCGCTGTTGCATACGGTTCAGCATGTCGCCTACGGCTACAGCGTCGAAACGATCTTCAGCAAGGAGAGCTTTCAACAGGGCGTGACGGCTGCGAGCCGCTCACGGCGAGTGGAAATGCTCGCGCTCTGCGGGCTGGTCGCGGGTGTCGGCTGGTGGGCGGTCTATCGCTGGTGCAAACTGTTGGTGAGCATCGCGCGAGCGGTGAGGAGCGACGATCCGCGCATGCCCGTTTTTGCGACTGTCTGCCACGCATTGCTGCAGATTGTCACCGTTGCGCTGGGCTCGCCGTTGGGGCGGGAAGTCGCGCCTCGCGAAATCGGCGCGATGCTGGCGGGCAGACTGACGTCGTTCGCCGGACTCACGGTGGCCGAATCCAGAATCATGGTCGCATGTGGCGCCGGCGCGGGCCTGGCCGCTGTCTACAACGTGCCGGTCGCGGGTGCGGTCTATGTGCTGGAAGGCTTGCTTTTCACTATCGGCTGGCGAGCCGTTGTGCCGGCTGTCGTCACTTCGGCGATCGCGGGGTTCATCGCACGAGCCGGTCTCGGCGACTTTCCTCAATACGACGTGCCGCATTACGCGTGCACAGCTTCGTTGATCGTCTGGTCGGCGCTGGCGGGACCGGTTATTGGCCTCGCGGCCTGGCGGTTCACAAAGCTCACCGACCATGCGCGCGCCCGCGCGCCGCGCGATAGCAGACTGGTGCTGCTGTGCGCGGTCAACTTTCTCTGCATCGGGTTGCTCGCCATCAAGTTCCCGCTGTTGCTGGGTAACGGCAAGGGACCGGCGCAGGTAGGATTCGACGGTTCGCTCACGCTGCAGTTCGCCGCTGTTCTGCTCA
Organism: Paraburkholderia sp. 22098; assembly: GCF_052045935.1. NCBI lineage: Bacteria > Pseudomonadati > Pseudomonadota > Betaproteobacteria > Burkholderiales > Burkholderiaceae > Paraburkholderia > Paraburkholderia sp. 22098. The sequence goes on along the minus strand of NZ_JBQEPV010000015.1, from coordinate 139,516 downwards.
TGCTTCGCGTGCTGATAACGTGGACGAGTCTGCGCGCCGGCGCGGCAGGCGGACTGCTGACGCCCGGCTTGTGCAACGGCGCATTGTTCGCCATCGTGCTGGGCAGTGTCTGGTCGGCGTGGTGGCCTGGTGCGCCATTGGGCGCGTTCGCTGTGATCGGCGCGGCGGCGTTTCTTGCGACCTCGATGCGCGTTCCGTTGACGGCAATCGCATTGATCTTCGAGTTCACCCGGCCGTCGCCCGAGTTCATGATTCCAGTATTGATCGCAGTTGCCGGATCGGTCGCCATGTCGAGCTACGTTCGCCAGGTATTCGACCCGGCGCGCCGCCCTGACTTGTCAGCGAAAGCAGAGCGCGCGAACGTGTAGGCCGCTTCCGGTTGAAGTCTGGATTCCGCCTCGCCTTCGATACGTCCGCTTCGATACGTCCGCTTCGATACTTCAGGCGCAGGTTGTCGGCATCACGCCGACTTACTGCAACGCGGCGTATTCTTGCCCGCTAACGGTCTGTACCGGCCGCCCTGACTGCAAGCGTGCAACCTGCACATCCAGTTTCTGTCGCAACGAGGTGGTGAGAAATTCAACGAACGTTTTGACCTTCGCATCGACGTACTGGCGCGACGGATAAATAGCGAACACATTCACGTTTTCCAGTGCGTAACCGGGGAAGAGTTGAACGAGCTTGCCTTCCTTGATGTCGTCCGCGACCGAATAAGTAGGCACCGCGCCCACGCCCGCGCCTTCGAGCAATGCGATCCGAAGCGCCTGCATATTGTTGACGATGAAATGCCCGGCCAGCTCCGTACCGACTGCATTGCCGGCCGAGTCCGCTGGCCGCTCCGGCGGCGCGTCGAATGAGGAGCTGACTTGCATGAGCGTGTGATTCGCGAGGTCTTTCTCTGCGGCGATGGGATGCCGTGCGAGATATTCGGGCGCGGCCACGAGAATGCGTTCGCACTGCCCGATCAGCTTGCTGATATTGCGAGAGTCCGGCAATGTCGACGCCGATACGATCGACACGTCGAAATCGTCTTCGATCAGATTGGCCATGCGCGGCAGCAGTTTCAGGTCCACAGAGACAGCCGGGAATGCCTCGCGATATTCGACGATCGTCGAGGTCAGCTGTTTCAGCCCGATATCCGGTACGGCGTGAACTCGCAATCTGCCGCGTGGCAGGGTGTGCGCATTGCTCGCTTCCGCCTCGGCCGCGTCGAGATCCGCCAGAATCTTCTTGCAACGGTGGTAGTAGCGTTCGCCGCATTCCGTCAGCGACACGCTGCGTGTCGTTCTTTGCAGGAGCCGCGTGTGCAGATGTTCTTCGAGCGATACCACCGCGCGCGAAATGTTGCCGGCGCTGCAGTCCATGTGTTTTGCCACTGCGCTGAAGTTGCCGGTCTCCGCGACTCGCGAGAACACGCGCATGCTGAAGATTCTGTCCATAACCGCTTCGCCTCCCGATCAGATTGAGCCGGGCATTCAATGTCGCCCGTTGAGAGAACAATACGTTTGGCAGCAGGCGCGCACCATCACCTCAAACGGGTGCCAGGATCATCAATGCATTCAGCCATCTAATCCGGAGGTATAGGTGGGGCCTCGTGCCGCCGGGCGGCAGACGCAATTCTGCCCGGGTAATTAAGTAGTTTTTAGATGCGTTTCAGGACATCTGGCCGTAACTCACATAATGTTGGACAGGTCTGAAAGCATTTGCCTCCGCATGCGGGGGCGCATTCGCGTCGGTCCGGACACGCGTTCGAGTTCGGCGCCCAGTCGATCTTCATCTTGCGAGAAAGGAGTCAAACATGGCTAGCAACACGATCGCCTCATATCTTGCGGGCAGTCTCGCCGCGGCAGGCGTCGAGCGGATTTGGGGCGTGACCGGCGACAGTCTGAATGGGCTGGCCTACAGCCTCGACCAGATTGGCTCGATCCGCTGGATGCACACGCGTCATGAGGAAGCGGCAGCCTTCGCGGCCGGCGCGGACGCGGCTTCGACCGGGCGTCTCGCCGTATGCGCGGGCAGTTGCGGACCGGGCAATCTGCATCTGATCAACGGTTTGTTCGATTGCCATCGCAATCATCAGCCGGTGCTCGCCATTGCGGCGCACATTCCGTCGACGGAAATCGGCACAGGCTACTTTCAGGAGACGCATCCGCAGGAATTGTTCAAGGAATGCAGCCATTACGTCGAACTGGTCTCGTCCGCGTCCCAGTTTCCGCGTGTGCTGGCGCGTGCAATGCGCACGGCGATCGAGGAACGCGGCGTGGCCGTCATCGTGTTGCCCGGCGATGTCGCGCTGAGCGAAGGGCCGGCGGAAACACCTGCGTGGGTCGACAGTGCACCGGCGCGCATCCTCCCGGCCGAGGCGGACCTGGACCGGCTAGCGCAAATGCTCAATGATTCCGACGCGGTGACGATCATGTGCGGCAGCGGCGTGCAAGGTGCGCACGACGAAGTCGTCGCACTGGCCGACACGCTCGGCGCCCCGGTGGTCCATGCGCTGCGCGGCAAGCAGTTCATCGAATACGACAATCCCTACGATGTCGGCATGACGGGGCTGATCGGCTTCAGTTCGGGCTATCACGCGATGATGTCGTGCGACACGCTATTGTTGCTGGGCTGCGACTTTCCCTATCGTCCGTTCTATCCGGCTGACGCGAAAATCATCCAGATCGACTGGAAGGGCTCGCAACTCGGACACCGGGCGCCGCTTGCACTCGGACTCGTTGGTACCGTGAAGGAAACCGTAGCCGCTACGCTACCCAGGCTGCAACGTAAAGCGGACCGTGGCTTCCTGGAAAACGCCCGCAAGCACTATGCGTCGGCACGCAAGGGTCTCGACGATCTGGCGACGCCTTCCGGCGCGGGTCGCCCGATCCATCCGCAGTACCTGGCGAAGATGATCGACGAGACCGCGAGCGACGACGCCATCTTCACAGCCGACGTCGGCACGCCCACGGTCTGGTCCGCCCGCTACCTGACCATGAACGGCAAGCGCCAGTTGCACGGTTCGTTCAACCACGGGTCCATGGCGAACGCCATGCCGCAGGCGCTGGGCGCGCAAGGCGCGAACCCTGGGCGGCAGGTGGTCTCGCTCTCGGGCGACGGCGGTTTGTCCATGATGCTGGGCGATCTGCTCACCGCCCGCCAGCTCGATCTGCCGATCAAGGTCGTGGTGTTCAACAATAGCCTGCTTGGATTCGTTTCGATGGAACTCAAGGCGAGCGGTTATCTCGACACGAACGTCGATCTGAGCAAGACCGATTTCGCGGCAATCGCGAAGGGCGCCGGCATCTTCAGCATTCGCGTCGAGGAATCGGAGGACGTAGCGGGCGCGTTGCGGCAGGCGTTTGCGCATCCTGGGCCGGCGTTGGTCGACGTCGTCGTCTCCAAACACGAACTCGCCATGCCGCCAACAATCGAGCTCGCGCAGGCAAAGGGCTTCAGTCTGTACATGATGCGCGCGATCCTGAACGGCCGGGGCGACGAGATCGTCGAGCTGGCACGGACCAATCTGCGCTAGCCGTACGCGTAACAGGCGTCACATGAAAGCGGCCGCTACCGGCCGCTTTCTCTTGAACGTCGCATAGACAAAAAGAGTGCATTTGCGCAAATCGCGGCGGTCCGTCTATCGCAAGCTAGACGCGTGAGATGGCCCGGCGCGGCGCTAGTCAGGGCCGCGCGGAAAATTAACGCTCCCGAAGCCCACGCCCGAAGAGCAAGCCATGAATGTGCAGACGGACAGCGTCGTTCTCCCGCGATGGCGGGACGAGTTGACGGCGTACTGGAAAGACGACGGGCCGCGCTTCATGCATATCGCCAAAGTTGCGGTCGCGGTGACGCTTGCAATGGGGCTATGCATGCGACTCGAGCTTCGCGCGCCCGGCACGGCAATGGTCTCGTGCGTCATCGTCATGATGCATCAGCAGAGCGGCATGGTCATCGCGCGAGGCTTTTATCGCGGCCTCGGTATGGTGTGCGGCAGCTTTGCCGGCCTCGTGATCATCGCGCTGTTTCCGCAGCAGCCGCTGCTGTTCTTTCTTGCGTTGGCAGCGTGGATCGGCGTCTGCGTTTTCGGTGCGTCGTACTATCGCAACTTCCAGTCGTACGGTTTCGTCCTGACGGGATACGGCACGGCTATCACCGCGATGCCGGCTTGGTCCAACCCGTATGGCGTGTTCGACAACGTCGTGTTCACGGTCAGCGAAGTCGTGATCGGCGTAGTCAGTGCCTGCCTGGTGAGCGCGCTCGTGTTCCCCCGGCGGGTCACGCCGGCGCTCCTTGCGGCAGGCAGCAAAAACTTTTCCGAATTGCTCGAAGCCATGCACACGATGCTTGGACGGGCGCCCGCAAGCGCCGGGTTCAAACCATTTGTCGATCTGATCAGCGAGCGGGCCGGTATCGAAAGCCTGCGCAGCGGCGCGTTATTCGAGGATCCGTCGATCCGGCTGCAACTTCCCGTCTTGCTGGCGCTCGATCGAAGCTTTCTCGACATGGTCGCGTGGATTCACGCGCTGCATCAACTGAAAACGCGCGCTTCGGCTAACGCGCATCCGCGAGCCGTGGCCGCGGTCGACGAACTGATCGACGCGTTGCTCGCCATCGTGCCGGACCCGGTTCAACCGCAGATCGTCACGCTCGACCAGGTGCAGGCATTGTGCAGCCGGCTCGCCGCGTTCGAGCAGGCTCTGCCCGCGCGGCTGAGCGGGACGCTCGCGTCGCTGGCGGACCTGTCGCCGCATCAACGGCAGTTCGTTGCGACCACTGGGGCCGCGTTGTTTTTCTCGATTGCCGACCTTCGTGTGTTGTGCAGCAGCTACCTGCAGATACGCACGACGGACGGGCGCCCGTGGCCGCAATCGGTAATTCAGGCGCTCGGCCGTTTTGGCCGCACACGTGCAACCGCTAATCGCGTCGCCGCGCTGATTGCCGGCGTGCGCGCTGCCGCCGCGGTGTCGGTGGTCGCGGCGGCGTGGCTCGCGTCGGGCTGGCTCGGCGGATCGAGCGCGATCGTCGCGGTCGCCATCACCAGTTCGCTGTTCGCGCTAGTGCCCAATCCGACGATTGCGAGTCGGCAGATTTTCGTCGGTTGCCTGCTCGGCTGGGCGGCCGGCTTCGCATTCAACTTCCTTGTGTTGCCGCACTTTGACACTTTTGAATTGCTCGCCCTGTCGATTGCGATCTTCGTGATGGTGGGCAGTTACCTGAATACGTTTCCAAAAACCGCGATTCTCGGGCTCGGCTTCAGTCTGTATTTCTGCTTCATCGTGAATATTTCGAATCCCACCGTTTATAACCCGAGCGCTTATCTCGACACTGGGTTTGCGTTGCTCGTCGGCATCGGCACTGCGGCGGTTGCGTTCTCAGTCATCGTGCCGCGCGCGGGAGACTGGATCACGGCTCAGTATCTGAAGCAGATACGCGCGCTGGTCGCGACGGGCGCGCGCGACGGTGCGCTGGACGACCTGCTTTTCACTTTTGAATTGAACCTGCGCGATTTCATCGTCGAGATCGCGTCGGCGCCCACAGATGACCGTGTGGATCGCAGCCGGCTGATCGGCTGGGCGTTCGCAGCGCTCGAAATCGGCCGGGCGATGATTCAAGTGCGGCTCGACACGGAGGAACTCGGCGAAACGCTGCCGGCGAAGTGGCCCGCCGTCCAGCAGGCGTGGCTAACGGCAACCGCCAATGTATTCGCGCAGTGCTCGCCGCAGGCCGCAGATGCCGCGCTCGCCGCGACCGTGGAAGCGCTCGAAGCGCTCCCGCTTGTGCCGAACATCACCGTCGATGCGGCGATGCTCACGCGCTGCCGGATGCGCGCACTGCTGCATATCACCGAACTGACCTTGCAGGACGGGACATTGTCCTTCTGGCACAACGTGGGTAAGCCAGCATGACGGCGCGCTGCCTGTCGTTTGGCGCGGCATGCCGCTCGCCGGTCGTGGCGCTTGCGTCTGCGCTGCTGCTGAGCGGATGCATCAACAGCGGCGGCATCCATACGCGCGAGTCGATGATCGATCCCGCATCGCTCGATCCGGGCGCCGCGCTGAGCGCTACGCAACATGACGCGAACTGGCCAACCGATCGCTGGTGGCAGCGCTGGAACGACCCGCAACTCGACGCGCTGGTGCGGGACGCCACCGCCGGCAACCCCGGCTTGCGCACGGTCGAAGAGCGGGTCGAGGCGGCGCGCTATCAGGCGCAAATCGCCGGTGCCGACGAACTGCCACAACTCAACGCTGGCGGCACTTTCGAGCGCAGGCGTTACGCGCGCTACACGACGCCTGCGCCGCCCGGCGGAACAACCGTGTGGAGCAACAGCGTTCAGGCGGACCTGTCGTTCGACCTCGATCTATGGGGCAAGACACGGGCGTTGCGCGAGGGCGCGCTCGACAACGTGCGGGCTGCTGCCGCGGACGCGCGCTTCGCCGAAATCGAATTGCAGACCGCGGTGGTACGCAGCTATGTGCATCTATCGCTGCAATACGCGCTGCTCGACGTTTATCGCGCGGTCCAGGAGGAACAGCAGCGCACGCTCGACATTGCGACCCGCCGCTGGCGCGCGGGCGTCGGCAGCCAGTTGGAAGTGAGCCAGGCTGCGACCCAGTTCCAGACCAGCACCACGCGGGTACAGCAGGCGGAGCAGCAACTCGCGTTGAGTCGCATCCAGATTGCCGGTCTGGCGGGCAAGGGCCCCGGCTACGGCGAGGCACTGCGCCGGCCCGCGCTGGCGCTGAGCGTACCGGTTGCGCTGCCGGCATCGCTGCCGGCCGAACTGATCGGGCACCGGCCGGACGTCGTTGCCGCGCGCTGGCGAGTGTTGGGCGCGGACAAAGGCATCGACGCCGCCCATGCCGACTTCTATCCGGACATCAACCTGATAGCGACCGCGTCGCTCGGCTCGGCTGCGACCTTCGGCGGCTTCTTCAATTTCATCGACAGCAACGGTGTCGGCCATGGCGTCGGAGCGGCAATCTCACTGCCGATCTTCGACGGTGGACGCCGGCGCGGCCAGTATGGCGTGGCCGTCGCGTCTCGCGACGCCGCAGTCGACGCTTACAACCAGAGTGTCGTGAACGCGATGCAGGCTGTCGCCGTGCAGGTCGTGTCGTTGCGCTCGCTTGCGCAGCAGCAGGCATCGATTGAAAGCACGCTGGAGTCGTCGCGTCGCTCGTTCCGGCTCGCCGACGCCGGCTATCGCAGCGGCATCTCCGAATTCCTGAACGTGCTGGCGGCACAGAACGTTCAGCTACAGCAGGAAGAAAACCTCGCGAATATCCAGGCCGGGCAACTCGACGCCTGGGCGTTGCTGATGAAGGAGCTAGGCGGCGGATACACGCCGGAGCAGACCGGTTCCGCTTTTGAAGGAGCGCAACGTGCCGGGCGAGATTGATTTCTTTTCCCTGCTGCTGCCCGGACTGCTGCCGATTCTCGCGGTGTGCGCGGTGAGCTTCGTCGTGATCGACCTGATTCTGGCGAAGCTGGGGCTATATCGCTATACGTGGCACCCCAGCCTGTTCCGCGTCGCGCTGTTCGCCGCCATGTTCAGCGGCGCGTCGCTGCTTTTATGGCGATGAACGCTGGCCTGGGAGAGACCATGAAATCAACGACCGCCGACCCCTACAAATGACGATAAACAAGCAATCGATCTTACGCGCGGTGTTTACGCTCACGGCTCTCGCCGTGGCGGTCGTGCTGGTCCGCCTGTTATGGCTCGACTACATGTTTTCTCCGTGGACGCGCGACGGCAGGGTACGGGCGAACGTGGTGCAGGTCTCGACCGACGTCTCCGGCCTCGTCGCCGAGGTGCGGGTCAAGGACAATCAGTGGGTACGCAAGGGCGACATTCTGTTCATTCTGGATCCGGCGCGATTCCACTATGCGCTGGCGCAGGCCGACGCCGAGCTGCTGAGAGCCGAGGCTCAGGTCGCGCAAGCGAAGGCGCAGATGGCCGCCAGCGAATCCAGTTTTGCGATGAAGCGTGCGCAGGCCGCGCGCAGGGCTAATCTGGCCGGCGATGTCATCTCGGACGAAAGCCGGGCCGATTCGGCTTCGCTTGCGAGGCAGTCGGGCTCGTCTTACGCCGCCGACGCAGCCGCGTATGACGCCGCTCAGGCCGCGTATAAGGCAGCCGGGGTCGCGCGGCAGACGGCGGCATTGAACCTTGCGCGCAGCGAGGTTCGAGCGCCTTCGGATGGCTTCATCACCAATCTGAATCTGTATCCCGGCGACTTCGCGACAGCCGGTACGGCGCGCATGGCGCTGATCGACTCGCATTCCTTCTGGGTGTACGGCTATTTCGAAGAAACCAAGCTGCCGAAGGTCCATGTCGGCGACCGGGCGGTGGTGCGACTGATGTCGGGCGGAAAGGAGATCCAGGGCCATGTGGAAAGTCTGGCGAGCGGTATAGCGGACCGCGACAACCCGACCGGCAGCGACCTGCTTGCCGACGTCAACCCGATCTTCACCTGGGTGCGGCTCGCGCAGCGGGTTCCAGTGCGCGTACATCTCGACCGGATTCCTGCGGATATCAAGCTTGCGATGGGCATGACCTGCACCGTGACGCTGCAGCCACGAAGCGTGGATTGATCGCGAGAAGGGGCGCCCGCAGGGGCGGTTGAGCGACTATGCAGCCGACGCCGTGCGAATTCGAAAACAGGCCGGCCGAAATGACGCCAAACTCCGGGACAGCGCAATGCATTCGAGCCGTCACGCGGCTGCGAGCGTGCGAATGGGTAGGCAGCGAGCGGGCATTTTCAACCGGTTGGTCTTTTGGAGAAACAATATGAAGCTCAAGTGGGCACTGGTATTCGTGGCGGCATCGACCTTCGGTGCTATGTGTCAATCCGCGAGCGCACAGGTGGCGGGCGCGCAACCCATCGGCATCAGCGTCGAGCAGGCTCAATTGATCATTGAAGGCTGGAGCGCCAAGAAGAGTTTGCTGGGCAAGAGCATCTACAACGACAACGGCGAGAAAGTGGGCGCGCTGCACGACATCATCATCGCGCCCGATAACGCCGCGTCGTTCGCAATCGTCGCGGCACATCAGTTCCTTGGCGTGTCGGTGCACGATGTCGCGATTCCCATGTCGCAACTGGACTACGTGAACGGCAAGCTGGTGTGGGCGGGCGCGACCCGCGACGCCGTCAAGGCGATGCCTGTCTTCCAGTACACGAAGGTCCGTACTGTGCCGATCGCGCGCAAGGACTTCGGCCACCATTGAGGCGTCCTCCCGCCTTGGCATGATGCCCGCAAACCGCCGTGGAATGTGGCTTCCACGGCGGTTTGCGGTTCTACGGCGGCAACTCGTCGTGCAACGTTTAAGGAAAAATAAGTAGCACCTTTGACGCGGGCTCGCGCATGATGCCATCAGATTTGAAAGGTATTGGTTCCGGTAGATCTGAGTGTCATGTGCCCGGACAGCCGCGCCGGCTGACCGGTGACGGACAGGCTGCCGGTATTCGTTCACGAACGCCCGTTCCAAAAAGTCCTATGTCCATGGTTGTCAGCCTCGTCACGCCTGGTTTTCGCCTGGTAGCGCGTTGATCCGCCGCCATGAAAACTTACCCAAGCGTTCTACTCGCCGCGAACCGCGACACCAGCATCCCCATGGCGCTCGCCGCGCTCATAGCGCTGGTCGTGTTCCTGATCGACGCGCTCACGCCGCTCGATATCGCCATCGCCGTCCTTTACGTGGTGGTGGTGCTGCTCGTCGCGTCGACCAACAATCGCGCGGTCACTGTCGCGACCACCTGGGGCTGCGTGGCGCTCACGCTGCTCGGATTCGTGATGTCGCATGAAGGCGGCTATCTGAACGGTGCGGCCGCGCGCTGCCTCGTGAGCCTGGTCGCGATCGGCACCACGTCGGTCCTCAGTCTGAGGAACCAGGCCGCCGCAACGACGCTACAGGAGCAGATCCAGCTGCTCAACCTGGCTCATGACGCGATCGTCGTTCACGACATGAACGACCGCATCACGTTCTGGAACCACGGCGCGGAAGCCTTGTATGGCTGGACTGCGCAACAGGCGCTCGGCCAGTCGATTCATCAACTGACACAGACCTCTTTTCCGGTTTCGCCCGAAGACATCAAGGACGAACTGCTGCGTACGAATCGCTGGCATGGCGAGCTTCAGCGCGTTCGACGCGACGGCCGAGTGGTCGCCGTTTCGACCCGCGCGGCGCTCTGGCGCGACGCGACCGGCACACCTCGTGCAGTGCTCGCCACGAACAACGACATAACCCGCCGCAAGGAAATGGAGGCTCGGGTTCAGCGTCAGCAGGAAGAGCTGCGCGCCACCATCGACGCGATTCCCGGCATGGTCTGGAGTTCATCCGGCGACGGCACGCTCACGTTCATCAACCGGCGCTGGACCGACATGGGCGTGACGCTGGAAGAGGGCGGGAGCGGCGCGGATGTCTGGTCGGCGATCGTGCATCCAGCCGATTTGCCGCAGATGCAGAGCGCCTGGCGCTCGGCAATCGCAACCGGAGCGTCGTTCGAGAACGTGTCCCGGATCCGCACCGGCACCGGCGCTTACCGGTGGATGCATCTCGGTGCGGAGCCGCTGCGCGACGAAGCCGGTGCGATTTTGCGCTGGTATGGCGTCAATACCGACATCGAAGACCGCAAGCAGGCCGAGCAGGCACTGGAGCGCAGTGAGGCATTCCTCGCCGACACCCAGCGTTTGAGCCGCACAGGCAGTATTGCCACGCATTTTCCCGACGCGTCGATGTGGTGGTCGGACGAGTCCTACCGGATCTTCGAATACAGCCGGGAAGTCGTCCCGTCCTTCGACGCGATCCTCGCACGGACTCATCCCGCCGACGTCGCGACAGTTCGTGGCGCTTTTGAACAGGCGAAAGTCGGCGCGGCACTAGTCGATGTCAAGTACCGCCTTGCAATGCCCGACGGCTCCGTCAAATATGTGCACTACGTTGCTCATTTGACCAGGCCGCAATCCGGCGGCACGGAATATGTCGGTGCGCTGATGGATATCACGGAAACCACGCTCGCTCAGGAAGCACTCGCGCGCTCGAGCGCCGAACTCGCGCACGTGACCCGGATCACCATGCTCGGCGAACTCGCGGCGTCGATTGCACACGAAGTCACGCAGCCGATTGCGGCCGTCGTGGCATGCGGCGGCGCAGCGTTGCGGTGGCTGAACAGACCGACGCCCGAACTGGACGAAGCCACGCGATCCGTCACGCAGATTGTCCGGGACGCAAAACGTGCCGGTGAGATCATCCAGCGAATCCGGGCAATGGCCAAAAAGCGCGACAGTGTTCCTGCACCGGTCGCTCTGAACGCCATCGTCACCGAATCCGCGGAATTGATGCGGCGCGAGTTCGAGTGGCATGCAGTCGAAGTGCAATGGGACCTTGACGAGCCATCACCGGAAGCGTGTTGTGACCGCGTGGAATTGCAGCAGGTGTTGATCAACCTGCTAATGAACAGCGTGCAGGCAATGGCCGACGTGAGCGGCCCGCGAAAGCTTCGTATCGCCACAGGTATGTTCGACCCCGGCCATGCGCTCGTGAGCGTGCAGGATTCGGGTACGGGCATCAGCGAGGACAATGCGGACCGCATGTTCAGCACGTTCTTTACGACGAAGTCCGAAGGCATGGGCATGGGACTGTCGATTTGCCGCTCGATAGTCGAGGCTCACGGCGGCCGTATCTGGGCGGAGTCGCCGGCGACAGGCGGCGCGCTGCTGCAGTTCATCCTGCCGATCGACGATGGGAGATGTCATGAGCAGTAGCAATACGAGCCGGGATCAGCCCGACGGTGCCGCCGCAACGATGGTCTACGTCGTGGACGACGACGAGTCGATGCGCGGCGCCGTCAGCATGTTGCTGCGTTCGGTGGGGCTAGCCGTGCAAACCTTCGCGAGCGCGCAGGAATTCCTTGCCTTCGAGATGCCCGACGTGCCCAGTTGCCTGATTCTCGATGTTCGCCTCAAAGGCCAAAGCGGACTCGCGGTCCAGGAGCAGATCGCGGCGAGCAAACTGGGCTTGCCGATCGTTTTCATGACGGCGCACGGCGACATTGCAATGACCGTGAAAGCCATGAAGGCTGGCGCAATGGATTTTCTGGCGAAGCCGTTTCGCGACCAGGACATGCTCGATGCGGTCACGCACGCGCTCGCGCGCGATCAGGAGCGGCGCGAAGCCAACCGGGTCGTCGACGATCTGCGCCGTTCTTATGAATCGCTGACCGCGCGAGAACGCGAAGTGATGGCGTTCGTCGCGGCCGGGCTGATGAACAAGCAAATAGCGGGCGAGATGAACCTGAGCGAGATCACTGTGAAGATCCATCGCGGGCAAGCCATGCGCAAAATGGGTGCACGTTCGCTTGCGGAGTTCGTCTTGAAGGCCGAAGCACTCGGCGTAAAAGCGCCGCAAAGTACCGCTAGTCCGGCGGCGCGCGGCTCGCGTAACTGAACAGGCAGCGCTTTCGACTTCAACCGTCGTCGGAGCGCTGTTTCGCCCCGAAGACGATCCGCGTTATACGCGCGTATAGGTCATATATCCGCTTCGCTTTAGAAAAAAGCGCGGCAATGCTTTCTTTCCTGACACGCCAGAACCCCGGTGCACGCGACGCACGGACCAGGGCCGCGCCCGCACGCCCGTTGCGCAATTAAACCTGCAGATGAGTCGACCGAACCATTGGTCATTTGACTCAACCTTATGTAGGGCTAGTGGGCGTATTTGCGGTGCGGTACCTTGTCGTCACTGCAGCATTCATTCCAATTCGCACTATCACATCACTTATTCTGGATGACCGATCATGACCAGTTCGATGTCTTTGTCCGCCGTGGATGTCATCCATAAAAGAAGGGTGAGTTCGATCGGCAGCGAGCGTCAATGGCGCTGTCCCGGCGATGAATGCGACGACAACGTGCCGCAGAAAAACGCTATTGTCGTATCGCGGTGGATACGTAACGACAGCGAGCGGATCGAGGTAGTCAATCACGGCAATACCGCGCATCATTGTATTGCGATGAATCTGAAATGCACGTCGCTGACTTTCTCTCACGCGGGGCAAATCTTGGTTCGCGGACGCGTCACTGCTGGGGCCATTCAGATTACCGCTCCCGACGTGCCATGCGGCGCGGTGTTCGACTCTGCCGCCGACGTGCTGCATCTATTCGTCTCGCAGCAAGTTCTGGGCGAGTGTTTCGAGGACACGTTCGGCCGTCCGCACAAAGGCGAATTACGCATCGACGATCCGAAGCTGGTGCGCGATCCCGCTCTTGAACGTCTCGCACAGGCGCTAGCCGTATCGCAGTCGGACGACGCAACGCTCGGCAAGCTTTTTACCGATAGCGTCAGTCTCGCGATTGTTTCCCGTGTCATTGCGCGTCACTTCACTGTGGTGGAACGCAAATCGCGGGAAGCAAGCGCACTGCCGCCGTGGCGGCTGAGTCGCGCGATCGAATACGTCGACGCCCATTTATCTGAGCCCATTGGACTCGCGGACATTGCCAACAGCACGGGCCTCACCCGCATGCATTTCGCCTCGCAATTCCGCCGTGCGACCGGCATGCGACCTCACGAATATCTGTTGCGCCGCCGGATCGAGCACGCACAGCAGCTTCTTCTCAACTCGCGCCACAACGTTCTCGACGTGGCACTCAGCTGTGGTTTCCGCTCGCAAGCTCACTTTACGACCGTATTCAAACGGCTGGTTGGAGAGACCCCGTATTGCTGGAGGATGAAAAAGAATGTCGATCGCTAAGCAGATCCATGCGTTTCTGGAAGTCAGTGAAGCCTTCTTGCGGCAGTCAGGCGCGCCCATGCATTTCTTCGCGATGCCTCACAACCAACAAGCTCTTGAGGCATTTGACGCTGACGGCAATGAGGTTGCGTGCAGCGACGGCAGCAGGGCGTACGCGCATAACGACATGAAGATTTTAAATGACGTGCTGGCGGGTTCGGGCGCTGCGATATCGAACGAAGAACGGTGCCCGCTCATCTGCTGATTCACCTGATAGAGGAGTGTCATCATGCTGGACAAAGCGAACTACACGGACCCGTGGCTGCGCACACTCGGCTTGCTGTCCGCGCTGTCGGGCGACACGGATTTGGACGACCACGAGTTCGTGGCGGCTCTTACGCACAACGCACAGTGGGATCGCCGCGCGTCGGTCAGGGGACACCACCGCGAAGTCCAGGTCCGCGTGATCGACCGGCCTTCGCCGTCCACCGCGACGCTGGCGTGGCGCGACTCGACACATTGCTCATATGGCGACCAGGTCTGGCACATGAGCCATGCACGCGTTGCCGGCGTGTGTGCGATGAGCGGACGGGCGATCAAGCGCGGCGATGCAATTTACAAGCCGCGTCCGTGCCGGCCCGCGCCGCTCAACGCTGGCGCGATGATTTTGTGTACCGTCCTGAACACTGCCCTTGAGGCGTGATCGCATGCAACAAAGCCGGCACGAAGCCGGCTCAGTTTCCTCGCATCGGCGAGGTATCAGGCGAAGCAAGTTGCGCTAGTCGCCCGCATGTGATCCGGTCACGACCTTGCCCCGGAAAATATAGTACTGGTAGAGGTTATAGCCAATCATCACCGGGAACAGAAAGCCAATCCCGATCAGCATGAATACCAGCGTCGACGTGTTCGAGGCGCTTTCCACGATGCCGAGCTTGCCTGGCACGAAGTCGGGAAAGAGGCTGATTGCGAGACCGGCGAATGACAGTACGAACAGCACGACAGCGCCGCGGAACGGTCCGCGCGAACTGCCCAGATACAGCGCGGCCACGATGAACGCGAAGGCAACGGCGGCAGCGAGCCCCAGCATGACGAGTACGTGGAACACGCCTGGTTGACTCCAGCGGACGTGCCCCACGTCGCTGACAAACCAGGTGGCAACGGTCAGAATCACGGCGGCTGCCACAGTGACGAACGCGCTGAGCAATGCAAGCCGGCGCGACCATTGTTCGATCGTGCCGACCGTCTTGTTGACCAGATAGGTCGAGCCGAGCAACGAATAGCCGGCCACCACGCCGACTGCCGACACCACGACGAACACGTCGCTCAAACCGCCGGGCGTGAGACCCGTAATGACTTTGCCGAGCACGATGCCCTGCGCGATAGCGGCGACGAGGCTGCCGACTCCGAATACCTTGTCCCAGAGCGGACCGTGGCTCACGCTGTGCCTGAATTCGATTGCCGCGCCGCGCATGATGAGACCCGCGATCAGCAGCATGATGGGCAAATAGAGATCCTGCAGAAGAAGCGCATAGGCCTCGGGAAAAGCGCCAAACAGTGCGCCGCCCAGCACGACGAGCCAGGTCTCGTTGGCGTCCCATACCGAGCCGATTGTCTGCACCATCACATCGTGATCTTCGCGCCGCTTGCGCAGCAGGCTGAGTATTCCGATGCCGAGGTCGAAGCCGTCGGCGATGACATAGAACACGAGCATGAGACCGATCACGCCGAACCATGTGATCGCGAGCATCGTGTGAGTCGAGCTGTCCATTGGAGGGCCTCGCAATGAAGTGGTTTAGTACTCGGTGACTGCCGTGTCGCGCTCTGCTGGCGCAGCGGACTGCGGATTCACGCTGAGATCGGGGCCGGTTCGCAGCCAGTTGCGCGCCAGTACGAAAAAAGTCAGCAGCAGAACCACGTAGAAGGCGAAGAACATAACCATGCTCAACGTAACCGACGAAGCCGACACGGTGGAAACGGCGTCTTTAGTGCGCAGCAGACCATAGACGACCCAAGGCTGGCGTCCCACTTCGCGCACGATCCAGCCGGCCTCGACGGCCACGTAAGGCAGCGGGATACATAGCACCCATGCAAGCAGCAGTTTGCGTCGCGCGAGCAACTGTTCGAGATTGCCGCGCGTCTTGCGCAGAACGTATGCGGTCCAGAATGCCAGCGCCATGAAGAGGAAGCCGATGCCGGCCATCACACGGAACGCGTAGTAAAGCAGCGGAAGCATCGGCGGCTGGTCGTCGGGCGCGAAGTCCTTGAGCCCCTTCACCTGGCCGTGCAGCGAATGGGTGCCGAGAATGCTCAACATGCCCGGAATTTCAATCGACCAGTCATTGCGCTGCGCCGCCTTGTTCGGCCACGCAAGCAGCGACCACGACGCGCCGGTGCCGGGCGCATTCGTAATCCAATGTCCTTCGATTGCCGCGCCCTTGGCCGGTTGAGTCTTGAAGACGCTACCGCCGCTCGAATCGCCTAGCCAGATCTGGATTGGCGCTGCGAATACGAGCACGAGCAACGCGATCTTGAACGACTGCGCGAAGAATTCCGGATGGCGGCGCTGGAACAGATTCCATGCGGAAATGCCCGCGATCACGAACATGCCGGTTTCGATCGCCGCGACCCACATGTGGGTGACGCCCCAAACCATATCCGGATTGAAGATCGCGGCGGCATAGTCGGTGACGATGATCTTGCCGTTCTCGACCGTTACGCCCGCGGGTGTCTGCATCCACGAATTGGCAACCATGATCCAGAACGCCGAGATACTCGAACCGAGCGCGACCATCGAGGTAGCGAACAGATGCACGCCGCGCGGCACGCGTCCCCATCCGAGCACCATCACGCCGATGAAGCCCGCTTCGAGCATGAAGGCCATCGCTCCCTCGAAGCCGAGAATGTTGCCGAAGAACTGTCCGCTATAGCGCGAAAAGCCCGCCCAGTTCGTGCCGAACTGAAACTCCATCGGAATGCCGCTGACCACGCCGACCGCAAAGTTGAGCACCAGCAGCTTGCTCCAGAAGCGCGCCTGGCGGTAATACGAGAATTTGCCGGTGCGCAGCCACAGTGCCTCGATCAGGACCAGGAATGCGGACAGGCTGATGGTGAGAATCGGCCACAGGATGTGAAAGATAGCTGTCATCGCGAACTGCGCACGCGACAGATCGAGCACGTCACTCAGATGCATGATGAACCCTCGCAGTATCGAGAACGGCCGCATGGTGGGAAGAGTCGGCGCCAACGGCAGCGGCGCGCGAGATCTTCACCGGCACCGACTTGTAAGATGGCGTACGGCTTTGCGGGTCGAATGCGTACAGTGGAACGAGAGGGTTCGCCTCCGGATAATAGGCGCCGCAGCAGCCGTCGGGCAGCGAGTATTCGACAACCTTGAAGCTTCGAATCACGCGCTCGATTCCGTCGGTCGACAAGGCACATACATCGACGCGTTCGCCCGGATGCAGGTTGCGCTTGCGCAATTCACGCGGGTTCATGAAGACGACATCGCGCTGCCCGAAGACGCCGCGATAGCGGTCCGAGTGCGAATAGAGCGTGGTGTTGTACTGATCGTGACTGCGCATCGTGGTGAGCCATAGCGCGTCGGGATCGTGGTGTGCCGGATCTTCGTCGAGTCCTCTGAAAACCAGGAAGTTGGCCCGGCCGTTGGGCGTCGCCCAGACCCGCTCCCGGGCAGTCGATGCAAGATGAAAACCGCCTGGCACGCGAATGCGTTCGTTGTATGCCTGGAACATCGGATAGACGATTTCGATCTTCTCGCGGATGCGGTCATAGCTCGCGACAAGGTGTTCCCAGTCGACGTGTGAGCCGGACCCGAGAGTCGCGCGCGCAATGCCCGCGACAATCGCCGGTTCGCTTTTCAGATGCGGCGAGGCTGGCTCGTTCCGGCCACCTGAAGCATGCACCATCGACATGGAGTCTTCGACGGTAATCGACTGCGGTCCGTCTGCCTGAATATCGATCTCGGTGCGGCCGAGGCACGGCAGGATCAACGCTTCCTTGCCATGCACGAGATGGCTGCGATTGAGTTTCGTCGCGATGTGTACGGTCAGATCGAGTTTGCGCATTGCGGCCTGCACGCGCACCCAATCGGGCACCGCCGCGGCGAAGTTCCCACCCAGCGCGACGAAGACTTTCGCGTCGCCGCGCATCATCGAATCGATTGTAGCGATCACGTCGTGGCCGTGGTCTGCGGGTGGCCGGAAACCGAACGCTCGCTCCACGCCGTCGATCAACGCGGCCGACGGCTTCTCCGTGATCCCGACGGTGCGATTGCCCTGCACGTTCGAATGTCCGCGCACCGGGCACACGCCAGCACCGGGCCTACCGATATTGCCGCGCAATAGCGCGAGATTCGCGACCTGCTGAACGTTTTCCGTGCCGCGATGATGCTGTGTCAGCCCCATGCCATACACGAGGATCACATTCTTCGCGCTCATGTAGATGTTGGCGGCGTTCTGAATATCGTCGCGCGACAGACCGCTTTGCTGGACGATGAGATCCCACCGGGTGGCGCGCAGATCGGCGGCGAGGTCGTCAAAGCCGTGTGTGTGTCCTTCGATGAACTCAATGTCGAGTACACGGGGCCGGTCCGCGGCGAGCGCCGCATCGTCGGCCTCGATGAGCGCTTTCATCATGCCTTTGAGCGCGGCGACGTCGCCGCCCAGGCGGACCTGATAGAGGAACGAACTGATCTGCGTGGAGCCGAGCGTCGCCATCTCCACGGGATCTTGGGGCGCCGCGAAGCGCTCCAGCGCCCGTTCGCGGAACGGATTGAACGAGACGATTTTCGCGCCGCGCCGCGAGGCGCTGTGCAGATCGCTCATCATGCGCGGGCTGTTGGTGCCGGGATTCTGACCGAAGATAAAAATCGCATCTGCATGCTCGAAGTCCTCGAGCAGCACAGTGCCTTTGCCGACGCCGATCGATTGAGGCAACCCGACGCTCGTTGCTTCGTGGCACATGTTCGAGCAGTCGGGGAAATTGTTCGTGCCGAACTCGCGCACGAAGATCTGATAGAGAAACGCAGCTTCGTTGGACGCACGCCCCGACGTATAGAAGTCCGCCTGATCGGGATGGTCGAGACCGTTCAGATGCTTCGCGACGAGCGCGAATGCGTCGCTCCATTCGATTGGCACGTAACGGTCAGACGCCCGGTCGTACACCATGGGATGTGTCAGGCGGCCGGCCATTTCGAGGTCGTAATCGTCCCAGGCGCTCAGCTCCGAGACGCTATGCGCTGCGAAGAACGCCGGTGTGCAGCGATTGACGGTGGCTTCCCACGCCACTGCTTTCGCGCCGTTTTCACAGAACTCGAACGACGATGTGTGCTTGGGATCGGGCCACGCGCAGCCGAGGCAGTCGAAGCCTTCGGGCTGATTCATTCGCAGCAACGTCTTCGCGCCCGATATCGCGACGCCCTGTAATGCCAAAGCCTCGCCGGTTGCTTTAAGCGCACCCCAGCCGCCGGCGGGTTCGCTGTAGATACGGATCTGCTTCTTCTTTGCCATCACCAGTTCCCGCCATTTTGTAGAGGGCATGGGCGCAGCATGGCACGCCGCCTGACGCGGCAATTGTGCAAACGCCCGTCCGTTTCAGATTCGCACGCCAGTCTCCCGCTTGCCTGCGTCGCACGCGACTGGCAGGCGGCTCGAAGCGGCCAACGATCCCGATGTTGCAAAAGGGGAATGCGCCTGCATCACGGACGCTCGTTGCGGTGTGTCCGATCCGGCGGCTTCGAGCGCGATGCGTTCGAGTGGCAGCCGGGTGTCGCGGTCGGTCTGTTCGAGCGCTTTGCGCAAGTCCGGTGCGCAGTGGCTAGTCGTGACACACCACGCCGAAATCAGAAGGCCCGCCGCAACGGCTGCAAGGCGATAGCCGGGACGAAATTGCATTGCTCTGCGCGCGGCCATGTCGTGTTCTCCCCAAAAGGAAGCCGCAACAGGCCGTGTGGCCAGAGCAGCAAGTCGGATGATGGCGGCCAGTATGTCGACCGTCGCACATGCGGGCTTTCGTTCCTGCACGGCCAATTGTTTATTTGCACGTGGGCGGCCGATGCGTGGCGCCGGCTTTCTGTTTCGCGCGGCCACCACTCGCGTCGAGCATCCGCAAGAATGACGGTCTCATACGAAGGTGTGAGTAAGCGCGCGTAAACCATGACGAGCCACGTGAAAGAGCCCGTGGCGCGCAGTCGGGCAGCGGGAAGGATGCGGCAGCCTGCCGAAGCGGTGACTGCCGTATCCCTATGGATAGTGGTTTCGGCTGACGCCTCCCATTACCATGACTTAACCGGCGCTGGCCTCGTCACGGCCTCGTGGGCAAGGTTGCGAAAGCTATGAAAGTTATGGCTTCGCCGTCCCGCTAATCAACCAGACGTGAATCCCGCATGATCAAAATCGGTCGAATAACAGTGTCGCTGGAAATGCGCGAGGTCTATCTCGGTGCAGAATTGGTACCGCTGGGAGCGCGCGCGTTCGGCATCCTCGAACTGCTGATCCGGGCCCGCGGCGCAACCGTTACGAAAGACGAGATCTTCGAGCACGTGTGGTCGAAGTCGGTGGTTGGGGAAAATAACATCCATGTGCAACTGTCCGCCTTGCGCAAGATTTTCGGCGAAGACAGGCAGGCTATCCGCACGATTCCCGGAAGAGGTTATCGCCTGACCCTCGCGGTCGAGACAGACGAATCTGTGGAAGTGCCCGCGTCTGCGCCGACGCCTCGCGTTGAGGCCGGTCGTCTCAACAGTTTGCCGGCGATGCACGGGCCTTTGATTGGCCGCGACAGCACGACCGCGGAACTCGCGCGGGCGCTTACTGCGGGGCCTATCGTTACGCTGGTGGGCCCGGGCGGCATCGGCAAGACGCAACTGGGTATCGCAGTCGCGCGGTCAATCGCGGATGCGGCTGGCATGGAAGTGTGTTTCGTGCCTTTGGCATCGGTCGCAAGGGCGCAGAGCATCGTCAGCAGGGTGGCAGAAGCGTTGGGTATAGCAGCCGTCAATGGCGACGCTCCTGAGTTGAAAGATCTGGCTGCGGCCGTCCAGGGCCGCAAGCTGCTCGTTCTGCTGGATAACTGCGAGCATGTCATTGAGTCGGCAGCGACCGTTTGTGACGTACTGGTGCAGGCAAGCGCCGATGTGCGGCTTCTTGCGACCAGTCGCGAGCCGCTCCGAACGAGAGGCGAAATTACGCATTGGGTCGATCCAATGGAGACGCCCGCAGTAGGGGCGGGACTGCACGCCATCCTCGCATGCAGTTCGGTGAAGCTCTTCCTTGCGCAATTGGGCGCGTTCAATGCCGCCGCAATCAGCGACCGTTGCAGTCTCGAGATGATCGCTACGATCTGCCGTCGGCTCGACGGCGTACCGCTCGCTATCGAACTGGCGGCGGCGCGCGCAGCAGTGTTCGGCATCGGCAGGCTCATATTCGAACTCGACGACCGGTTCCAGTTTCTGACCGGTGGGCGCCGTACCGCTCCGCGCCGTCAGCAGACCCTGGAGGCATCGCTCGATTGGGGTCATGAATTGCTGAGTGACTTCGAGAAACTCGTGTTGCAACGGCTCGGTGTATTTCCAGCGCGTTTTTCTCTGGAAGCGGCATGCGCTGTCGCCGCCTTCGGTCAACTGTCGTGCAACGAGGTCACGGAAGCGATCGTCGGCCTCGCGTCGAAGAGCTTCGTGAGTACCACTGGCGGCAGCAACACGAAGGAATATTTTTTGCTCGAAAGTACCCGGGAATACGCGCTGCGCAAGCTGTACGCATCCCGGGAGGCGAACGAGGCGTTGTCGCGCAAGGCGGCGTTTCTCGCGAAATCGGAAACCGTGCCCGAGCGCGGCTTGGGTGTGGTCGCACGACGCAGTCTGACTGTGGTTGAAGCCGTGGCCTTTTGGTAACGGCATTGGAGTGGTGGCAGCTATGAGTTTTGTGTGCATCGTTGACGATGACGCCTCCATACGGAGCGGCGTCGGCAATCTTCTTAAAGCCGTGGGTTACAGCACGTTGGCTTTCTCTTCCGGCGAGGAGTTTCTCGCGTCGCCGCTGATTGACGATGCACTTTGCGTATTGCTGGACGTCAGGATGCGCGGCATGCCGGGACTGGAAGTCCAACGTCGATTGAATGCGGACCACCGCTCAATACCCGTGGTATTCATGTCGGCGCATGGCGACGGGCAGACGGTCGAACGGGCTATGCGCGACGGTGCGGTGGGATTTCTTCGAAAGCCCTTCGCTGAGGAAGTGCTGCTCGATTCGATCGAGCTTGCCATTGCGCGGAAGCATGACGAGGCTTGATTCCATCATCGATCGCTGCGAGCTTTTCGTAAAGGCTCGCAGCGATCGCATAACAACCGGTTGGCCGACTGCTAGTTAGCGTGACGTTACGTCACAACCCGCGATTAGGCGTCGGACTCGCTCTGCTTGCCGACTCGATAGCAGCCGCGACTCCCTGACCGTAAGCCGGATCGGCTTTCGTGCAGTGCTCGATGTGCAGCTTTTGAATCGGGTCTGACACGCCCGCCATCGCGCGTGCAGTGTTGTCGAAGAGCGCCTGCTTCTGCTCCGGCGACATCAGACGGAAAAGCGCGCCTGGCTGCGAGAAGTAGTCTTCGTCGACCCGATGGTTCCAGTGATCCGCCGCTCCTTCGAGCGAAAGCGGCGGCTCGCTGAAATCCGGCTGATCGAGCCATTCGCCGCGCGTATTCGGGTTGTACGGCGTCGTGCCGCCCATGTTGTTGTCCACACGCATCAATCCATCGCGATGGTAGCTGTGTGTCGGACACCTCGGCGCATTGACAGGAATCAGGCTGTGATTCACGCCGAGCCGATAGCGCTGCGCGTCGCCGTATGAGAACAGGCGGCCTTGCAGCATCTTGTCCGGAGAAAAGCTGATGCCCGGAACGACGTTCGCGGGGTTGAACGCGGACTGTTCGACTTCGGCGAAATGATTGTCCGCATTGCGGTTCAATTCCATCACGCCCACTTCGATCAGCGGATACTCTTTTTTCGACCAGACCTTGGTGAGATCGAACGGGTTGAATGACGTCTTTGCGGCGTCCTGCTCGGGCATGACCTGCACGAACATTGTCCACTTCGGGTGTTCATTGCGCTCTATTGCTTCGTACAGGTCGCGATGCGAGCTTTCCCGATCCACGCCCACAAGGGCGGTCGCTTCGGCGTCGGTCAGGTTCTGGATGCCTTGTTGTGTGTACAGATGAAACTTGACCCAGAAGCGTTCCTTGTCCGCGTTAATGAAGCTGAACGTGTGGCTGCCGAAGCCGTGCATATGTCGGAATGACTTGGGAATGCCCCGGTCGCTCATCACGATCGTGATCTGATGCAGCGCTTCGGGCAATTGCGTCCAGAAGTCCCAATTGCTTTCGGCGCTGCGCAGGCCCGAACGCGGATCGCGTTTGATCGCGTGATTCAGGTCGGGGAACTTGAGCGGATCGCGCAAGAAGAAAACCGGCGTATTGTTGCCGACCAGATCCCAGTTGCCTTCTTCGGTATAGAACTTCACTGCAAAGCCGCGAATATCGCGTTCGGCATCGGCGGCACCGCGCTCGCCGGCAACCGTTGAAAAACGCGCGAACAGGTCGGTCTTCTTGCCGATCTGCGAGAAGATCTTCGCGCGTGTATATCTGGTGATGTCATGCGTAACAGTGAAGGTGCCATATGCGCCCGACCCCTTGGCGTGCATACGCCGCTCGGGAATCACTTCGCGGTCGAAATGCGCGAGCTTTTCGAGGAACCACACGTCTTGAAGCAATGCGGGGCCGCGCGGCCCGGCTGTTTGAACATTCTGATTGTCTACAACAGGTGCGCCAAAAGCAGTCGTTAGCTTCTTCACTTACTACCTCCAATGATGGAAGAAAAACTCCTGAATGCGGGGGCCATGACGTACCGCGGCGTTATGCAGAACGGCTGCCGCCGGTTCGAACGGCTTGACAAGCCCACGCGAAA
This sequence comes from Paraburkholderia sp. 22098, assembly GCF_052045935.1. Taxonomy (NCBI): domain Bacteria; kingdom Pseudomonadati; phylum Pseudomonadota; class Betaproteobacteria; order Burkholderiales; family Burkholderiaceae; genus Paraburkholderia; species Paraburkholderia sp. 22098. Next base: position 115,827 of record NZ_JBQEPV010000015.1, on the reverse strand, counting down.
GGTCCGCCGCGCGGGTACTACGGCTGCAATCTTAGCGCTCGCCTGATAGCGCGGCGTGCACACCCGTGCTGTTTTTGGGGCGAGGCATGAATCATGTGCAAGACGGTCGGTGTTGAAGGATACCAATATGAATCGCTTTCAACATGTTCGCTAGGTCCGATCCGATTTTCCGGGAGGCACCGGCGAGCGGTATTGCTCGGCGCGACACCTGAGGCGACAGTTTTATTCCATTGCATGACAACAAGTTTATAGATCGTCCGTTTGCGGAATTTCAGCGTGCTGTGGAATAGTCGTGCTGCGTCGACTGTTATGAATGGACGGTCATGATCGGCAAGTTGGAGCGACCGTTCCGCTCTGTTTAAGCGGAGCATCCGGCTCTGCGAGTGTTCAGCGCGAGTGAGCCGGATTCACCTTGCATTTGCCGCGGTGCGAGCGTCCTGGCGTTTGTTCGAGGAAGATCCATGTTCAGAAAAGTTCTGCAATGGGGCGGCGTGACATTTGTGGGTGTGCTGACACTGGCCGCCTGCGCGTCGACGCCTGCAAGCCGTTCGTCGTCTTCCATCGATCCCCCAGCCGGCGAGCGTCTCATGGCGTTGACTGCATCGGGAGTGCAGACGTACACGTGCGAGTTCGACGCGCAGCATCGTCTGCAATGGGTATTCAAAAGCCCGCTGGCGACGCTATACGACACGAGTGGCCACGCCGTAGTCAATCACGCAGCGGGGCCTTCATGGCAAGCGAGCGACGGTAGCCGCATCGTTGGGCATGCAATCGCACAGTTGCCGAGCGATACGAAAGCGAGCGTGCCGCAACTCCTGCTGGAAACGCATAGCACGGCGGGAAGCGGCACGCTGTCCACGGTGCGGTACGTGCAGCGCGTCAAGACCGTGGGTGGCGTGGCGCCTGCCGCGCCGTGTTCGGCGGCGGGTGAGGCTGGTAGCTCGCCTTATCTAGCCGAGTATGTGTTCTATAAGTAGCGCGTGGCGAGGCTCTGCAACGTAGCTAATGGTGCCGTACCGCATAACGGAAACACGGCGCGAGGTGCGCTGCGGCCGTGGGCGAACCTCTGGCCTACGCTGTACAATCCGCGAACTTTCGTCTGCTGGCAATAAGCGCGCAGTTTGCGGTTCGCGCGCCGTCCGGCGGGCCTCAGCTTTTCGCCAGTCAATCATGTCAACAGCAGATGTCGAGGGTTTGCCCGTTTCACTACCGGGCATGATGCCGCGGCTTCGGGCACTCTCCGATGCCAATGAACGATGATCGCTTGCACGAGTGGCGGCACCGCCACCGGCATGTCCTGTATGCATTGCGCTGGTTCGCCGTACTCGCCATACCGGCGACACTCGCTGTGCTGTTCGTCTGGTGCGCCGGATGGTTTTCACCGCGGCTCGCCCCGGCGCGCATCGTCGATGCATTCCAGGCGACATCTACACCGCATCCCGGTTTTCGGCGCAATCACGCGAAGGGCGTTTGCGTGACGGGGCATTTCGTGAGCGACGGGGCAGGGACACTACTGTCGCGCGCGAGCGTGTTCGCGCACGGCCAGTATCCAGTCGTCGGTCGGCTATCGATACCTGGCAGCGATCCCGGGCAGAGCGATGGCGCCGCCCAGGTGCGCAGTTTCGCGCTGCGCGTCCTGCTGCCGCACGGCGAAGAATGGCGTCTTGCGATGAATTCAGTCCCTGTATTCGCCGTACGCACGCCTCAGGCTTTGTTCGAGCAGCTTGAGGCGGATGCGCGCGATCCGGGGACGGGCCGTGCTAACCCTGCGAAGATGCAGGCGTTTCTCGATAGCCATCCGGAGGCCCGCGCGTTCGGCCGGTATCTCGACCGGCATCCGCCCTCGTCAGGCTATGACAACGCGACGTACTACGGCATTAGCGCGTTCGAGGCTGTAAATGGAGAGGGCGTGCACCGCTTCGTGCGTTGGGACGTGGTGCCGGAAAACCCATATCGTCCCGCGGATGCAGGTCGTCTGCGCGATCCCGACTTCCTCGCGTACGATCTGATGAAGCATCTGCGCAGCGGTCCGTTGCGCTGGCACCTGATGCTGAACGTCGCTTTGCCGGGTGACACGACCGACGACTCCACACGGCAATGGGCGCAGTCGCCGGATCGAATGCGAATCGACGTGGGCACTCTCGTGATCGATCGAGCGCAAGCGCAGATAGACGGCCCGTGCCGCGATATCATTTTCGACCCGACGATCCTGCCCAACGGCATTGCGCCGTCGTCGGATCCGCTGCTTGCAGCGCGCTCGGCTACGTATGCAGAGTCGTTTGGCCGCCGCATGAAGGAAGAGTCGGCAGCGCATGCGGGCGCGCATTGATTTTGCATGAGTGTATCTATGCCTTAACGGTCGTGATCAATGGGCCTTCCTGCTGCGGTTATCATAGATGTCCGCTTGGAAACGTAAGTTTCGCGAGCCCAAGCCTGCTCAATCCTCATTTCCTCCCTTTGCGTACCGTCCAATGAAGCTCGACGACAGCCTACTGATCGCATATGCCGACGGCGAACTGAGCGCTGCCGATGCTGCATCGGTCGAGCAGGCGCTGGCCGAATCGGTCGATCTGAGACGCACCGTGGAATTGCTGCGTGCGTCGCGGCTTCCTTATCGGGAGGCATTCGCGAGGCAGAAGCTGCCACCGGTGCCGGATGAACTTCGGCGACGCGTCGAGGCAATGGCGAGTGCCGCACAAGAAAGAACCGGTTTCGCGGCGAGACAGCCGGCACGACGCTCTCCAAGCCTTTTGTGGCTTGCCGCGGCTTTCGTTGCTGGAGCGTTCTGCGTGGGCCTCGTACAACAATTGAACGCGCGCCTGCCGGGCGCGTTCAGCAACGGCGCGGCGACGACTGCGAGCGTCGACAGGCGGTCGTGGGTTAGCGTCGCCGCGGATTATCAGCGGATGTACACGCGCGAGACCGTTGAGAGTGTCGCGCCGGATCGAACGGCGGCGGTCGACAAGATCGACGCAATCCGCAACGTCGATGGCATTCGCTTGCGCGTTCCGGATTTGCGGCCGGCAGGATTGGCGTTCAAGTCGGTTGAGCGTTTGCGTTATGACGGCAAGCCGCTTGTGCAGATTGTGTACCTGCCCGAGCGCGGCGTGCCCGTCGCCCTTTGCGTAATCAAGGATTCGCGGCCCGACGAGTCGATCGCGCAGAAGAAGGTAGACGGCATGACTGTCGTGTCCTGGCGGCAGAATGAACTTGCGTATGCGTTAATCGGCACGCCTGACTCGGGCGACTTGCCGACCATCGCTCGGCAGATCGCAAACGCCAACCTCGACGAAATATTCTCCGCACTCGCAGCTGACCGTGCGGCGCGCGGCTGACGCTGCCGCGTTCGCGCAGCCTGCGTTTCGGGGAGCCGTCGCGGCATGACGCGCGACCCGCGCCGCGTCGTCAAAAATGCTGCGGCCACTCTAAAAGGCATGCGAATTGCTCAGGTCTTGAGACCGTTACGACGGTCGCGATTGCAGGCGGGCCACGTCGGCGTCGCGCAACATGACGGAGCAATTCAATATGACGGAAAAGAAAATCGCACAAACGGAAGATGAATCGACGTTGAACGCCGGGTCTGGCGACGACAATCCGAAGGTGCATCCCACGTCCAATGCCGAGAAAGATCCGGACGACTGGGTCACGGGCGAAGAACCGATGACGGGCGCTCAAGCCTCGTACTTGAAGACGCTGTGTGAAGAAGCAAAAGAGCCGTTCGACGGCTCGCTGACGAAGGCAGAAGCGTCTCGACGCATTGACGAACTTCAGGGCAAGACCGGCCGCGGAAAGGCCTGATCGGGCATTCTTCGCCATTCATACGGTGCGGCGCGCGCGTGGAGTAAGCCCAGTGCAGTGAGACCGCTCGCTGCAGCGCCGTCCGCGTGACCGGCATATTTACCAATGCGCCTGCAGTTAGCACCTATTCCGGAAGCGTTAAATCCCACGCAGTTCCGGGAGCGGGTTGCGAGCGGTGGTGAAGTTGCCCGCCGATGCTCGACAGTATCCTGCGACTCGTACGCAGGCCGATGTGTTCAAGAGCGCTCGGGAGCAAGCCGCGTCCATTATCGGCTACGCAGATTGTGTATCCGCCCGACGGGTTTCGCGTCAAACTTATTGTCAGCTGCCCGGAAGTCCCGGCGAAAGCATGTTCTACCGCGTTCGCAACGAGTTCGTTCACCACCGTTCCGATTGCGGTACACGTGTCCAGAGTCACGGAGATGCCCGATACGAGATTGATCTCAAGCGTGATACCGCTCTCGCGCAAGCCGTAAAAGTCGTGGAAGCTGTCGGCCATCGACGCAAGGTATCGCCCGAGATCGACCAGTTCGCCATGATCGCCTAGCCCCAGCAGATGGTTGTACAGCGAAGCCATGGCGAAGACGCGGCGCTCGACTTGCTTGAAGCTATCGCGCACATGCGGATCTTTGGCTAGCGCGCCATTGCGTTGAAGCATTGCAACGATGAGCTGAAAGTTGTTACGTATGCGGTGCTGCTGCTCCCTTAACAGGTCTACCTTGGCATCGCGATCGGCGGTGAGCATGGAGCGCGTCCGGTACTTCTCGATACTCTCCGAAAGTGCGCTCGCCACCGACGCGAGAAACGACATCTCCAATGCCCCGATGTGCGTCGGCTCGCGAAAGTCCACCTCGAGAATCCCGTAGGCGCCGCTGCGATTGATAAGAGGAAGGTTGACGGACGTGACGACCTGGTGCTCGATGAGAATGGCCGGGACCTTATCCTGGGGACGTAGCCGAACGTCTGGCTCGACCACCGGCTTCGCATTGGTGAGTGCCTCGCCGGCTGGATTCCATGCTTGGACGGCCCCCGCAGATCGGCCAATCACGTCTGCGCCCATGCCGTATTGTCCCCTGACGACCAGCGTGTCGCCGTCTCCTTCGACTTCGAGCACCTTTGACATTGGCGCATTGCAGCCGAGGGCGGCGCATTTGGCCGCCTCGTCGAGGATGGTTGCGAGAGGGGCATCGTCTTGCAACGCCTCTGTCATTCTCGCAAAGGCTCGCCAATGGCGCAAAACGTCGGTGAGCGCAGCCGTCTCGCCGGGTGCGGGCCGAAGCTCGTCGATGGATGCCGCCAACGTTGCTTTGCGTGCGTAATGCGCCATATGCGTACCGTCGTTTGTAAGCCCGATAATGCATCCTAGCACTTTGCACAGGTGGGCCCGATTGACGTAGTCATGAATGCCGCCTGACGCGGCGTGCGGGTCATGCTGTTGATGCAAAGGCAAACGGGATCGTCGCTGCGCAGTAGTCAGCGCGCGCACCATGTCGTGAGCGGACAATGTTCGCGCACATGTCCGACCTGTCGGGGTTCAGGAGAGGCTTTTCCGATGCACGAATAACAGTGAGAGGCGTCGATTCTTATTTCTATCGGTAATCCGAAATAAATTCTCGACGTTGCCGAATCCAGACCTGTCCGGTCCGCTCGATCAATCAGCGCACGCAGCTCCGCAACACGGCGGAGCGCGCACATTCGTTCTCGTGACTTTCGGCCAGCCTTATTTGCTGATCTGCTGCGGCTCCACCGATATGGCGACGGCTTCGTTGTAGACGACTTCTACCTGATCCCCTTTCTTGACGCGCTTGAACTGTTCAGGATCTTCTACCACGATGTCGACCGAATTGCCCTGCGGACCCTTCAGCGTCACCGTTCTGGTCTGCGGGTTCAGGGCGACCACATTGGCCATCACCGTGATTGCACGGGCGGCCGAGCCTCCGGGTTTTGCGCCTTCTGGTGCGCGGTTGAGCGTTTCACTCTGGCTGACTGTCGCGGGTCCGGTGCTCTTCTTCAGGCTCAAGGTGAGTGCTTGCGTGTACTCGGCTGCGACCGTATCGCCGAGCTTCAACTGGTCGAAGTTCTTCGCTTCTTCTCCAACTGTGACTTGCACGATCTTCCCTTTGGAGTCTTTTAGCCATACAGTCCGGGTATCGGCTTCAATGCCGACGATGGTCGATTTTGTCTTGACTGTTCCAGTCACGGAAACCTTGCCCGGCTCTCTCGTCACGTCGTACTTCGGCGTCGTATCGGCGAGTACTCCATGTGAAAAGGCCGCAGCCAGCGCGACGATTACGAGCTTTGTGGTGTTCATTGCTGATCTCCTCGAGTGTCCGACCGGGGGCCGCCGCGCGAATCGCGCGGCGACGGCGTCACGCACAGGCATGTGCGCAGCGCGATCACCAGGCGCTGTTCATTTGATGGTGTAGCCTCGCCCTTCCATACATGCGGCATATGCGCGGTTGAACGTATCCATGGCGCCTTGAGATTGCGCCTGGCCGGAAGCCTGCGCTGCGCGCCTGTTTTGCCGCGCTCTGGCACCGCCGACCATGGTGCCCGCCGCTGCGCCGACGGCCGCGCCTTTCCCGGCATCTCCGCCAATCGCACCGATCACTGCGCCACCGGCGGCGCCCCGCGCGGCACCCTGAACGCGCTCGCCACCGCCCACTGCGGGGCCCGATGGCGGCGGCGGAGCGTTGGCGACCGCAGTGGGGTCGACACCCGTGTTGTTCTTCGCCCAGGAATAGCAGGCACCGTCGTCCTCCTGCTGCTTCTGGGCGCTTTGTCCTTTGGCTGGATAGGCAATCGGTTTGGCCTGCGGCGCGCCGGAGCCTAGTAGTATGCAAACGGCGAAACCGTACACGGAGCACTTCCTTAGTGTGTTCACAGCACCTCCTCTGTCGGGCTATGTGCCGGTAGCGGCGCGTCTCCTGATGATTGCGTTCAGATGCCGGCGCACACAATGAGACCATGGTCCTATTCGGCCAGGTTTCGACGCCACATCGGCCCGCCCATCAGCCTCTGGTCATGCATTCGCCGTGATGTTGCATTTACGCCCCATTTGCACGCGGCCACCGTGACCGCAATGTCAGGTAGCAGAACGCGCAATTCGCTTAGGACCAAAGTCCGATTCCAGGTCTTCGATCAGCGGCTTACGCTTGATTGTGAGTACGGTCATGCGCGCTGCCAGTAGCGCTAATGCAGCTTTCTCAGTTGCGTGAGACGTGCTGCTCGCCGGCTCACGCACTGGAGGAAAACGTTCGTGACCAATAAAGTGCGCGCCGCTGGCCGGGCGACGGATGCGGCCGCGCCCAGCGGTTGGCGCTCGGTCTTTCCGCCTGCACAATGGCTCGCTTCCTATCAGCCAAAGTGGCTAAAGAAGGACGCGATTGCCGGCGTCACGTTAGCCGCGTATGGCATTCCTGTGTCATTGGCTTATGCGTCGCTTGCCGGCTTGCCGCCGCAATACGGCATCTATTGCTATCTCGTGGGCGGCGTGTGCTACGCGCTTTTCGGGTCGTCGCGGCAACTCGCCATCGGCCCGACGTCGGCTATTTCGATGCTGGTTGGTCTCACCATTGCAGGCATGGCGGACGGCGATCCCGCCCGCTGGGCGTCGATCGCCGCGTTGACTGCCTTATTGATTGCAGGCATGTGCTGCATTGCGTGGTTGCTGCGTCTGAGTTCGCTTGTCAACTTCATCAGCGAAACAATACTTGTGGGCTTCAAGGCGGGCGCTGCGCTAACCATCGCGTTGACCCAGCTTCCGAAACTTTTGGGCACGAAAGGAGGGGGTGAGTCATTTTTCGAACGTCTCATTGTTCTCGGTGGGCAGACCCCAACTACTTCGCTGACGGTGCTGATTTTCGGTCTCGTCTGCATCGCCGTTCTAGTGTTGGGCGAAAAATACCTGCCGGGCAGGCCGGTTGCCCTCGCGGTCGTTATCGTGTCGACCATTATTGTTTCCGTTACTTCATTGGCGGCGCACAGCTTCTCTGTGGTAGGCGCCTTGCCGCGAGGACTGCCCGAATTCCATCTGCCGACGCTGCGCGTGCGAGACGTCGACGGCATCGTTTCGCTAGCATTTGCCTGCTTGCTGCTGTCTTACGTCGAGAGCGTCTCTGCTGCGCGCGCGCTCGCGCAAGCCCATGGTTATGAGATCGACGCCCGTCAGGAATTGCTGGGCCTCGGTGCGGCGAATCTGGCCGCCGGGCTGTTCCAGGGCTATCCGGTTGCCGGTGGACTGTCCCAGTCTTCAGTGAACGACAAGGCCGGTGCACGAACACCGCTGGCGCTCGTATTTGCATCGTTGACGATCGCCTTGTGTCTGATGTTTCTGACCGAACTGCTCAGGAACTTGCCGACCGTGGTTCTCGCGGCAATTGTGATGGTCGCGGTCAAGGGACTGGTCGACGTGAAAGAGATTCGTCATCTCTGGCGCGTGAGTCGCTATGAGTTCGCCGTCTCGTTTGTCGCATTTGCGGCGGTTCTGATGCTCGGCATTCTGAAGGGCGTGATCGTCGCCGTTCTCGTATCGATGCTGCTGATTATCAGGCGGGCCGCACGCCCGCATGTTGCGCTTCTTGGCCGCATTCGCGGAACCCGGCGCTTTTCGGATATCCAGCGTCATGCCGACAACGAATCTATTGCGCATGTGCTTGTGTTTCGGGTTGCGGCGTCGCTGTTGTACTTCAATATCGAGCACGTGCGTCAGACAGTATGGGCAAAGGTCCACGAAGTTAGCGAGCCGATCAAGCTCGTGATATGCGATCTGTCGACGTCGCCCGTGGTCGATCTTTCAGGAGCGCGCATGCTGGCCGCGCTGCATGGCGCACTGCAAGCCGAAGGTATAAACCTACGGATAGTCGGCGCGCACGCTGAGGCGCGCGACATACTCCGCGCCGAGAATCTGGAGGCACGTGTTGGTCCGATTGGACGCCGGTATTCGGTGGCAGACGTTGTAGACGAATTCGAATCAGGCCGTGCGGCAGACTCGAAAGGGGCCCTGCGCGACACGGAACAAGCGGTGAAGACGGTCGTGAGTAAACCGGACTGAAGCGGACAAGAGCGGCCACGGTTCGTAACGGGAAAGGCGCCAAAAAGCACTCGAGCGAGACAGGCAATTGGCGCTGCATATTCTGGTGTGCCGCGATCGTGCCGCTTCAGCAGGTCAGTACATGATATCCACTCAACGCAGTTTGGCGGTAACGAGGAGAACGAGATGAACAGACAGATGAGCGGTGACTCGCGAGTTCGTGCGATCACCGCGGCTCCGGTTCCGGCTGCGGTTGCCTGTTTCTTTCAGCCGGTGCGTTTCGAGCCGTCTCCTTCAATAACCGGGCGCCCCGCACTTGCCCGGATGCGACCGCCGCGTTCGCTTGCTCACCTGTTCGTACGTTGCCTGACTGGAGTTGTGCTGCTTGCCGTGAGCGCGGGCAGTGTCGCTTCGAATTTGAACTTCCTGAAAAACACGCCGATCAGCTTCATGAGAGATGCTGATCGCAAGGCGCTCAACGACGCCGCGCAAAAGGCGCTGGAAAAGAAAGACGGCGAGGTTGTTCCGTGGAGTAACGCAGGAACCGGTAACCCGGTTGTGATCAATGGCACCATTACGCCGCACGACACGTCGACGAAAGGGGACCGGACGTGCCGCACCACGACGCTCGTCGCAAATGCGAAAGGGCAGACACAAAGTTGGACACCAACTGTCTGCAAGACTGGCAGCGGACCGTGGAAAATACTCAGGAAATAGCGGATCGAACGCACCCGGGCGTGACGATACGCAGGTATCTGCGCGCCGCGTCCGGCGAGTTGTTCAATTTCAGTGACAGCACCGCGCTTTGATGCGCAAGAAGAGCAACGCAATCGGCGCGGTCAGAATCGTTCGGCCACGTATTTGAATGGATAGTTGGGCTCCTTGTAACCGTTCGGCTTTTGCCGGGCCGGTAGGGTGACCTTTTCGCGCGCAATCGCCTTATAGGGAATCTTTTGTAGCAGATCGCTAATAATATTGAGTCGCGCACGCCGCTTGTCGTTGGATACCGCGACAAACCATGGGGCGAAATCGGTGTCGGACGCTTCGAACATTGCGTCGCGCGCACGCGAATAGTCGTACCACCTGCTATAAGACTTCAAATCCATGCCGGAGAGTTTCCAGACTTTACGCCCGTCGGTGATGCGAGCTTGCAGACGGCGAGTCTGTTCTTCTTCACTGACTTCGAGCCAGTATTTAAGCAGAATAATCCCCGAATGAACGATTGCACGTTCCACTAGCGGCACCGCCTTGAGAAAGCTCACGGCTTCATTTTCGGTGCAAAAACCCATTACCCGCTCAACGCCTGCACGGTTGTACCAGCTGCGATCGAAGATCACGATTTCTCCGGCTGCGGGCAAGTGAGGCAGGTAGCGTTGCACGTACATCTGGCTTTTCTCGCGGTCCGTGGGTGCGGGCAATGCGACCACGCGGAATACACGCGGACTCACTCTTTCGGTGATTGCCTTGATCGTGCCGCCCTTGCCGGCGCCGTCGCGCCCCTCAAAAACGATGCAGATCTTTTGCCCGGTTTGTACGACCCATTCCTGCAGCTTCACCAGTTCGACCTGCATTGGCGTGAGTTCGCGCAGATATTCCTTGTTGGATAAGGTCTCACGCTTGACTGGCTCGTCCTGCTTGCTTTGGTGCTTCGTCATTGCAATCTCTCCGCGCGCGCCGCCACAGCCTCGGTTGATGATTCACTAGAGTATGCGGCGGCACCGCGGCAAACAATGAGCCTTTGGTCCAATAGCGCGGCTGGTCGTCCTGTTCTATCCTCGGGACGTCCCGACGGGTGCGAGGATAGAGCAAGACGCGCCGCGAACATCGGGCATGCCAGATCGTTCGTGAAGCTAACGAACCGGAACCGCGATGAGACGATCCGAAACCAGAATAGCGTTTGCACTAGTGGGCGTATTTGTCATTGCGCTGAATCCGCTTGCGAATCGTGGTTCACGAAAATGACAGGCGCTATCTACTGGGCAACTACTGAGCAACTACTGGGCAACCTGCCATCGCAACACCGGATGCGTCGCGCCCGCAGGCATCGCCCACGCGCCAGTGGAGCTGAAGTCGTAGGTGGGACCGAAGCTCGACGGCATGCTCATCTGTGCCGTGGTCAACCCCTTCGCTGCCGAGGTGCCCGTCCCGCTATAAACATCGCGGGTTGCCAGGGTGGTCTGAGTGTCCCAGTAAACGTCGCCCGCAATGGTGCCGTTGTTGGTGCTTGCAACGCCGAGCGGAGGCGGGCCGAGCGTCGGATTTATGTTCTGTACGACTTTGCCGGTGGCGAACGACTGCTCGATCGTGCCGTCGTTTCTTTGAACCAGCGCGGCACTGCCGTCCGAACACTGCGAGCCGTTTCCGCCGCCGCAATAGTTCGGCTGGAACGACACCTGTCCGGTCGCGTATGACTGCGAGATGAGTCCCGAGTTGCTGCCGACCAGTCCTCCGCCGCCTCCCGTATGCGCCTGCGCGGCCACTGCGCCCGTTGCATACGACTGCCGGATCGTCCCCGCGTTGATTCCGACCAGTCCGCCGAGCGTGCCCTCGGCGGAGACATCCACGTTGCTGCCCGAGCGCGTGATCGTGCCATAGTTGTACCCGATCAGCCCGCCGGTGCTGGAGGTGTAGCTGTAGCCTCCAAACGCGGAAGCGGATCCGCTAGTGCGTGCGTAAGTGACGAGTCCGTAGTTGAACCCGGCCAGCATGCCGTACGAACCGTAGCCTTGCTGATTATTGATCTTCCCATTCACGTCTACATGACGCACGACGCCCGCCGCGCCGATCACACCGAACAGGCCGGCTGCGCGCTGATCGGGACCGCCGGTCATGGCGCCGGGTGTGACGAGCACCGTGCTCGACAGTGAGAGTCCATTGATTGCATGCCCCATGCCATCGAACTGACCGGAGAACGGCGTCGCGCCGTCGCCGATCGGTGTAAACGGGAACGGAGGCGGGAAGCCCGAGGTCGCGCTTGCGTCGATGTCTTTGCCAAGCGCATAGCTGCCGGCGAGATCCGTCGAGATCTGCTGCAGGTCGCTCAGCGAATTGATCAGTTTATAGGCTGTCGCCTGGGTCAATAGACCGCTGTATGGCGCGGCCGTCCACGCGCTGTTGGTAAGTACTGTGCCGGGGCTGTAACTGCCGTTCATGTCGTACAGCGCGCTGACGATGCCGGTACTCGCGGACCAGTCGAGCGTGCCGTGATTGACGACGCTGCCGCTGTTGTCGATGCCCGACGCGTCCGCCCGCAACGTCAGATTGCCGGAGCCCGAGTTCTTGAGGGTGACGCCGGGAGCAATCGACACGTCGTGGTAGGCCGCGAGCGATAGGGCGGCGGGGCCTTGCCAACTGATGCCCGAAGCGACGCTTAGATCGCCGGATGCGCCGTTCGCGCCCGTGGTCGTTACGTTCACCGATGTCCCCACGTCGAGGCTGCGCCGAACTGCTCCGGCGGCCGGCTGGTCGATCGTAAAAGCGGGAGCCGTTACGTTCCATTGCGACGCGAGCACTTGTGCGCCGGGGACGAACGAGAGCACACGTGCCTGTGCATCGACAATGCCGCCGCTGCCATTCGCATTGAAGGCGGAGATCGTGCCGCCCTGCGTGACCCCGCCCGCATCGGCGACCAGCCAGACGTGGCCGTCGCGTGTCGCGGTGCCGGTTGCGCGTGTGCGTGTGCCGCCGCCCGCGAGTGCGTAAATGTTGCCATCCGCGGCCTGGAGGTTGATCTGCGCGGCCTGCAAAGGCCCCACGTTCGCAATCGTGCCGTTGCTGCCGGTTTGCACGAAAAGCTGCTTGCTGCTCGACGAATCCTGCAGCAACAGTTCTGCGCCTACACCGAATTCCGCTGTCCCGTTCGGTGCTTCGACGGTGCCTGCGTTGACGACAGCCTGCCGGGCGATCAGAAATACGTCGCCGCCAGTCGAACTGATTTTGCCCAGATTGACGACGCTCGCATTCGAGTCGCCGGAGAACGTCAGCGAGCCGCCGTTCATGAACGCGCAGTTGCAGACATCCAGCGTCGATGCGAGAAAGCGTCCACCCGTGCTCACGACGCCGGACGGCCCAACGACGATTCCTTGCGGATTGATCAGATAGAGGTCGCCTGTCGCGCTGAGCTTTCCGAGGATTACGGAGAGCGAGCCGCCCGTCACGCGATTGAGCGTTGCGCCCGAGCCGTTCTGGAACGTGACGGCATTGTCCTTGCCGATTGAAAAGCTGCGCCAGTCGATCACGCCGCGCGTCGAGCCGGGCTGGGTCACGACCAGGTTGTTGCCGCTTGCGTTAATGGAGCCTTGCCCGCTGACGAATTGACCACTTTGCGGTAATACACCGCCCGCGAGGGCGACGGTAGCCGAAGAGACTCCCGCAAGTGCGAGTGTAAGTGCGAGTGCGATGGCGATCGAGCGATGCGATGTGCCAATGACTCGGCAAGCCGAATTTTCAACCGGTGATAGTGGTAACCGAAACGACATGGATGCCTCCTCGGTATCGGTGCGATATTCGTCTGCGGCGGTAAACAGTCGCGGCTGGCTAACGACGCATCGTCTGACGTAACTGGCTGAAATCAGCTTAGCAGCCGCTTGGCTGACACGCCGTAATAATCACATCAATTTGCGCCTGACGATGCCGCTTTTGGCGGATGTGTCGGCAGGTGGCGAATGCCTGCCGCTCGGCATGCCCTGTCACGCTCAACGTTTTTTTGCATACGCACCCTACGCAAGCGGCTATTTATTGCCGACATCCAGACATGAGTTGCATCGCCTGAAGCAGGCGACGGGAAGAAATTACCGAGCCCCATTTCTCGTGGCGTTCCCTTATTGGCGCGAACGCCATAGATAAGGATGTCGAAGGAAATCGGCGCTCCTCCCGGACACGCATCCCACATCCCCTGATCGCGGATTTTTTTGGGCGCGCCCCGGCGCTGGATTGCCTTGCCATGGTTAAACGACGTGAGTTTCTAGGCTTGCTGACGGCTGTCGGCAGCAGTTATATGTTGAGCGCCTGCGGCGGTGGCTCGGGCGGAAGTGCCGGGGGCACAGCCAATGCCGGCGTGACCAGCAGCGCGACGCCCGGTTCGAGCGGCACAGGCAGCAACGGAGCGCCGGCGACAACAGGGAGCCCGAGCACGCAGACCAACGCGACGTCGACGGGCTCGAAGGGCGGGTCGTCGGGGTCGAACAGCAACGGCGGCGCGTCGAACCACGGCACGCCTGCATCGGCGGACGGCACGTTGGTCCCACCCGCCGTGTCGATCACCGACAACCAGGCGGCGGTCTGGACGCTCGTCGGCGGATCGGTCTTCCGGAATAGCGTACGCGCCGGCAATACGTACAACGTGTCTTTGCTGCTCTGGTACGGCGGCGGCATCTATCACGAGGGAACCGGCGGCCAGTTCTACGGCTGGAACGGCTCCAACTGGTTCGCATGCAACGATCCGCGCCTTGGCGGCACCTCGGCCGACGGTACGACGATCCCCGGCGCGTCGTACATCATCGACAAAGTGGGCGCGATCTGGAGCGTCGTGAACGGTGTCGTGCTGCGCAACAACGCAGCGGTCGGCGTGACATCCAATGTCTCGCTGTTGCTGTGGTACGGCGGCAAGCTGTGGTACAGGGCAACGGGCGGCCAGTTCTACGTGTGCAACGACATTGAGCAATGGCTGCCTTGTACCGATCCGCGCATTTCCGTGGCGGCTACTAGCGGCACGTTCCATGGCATCAACGGGCATTACGATTATCGCTACACGCCCGCGCAAGTCGTGTCGATCATGACGAACATGGGATGTTCGACCTATCGCGTCGGCGCCACCGACGACCCGACGCAGCTCGGCGCGGTGGTCAGTCTCGCGCAGGCTTTCCAGGCAGCAGGGTTGACGCTGTTCGTGCTGATCGACATCGGTGTGCGGGACTGGAGCAACGTGCTCTTTGCAAGCGAGTCAGTGGCGTACGCCCGGGGACATTCGTGCGGCGCGACGGTCGCTGCCGCGCTCGCGCCGTATGGCGTGGTTATGTACGAGTGCGGCAACGAGTTGACCCGAGATCCCGCGATCATTCTCGACTCGACCAATGCAGGGACGAAGGCCGTCGACTTCAACAACGGCAACTGGCCGATCATGCGCGGTGTCATGCGCGGCATGATAGACGGCGTGAAATCGGCGCAGGCCACGGCGAAGTGTGGAATCAACTTCTGCGTCGCCGACGTCGGCGCGGCCGATGCGTTGTGGGACGGGACGCAGCCGGACGGCACAAGCGGTTATCCGACGGTACGCTGGGACCTCACGACGTGGCACAACTACGAGGTGTACGGCGACATCTTCGATATCGGCTCGGACGGCTCCGGCCCCGGCTTCGATCTGCCCGCGTACTGTAAAGCGCGGTACGGTGCGCCGTTTCTGCTCACGGAGTGGAACACCGGACCGGAGAAGACTCAGGCCTATCGCGCGGATTACATCAGCTCGCGTTATGCGACCTACTATCAGGCGAGAAAAACGAAGAACGTCCAGTCGGTGATGTACTACGTGCTCGATAGCGGCAACGCGACATATGGCCTGATGATAGACGGCGTGACACTCAATCTGCCGTACAACGCGTTTGTCAGTTTTGTTGCGAGCCATCCAGACAACTGAGCGTCGGGCTGGACGAGTGGCTCGCTCTGTCGACAGCGATTAAAGCCCGGTCCGGCGCCGCGACACTAAAAGAAAAGAGCGGCGAGGGCAGGGCAACGAGCGGGCAGCTTCAGGCCAACCGCGACTGCTTACGCAGGCTTCAGCAGTGTCCGCCATTCCGGCAGGCTGCCTTTCTTGTCGATTGCATCGACGAGCGGCGCGGCGCGCGCGGCGAGTTGCTCCTGCACATCAGCCACGGCGGTTGCGAGCGCGCTCGACATGCCGAGACCGTCCAGCATCAGCGCGGCTTCGCGCATTTCCTCCGAGCGCCGCTGACCGTGCTCGACCACTCGTCCGATCAGATACGCTTCGTAGCCGTTGTCCCAGCCCACACCCGGAAAAGTGGCCGCGAGCGAAGCCAGCACGCGTCCGTCCACGTCGAATTGATGCGCGGCAAGCATCGACTGAACGCACAGCGCTTCCATGCCCTTGATCATGATGCTGCGGCACAGCTTGATTGCCGACGCGAGCCCGACTTCCTCTGCCACTGCTTCGGAGCGCATGCCGAGCCCGTTGAGAAGCTCGGCCGTTTGCGCGGCGACGCGTCCGCCGAGCAGCATCGGCACCCGGATGCCTTGCGGCGGCACGGGCGCCATGACCGCGGCTTCCACGTAATCGGCGCCGCTTTGCTGAATCGCCACGCTATTGCGCTGCTTGACCGCGGGCGACACCGAATTGAGGTCGATGAACACCTGGCCCGCGTTGAGATGCGCGGCGGCGGCGCTGGCGACGGCTTCGGCCTGGCTCGCGGTGACTGCGGAGAACACGAGCTGCGCATCGCGCAGTGCGGACGCAAGATCGTCAGCGATTTGGGCGCCGCTTTTCTCACCGCGCTCGATGATTGTGCCGCGCGTGGCCGCGTCTTGCAGCTTGACGTCGAATGCGCGAACCGTATGGCCCGCTTCGGTGAATGCGCGCGCAAAGATGGGGCCGACTTCGCCGAAGCCGATAATCGCGATGTGGCCGGTGAATTGTTCGAATGACTGAGGCATACAGGAACTCCGGAAAAAGCCTCGCGAATTTCACGAGCGCGAAGCCGGTCAGCAATGACATGAGCAGCACAGGCAGGCTGTCATCGTCGACTGCGGAAAACAGCCTGTGCGAAGTGAGCCGTGAAAATACGTGGGAGCGAGAATTGACCGCTCGCTCGCCGCGTTGGGCCAGCAAAAGCCCAACGTCATACTCAGTCGACGTAGCGCAAACCCAACTGTTTCAACGGCTCGCGCATCTGATACATGTCGAGGCCGAGCACGCCCGAGGCAAGCTTTTCACGCTTCTGCCCTTCGTTTGCCTCGCGTGCGGTGGCTTTATCGAGCGTGTCTTGTGCCTTCGCCGACGGCACCACGACCACGCCGTCCTGATCCGCGACGACCACGTCGCCCGGTGTGACGAGCGCTCCCGCGCAAATCACCGGAATGTTGACCGAGCCAAGGGTCGCCTTGATGGTGCCCTTGGCCGAGATCGCCTTGCTCCACACGGGAAAGCCCATTTCAGTGAGCACGCTCACGTCGCGCACGCCCGCATCGATGATGAGCGCCCGTGCGCCGCGCGCCTTGAAGCTCGTTGCAAGAAGGTCGCCGAAATAGCCGTCGGTGCAATCGGCTGTGACGGCGGCCACTACGATGTCGCCGGGTTGAATCTGCTCGGCTGCAACGTGCATCATCCAGTTGTCGCCGGGATGCAGCAGCACCGTGACGGCGGTGCCGCTCACCGGCGCGCCTGCATAGATCGGGCGCATGTACGGCTTCATCAGACCCACGCGTCCCATGGCTTCGTGAACGGTGGCGCTGCCGAGAGCGCCGAGGCCGTCGGCGACGCTGCAGTCCGCACGCGCGATGTTGCGATAAACCACTCCGAGTTCGTACATGTTCAACGTCCTTGTGCTTTGAGTGCGGCATCGAGGCGCGGATAGACGCGCCGCGCGTTGCCTTCGTAGATCTGGTGGCGCTGTTCCGGATTCATGGCCGCTGCCTCGACGTAGCGCTTCGTGTCGTCGAAGTAGTGGCCCGTTTGCGGGTCGATGCCGCGCACCGCGCCGATCATCTCGCTCGCGAACAGAATGTTGTCGACGGGAATTACGTTTGTAAGCAGGTCGATGCCCGGCTGGTGATACACGCAGGTGTCGAAGAAAATGTTCTTGAGCAGATGCTCTTCGAGCAGCGGCTTCTTCATTTCCTGCGCGAGGCCGCGAAAGCGTCCCCAGTGATACGGCACCGCGCCGCCGCCGTGGGGAATCACGAAACGCAACGTCGGGAAATCGCGGAACAGGTCCGATGTGAGGCACTGCATGAAAGCCGTGGTGTCCGCGTTCAGGTAGTGCGCGCCCGTGGTGTGAAAGCACGCGTTGCAGCTCGTGCTCACGTGGACCATCGCCGGGATGTCGTATTCGGTCATCTTCTCGTAGATCGGATACCAGTAGCGATCGGAGAGCGGCGGGCTCGTCCAGTGGCCGCCCGACGGATCGGGATTCAGATTGATCGCAACATTGCCGTACTGTTCGACGCACTTCACGAGTTCGGGAATGCAGGTGGCCACGTCCACGCCGGGGCTCTGCGGCAGCATCGCGGCGGGAATGAAATGCTCGGGGAACAACTGGCTCACTCGATAGCACAGTTCGTTGCAGATCGCGGCCCACGTGTTCGACACGTCGAAGTTGCCGATGTGATGCGCCATGAAACTGGCGCGCGGGCTGAACACTGTGAGGTCGAGCCCGCGTTCGCGCATCAGGCGCAACTGGTTCGTCTCAATCGACTCGCGCAACTCGTCGTCGCTGATCTGCAACTCGGACGGCTTGGGCGCGTCGGTGGGGTTGCCCAGCGCGGCGATCTGGCGGTTACGCCACGCCTCCAGCGCTTTGGGCGCGGTCGTGTAATGACCGTGAATGTCGATGATCATCTATGTACTCCGAAATAAAATGCGGTATGACGGGATTTTTCGCGTGACTACCTAGGCCTTCTCGTTCGCCTGAGTCCGTCCCGAGGCGCCGGAATGCCCGTCGTCCAATGACTGATGCTCAAGTGGCGCGTTTGCAGGGGCCGCGTCAAGTGAAGCCGCTTCGAGCAAAGGCTCGGGGTCGCCGCCTAGCGCCCTCGTCACGCGCGCCGCGAATTCCAGCAGGCGCGGGCGGTAACGCTCCATTTCCTCCATGCCCATGCGTGCGGACGGCCCGACAATGCCGAGCGCGCCCACCAGTTCCTGGCCAAGGCGGAACACAGGGGCCGAGATGCCCGACGTTTCGCGATCGCGTTCGCCCATCGACAGATAGACGTAGCGGGAGCGGACCGTTTCGTACGGCTCGCCCGGTTCGCCTGCGAACGCGAGCAGCACGCGCCCGCCCGCACCGCGTTCGAGCGGCTGAGTGTCGCCTTGCTGCACTTCCGCGCGAATCGAATGACGCGATGCAATGCGGTAGAGGCACACGCGGTGATCGCGCTCGCGCACATGAAACGAGACGGCCTCGCCGGTTTCCGTGCTGAGTTCCTTCATCGCGGGCAGCAGGACATCGCGCAAATCGAAGCCGGCCTCGTAGACGGCGCTTAGATGTATTGCCGCGGATCCGATCCAGAAGCGGCCGTCGTCGCGGCGAATCAGAAGCTGGTGATGGCAAAGCGCCTGCGCGAGCCGCGAGAGCGTGCTCTTGTAGAGCCCCGTGCGCTCGGACAGCTGGGTTAGCGTGAGCGGTTCGTCGTCGCGGCGAAAGGCGAAGAGAATCGACGCCGCACGATCCAGAACGTCGATTCCACTGGCCGTGACGCCTTGCGGGGCGCGCACGGTTTCGCTATTGCGAGGCATATGTCCGTCTCCGTGTTGTTCTATCAGATAGAACGGATACTCGTCAGATGGAACAATGCTATTCCGATCGCTTTTCGCCGTCAATCACTCAGCCGTGCGTCGTGTCGGTGATATCCCTGAGCGACAGGCGATGATGGTATCGCTACCATCGCATTCATCCCGAAAAGCTCCACCCGTCGGCAGTGCGTGCGGCGTGATGGTAGCGTTACCATGGAGACATCAGTGGCGAACCGTAAAACCTCGGAACAGCTGCGCAGCTATCGCTGGTATGGCGTCAACGACCTTCGCTCGTTCGGCCATCGGTCGCGCACTGCGCAAATGGGCTATCACGCGTCCGATTACATGGGCAAGCCGGTGATCGCCGTCGTCAACACGTGGAGCGAGATCAACTCGTGTCACACGCATTTCAAGCAACGCGTGGAGGAGGTCAAGCGCGGCATCTGGCAGGCCGGCGGCTTCCCGGTCGAGATGCCGGTCATGACGCTCGCCGAGCCGTTCCAGAAACCGACCACGATGCTGTACCGCAACTTCCTCGCGATGGAGACCGAGGAAATCCTGAAGTCGTATCCGTTCGACGGCTGCGTGCTGATGGGCGGCTGCGACAAGACCACGCCCGGCTTGTTGATG
The DNA here is from genome assembly GCF_052045935.1 of Paraburkholderia sp. 22098. NCBI lineage: Bacteria > Pseudomonadati > Pseudomonadota > Betaproteobacteria > Burkholderiales > Burkholderiaceae > Paraburkholderia > Paraburkholderia sp. 22098. The sequence continues at coordinate 95,908 of NZ_JBQEPV010000015.1, read as the reverse complement.
GGCGCAATCAGCATGAACCTGCCGTCGATCTTTCTGCCCGCCGGCCCGATGCTGCGAGGCAACTGGAACGGCCGCACGCTCGGCAGCGGGTCGGACACGTGGAAGTACTGGGCCGAATTGCGCGCGGGCAAGATCACGGAAGACGAGTGGAAGGGCATTGAGAGCGGCATCGCGCGCTCGCCTGGGCACTGCATGACGATGGGCACCGCGTCGACCATGACGAGCGCTGCCGAAGCACTCGGTCTTACGTTGCCCGGCTTTTCGTCGATTCCCGCGGTCGATTCGCGGCATGCGCAGTTCGCGTCGCTGACGGGCCAGCGCATCGTCGAAATGGTATGGACCGATGTGAAGCCGTCGGACATCCTCACCGCGGAATCATTCGATAACGCCGTGACCACCGTGCTGGCCATGTCGGGTTCGACCAACGCGATCGTGCATCTCGTGGCGGTGGCGCGCCGCGCCGGTATCGACCTGACGACGGCAAGGTTCGACGAGCTTTCGCGCATCACGCCGGTGATCGGCAATCTGCGCCCGTCGGGTCAGTATCTGATGGAAGACTTTTTCTATGCCGGCGGCCTGCGCGCGCTGCTGCTGGAACTCGGCGATCTGATCGACGGCTCGCAGATGACGGTCAACGGTTCGACCCTCGGCGAGAACATCGCGGGCGCTGAAATTTTCAATGACGATGTGATCCGCAAGCGCGGCAATCCCGTGGTGGCGAGCGACGGCCTCGCGGTATTGACCGGCAATCTCGCGCCGGACGGCGCCGTCATCAAGCCCGCGGCGATGGAAGCGCATCTGTTGAATCATCGCGGCCGCGCCGTGGTGTTCAAGGACTACGCGGATATGGCGGCGCGCATCGACATGGAGGACCTCGACATCACCGCCGATTCGGTGATCGTGCTCCAGCATGCGGGGCCTGTGGGCGCGCCCGGCATGCCCGAATGGGGCCAACTGCCGATCCCGCAGAAGCTGTTGAAGCAGGGCGTGCGCGACATGGTGCGTATTTCCGACGCGCGCATGAGCGGCACCAGTTATGGCGCGTGTGTGTTGCATGTGGCGCCGGAGTCGTTTGTCGGCGGCCCGCTTGCTCTCGTGAAGGACGGCGACATGATCCAACTCGACGTGGCCGCGCGGCGTCTGCATCTGGAAGTGAGCGACGAAGAACTGAGTGCGCGCAAGGCCGCATGGCAGCCGCCGAAGCTTCCCTTCGAACGCGGCTTCGGCGTGATGCATCAACTGCATGTATTGCAGGCGAATAAGGGTTGCGATTTCGACTTTCTCGAAGAGCCGGTGAAAACAGCGGCCGCGCCAAGCGCGCCGACCACACACGATGCGCCGGGTGCGAAAAGCAGCGAACCCGAAATTCACTAATCAAACCGGAGCCCTGAGATGACCGCATCCGAAATCGTCGTGAGCGAAGAGACGCTCGAACAACTGAGGCACGTGAGCACGGCCACGTTGACCACGCAACTCTTCAAGCGCGGCTTGCGCAACGTGTTTTTGCAAGGCGTCGCACCACTCGCCAAACCGGCACCAGGCACGCCGAATCTGGTGGGGCCCGCGTTCACGTTGCGCAATATCCCGGCGCGCGAAGACCTCGATCACGTCGGCGTGTTTCAGGACCCGGACCATCCGCAACGCAAGGCAGTCGAGACCGCGCCTGTCGGCAGTGTGCTCGTGCAGGACTGCCGCGGCGAGCGCTCGGTGGCGTCGGTGGGCTCGATTCTCGCGCTGCGCCTCGCTAAGCGCGGGGTCGCGGGCATGGTGTCCGACGGTCCGGTGCGCGATAGCGGGACCATCGCGGCATTGGGCTTGCCGATCTGGTGCGCGGGCGCGAGCGCGCCGCTGAATCTCGCGAAACATCATGCCGTCGATATGAATGTGCCGATCGCCTGTGGCGGCGTGCCGGTTTATCCGGGCGATATCGTCGTCGCGGATGTGGACGGTGTCGTTATCGTGCCGCGCGAGATGACCGCCGATGTCGCGAGCGATGCGGCCGAGCAGGAACAGCTCGAGGCGTTCATCGCTCAACGGATCGACGAAGGCCGGCCGTTGCGCGGCACGTATCCGCCCAATGAAGAGACCATGGCCGCTTATGCGCAATGGCGCGCACAACGCCAATGAGCCGCTGCGACGCCTGAGTACACATCATCCACGCTTGATCTATCGCAGGACACAGGTCCGCGCATCGAACGCGGCCGCAGGAGACGCTGTGAGCACCACGACACCGGCAATCGCCGAATCGCGCCTGATCAACCGCCTTGCGCTGCGCCTGATGCCGCTGCTGGGGCTGCTCTATCTGGTCGCTTATATCGACCGCTCCAATATCAGCTTTGCCAAGCTGCAAATGCTCGGAAGCCTCGGACTTTCCGAGGTTGCTTATGGGCTCGGCGCGTCGCTGTTCTTTATCGGCTACCTCATTTTCGAAGTGCCGAGCAACGTGATGCTGCACAAGTACGGCGCGCCGCGCTGGATGGCGCGCATCATGTTCACGTGGGGCGTCGTGACGATACTGCTCGCTTTCACGCAGAACGCCACGATGTTCTACGTGCTGCGCTTTCTCCTCGGTGCATCGGAAGCCGGTTTGTATCCTGGTGTGATCTATTACCTCACGCTGTGGTTTCCGGCGCGGCATCGTGTGCGCATGCTCGGCTATTTCACGGTGGGCAGCAGTCTTGGCAATATGGTCGGCGCGCCGATCTGCGGCTGGCTGCTCGACAAGGGCGGGATTGCAGGGCTGCATGGCTGGCAACTGGTGTTCATCGTCACGGGGCTGCCGTCGGTTCTATTGACGGTCGTCGTGCTGTTCCTGCTGCCGTCGTCGCCGAAACAAGCGAAGTTTCTTTCCGCCGACGAGAAAGAGTGGCTCACGCACACGCTCGACGCCGAACGCGCGCAGATCAAGTCGGGCGTCGCGACGCACGGCTCGCTGCTCAGCGTGCTGACCGAGCCGCGCGTGATCGGTATGGCGCTCTACTACATGATGCTGTCGATCTCGGTTTACGGCGTGAGTTACTGGTTGCCGACGCTGGTCAAAGGCTTCGGCGTGAGTAATACGACGAACGGGCTGCTGAACATCATTCCATGGCTGATGGCGACCATCGTGCTCGCGTGGCTGCCTTCCAGGTTGCGCGGTGCCGGCAATCGCGCAATCGTCGCGATGCTGGTTTCGGCTCTGCTGGGTGTCGTGTGTTTTCTGAGCGCGGTGTTTCTGCCGACCAACACGCTGCGATTCATCGCGTTGTGCTTTGGCGCGCCGTGCATGTATCTGCTGATTCCGTGCTTCTGGACCTTGCCGCCCAAATTCCTGTTCGGCGCGCGTGCTGCAGCCGGCATCGCGGCGATCAATTCGCTCGGCAATATCGGCGGCTTCATCGCGCAGAATCTCGTGCCGTGGGTTCGGCAGACAACGGGCAGCGTGAAGGCGCCGATGCTGATTCCCGCGACCTGTCTGCTCGTGTTCGCTGTCATTACGCTGTTGATCTTGCGCCGCGAAAGTGGCGCACGCGGGGCGCAACATGCTGTTCCCGTGACTGAGTAGACTGTGCGCACGCTTTGCCATGCGGCGCGTCTGACTGAGCCGCGTTCGGGCGGCCGCCATTTAGCGAAAGTCCGCGTGGTTCAGCCAGTTTAGAATACGGCGCGCGATCCATTAACTTCCGTCAGCACTCATGCCGAATCAGAAACCGCCCGCTGCCGCTGCCGCCGACGCCGATCTGCCCGACGCGGTGGCGCCCGCCAGACGCATGCGCGGCGGCCCGAAAGGCCTGCGAATCACCGACGTCGCGGCGCAAGCGGGTGTCTCCCCGATCACGGTATCGCGCGTCTTCAACAGTCCTGCGACGGTCGCGCCCGAAACACTCGAACGCGTGCGCCAGGTCGTGCAAAAGCTCGGCTATGTGCCGAACCGGCTTGCGGGCGGCTTGTCGTCGTCGCGCTCCCGGCTGATTGCCGCGATCGTGCCGACCATCGCCCACTCGCTGTTCTCGGAAACGATTCAGGTCTTCAGCGAGACGATGTCGCGCGCGGGCTACCAGGTGCTGCTCGCCTTGAGCGGCTACGACGATTCGAGTGAAGAGGCGTTGCTCGACGCAGTGCTGAGCCGGCGGCCCGAAGGCGTGCTGCTGACCGGTGTCGCGCACACCGACTCCTTGCGCGAGCGGCTTGCGAACGTCGGCATTCCGATCGTCGAAACATGGGACATGACGGATCAGCCTATCGACATGCTGGTCGGTTTCTCGCATTACCGGATCGGCGCGGCGGTGGCCGAGCACTTCCTGCAAAGGAATGTGCGCAAGCCCGGGCTCGTGTCGGCAAACGACCAACGGGCGCTCGCGCGTCGCCGTGGCTTTTGTGAGCGGCTCGCCCAGGCGGGCATTCACGACATCGCAGAAGTACTCGTCGCGCCGCCTAGTTCGGTTGCACTCGGTAAGGCGGCATTGCCTCGGCTCGTCGAGCAGTCCCCCGATATCGACGCGGTTTTTTGCGGGTCGGACCTGCTCGCCATTGGAACGTTGAGCGCGGCCAGGCAATTGGGACTGAGCGTGCCGTCGCAACTGGCGATCTGCGGGTTCGGCGATCTGGAGTTCGCGACCGAGACGACGCCCGAGCTTACCTCTGTGCACGTCGACGGTACACGGATCGGGCTGACCGCGGCGCGCTGCCTGCTAGACCGGCTGGCCGGCACCGAGCAGAACAAAATAACCGACGTGGGCTTCCAGATCGTGGAGCGCGCAACGACCTGATCCGGCTTCGGCAATATCTCCATCACGCCGTTGAATATGCGGCGCCTGTCAGGCCGTCATGGCCTCTTTCCTGTGGTGTCTTTGCGATTGACGAGGCGGCGAATCGAGCCGCCGCGAGCGCGCAATACTTGACGCGGATCAGAAATACACTCACTCGCGACTATTGCGCATGTGCATGCGCACGTGCATCGAATGCCGATGCGGACATTGTTTGATTTAGCTTGTCCGAGATCATGTTTCAGGCCGGTGGGCGCTCTTAAAATCCGACCGCGCATGAAGTAATTGGTCTGGTCTTCATGGCGAGAACATTGTGTAGCGTTCCAGATCGGTCCATGGAAATCAGGCAGATATGGTGAATAAGAAAACCATTGAACGGGTGTTGGTACCCGTGGGGGCTGGACTCGTCGCGTGTCTTGCGGGGTGCAGCAATCTCGACGTGCTCGATCCAAAGGGCAGCGTGGGTGTGGCCGAAAAGTCGCTGATCAGTACGGCGACAATGGCCATGCTGATCGTCGTCGTGCCGGTGATCGTCATGATCCTGGTTTTTGCCTGGCGTTACCGCGCAAGCAACCGTAGCGCGACCTATGCACCAAAGTGGGCGCATTCCACCGCGATCGAAACGGTGGTGTGGACCGTTCCCACTCTGATTATTCTGTTCCTCGGAATTCTGACGTGGAATACCACGCACGAACTCGACCCATACCGACCCATCGAATCGACGGTCAAGCCGATCAAGGTCGAGGTCGTGGCGCTCGACTGGAAGTGGCTTTTCATCTACCCGGAACTCGGCGTTGCTTCGGTCAATCAGCTTGCGTTCCCCGTGGGTACACCGGTTGATTTCAAGGTCACGTCCGATTCCGTGATGAATTCGTTTTTCATCCCGCAACTGGGAAGCCAGATCTACGCAATGGCGGGCATGCAGACGCAACTTCATCTGATAGCCGGCCATGCCGGCGATTACGCCGGTATCTCCGCCAACTTCAGCGGTAAAGGTTTTTCCGACATGAAGTTCCGCGCGCTCGCCGTCACGCCCGCTCAGTTCGATGCGTGGGTCGAAAAAGTGAAGGCCTCGCCGCGCCGGCTCGATATGAACGAGTACAACTCGGTGGCGCAACCGAGCGAGAAGGAGCCGGTCGGCTATTTCTCGACGGTGGACCCGAAGGTCTTCACGAACATCATTGCAAAGTACAACAACGGCAATGTTCTCGATTTGCAGAACAGCAATTGCCGCACAAGGGGTTAGCATATGCTCGGAAATCTGACACTCTCCGCGATCCCGTTCGATCAGCCCATCATCATGGGGGCGGGCGCTCTCATGATCGTCATGGTGCTCGCCGTGGTCGCGACACTGACACGGCTCCACAAATGGAAATGGCTATGGCACGAGTGGCTGACGAGCGTCGATCATAAGAAGATCGGCGTCATGTATATCGTGGTCGCGGTGCTGATGCTCGTGCGCGGCTTCGTCGACGCGGTCATGATGCGTCTTCAGCTCGCTCTGGCGTATCACTCTCCAGGCTATCTTCCGCCGCACCATTACGATCAGATCTTTACGGCTCACGGCGTCATCATGATCTTTTTCATGGCAATGGCGCTGATGGTTGGCCTGTTCAATCTGGTGGTGCCGCTGCAGATCGGAGCGCGCGATGTCGCGTTTCCATTCCTCAATTCGCTCAGTTTCTGGATGACCGCGATTAGCGCGATCCTGATGAATCTGTCGCTCGTGATCGGCGAATTCGCACAGGTCGGCTGGCTCGCGTATCCGCCATTGTCGGAGTTGAAATTCAGTCCGGGCGTCGGGGTGGACTACTACATATGGAGTCTGCAACTGTCAGGTGTGGGCACACTGATTACGGCCATCAACTTCTTCGTGACTATCGTGCGGATGCGCGCTCCCGGCATGACGCTGATGAAAATGCCGGTGTTCACGTGGACGGCGCTTTGTTCGAACGTGCTGATCATGGCCACGTTCCCGATTCTCACGGTGGCTTTGGCGCTGCTCGGGCTCGACCGCTACATGGGCATGCACTTTTTCACGAACGAAGCAGGCGGCAACGCAATGCTGTACCTGAATCTGATCTGGGCATGGGGCCACCCCGAGGTCTACATTCTGGTGTTGCCCGCGTTCGGCATTTATTCGGAAGTCATTGCGACCTTTTCGAAGAAGCCGTTGTTCGGCTACCGGACGATGGTCTATGCAACGTGCGCAATCATGGTCCTCGCGTTTCTCGTCTGGCTGCATCACTTCTTCACGATGGGCTCGGGTGCGGACGTCAATGCATTCTTCGGCATTATGACAATGGTCATTGCCATTCCAACCGGTGTAAAGATCTTCAACTGGCTGTTCACGATCTACCGCGGGCGACTCGAGTTTTCCGCGCCCGTGTTGTGGACGATCGGCTTCATGATCACGTTCACTATCGGCGGCATGACCGGCGTGATGATGGCGATTCCTGGCGCGGACTTCGTGCTGCATAACAGCCTCTTTCTGATTGCACACTTTCACAACGCGATCATTGGCGGCGTGGTTTTCGGCTACCTCGCAGGGTTCCACTACTGGTTCCCGAAAGCATTCGGTTTCAAGCTGAACGAGAAGCTCGGCAAGTGCGCCTTCTGGTGCTGGTTCGTGGGCTTCTATGCTTCGTTCATGCCGCTCTACGTGCTGGGCTTCATGGGTGTGACTCGACGTCTGAACCACTACGACAACCCGGCGTGGCATCCGTGGATGATTGCGGCTGCATGCGGAGTAGCTCTGATCGCGGTCGGCGTGGTTTTCCAGGTGGCGCAAGTATGGGTCAGCGTGGCAAACCGCAATAAACCCGAGTACCGCGACGTAACGGGCGACCCCTGGAACGGCCGTACGCTCGAATGGGCGACCGCGTCGCCGCCGCCGGTCTATAACTTCGCCATCATTCCGACGGTGCGCGAACTCGACGCATACGCTCACATGAAGGAGACGACAAGCGGACTCGCAAAAGCTCCGGCCAATCAGGCATATCAGGACATTCACATGCCGTCCAATACCAGTGCAGGGTTGCTCATCGGTTTGTTCAGTCTCGTGCTCGGCTTTGCCGGCGTCTGGCACATCACCTGGCTCGCTGTCGCGGCACTGCTGGCCATTGTGGCCACGCTGATTGCACGCAGCTTTGGCGACAACGACGGCTATTACATCTCCGCCGACACCGTGCGGGAAATCGAAAGTAAGCGTGGCCCGGCGGCCGCTGCGGTGCAGAGCCGCGAATTCGAAGCTGTGGAGGCCTGATCGATGTCGCAGAAAACAATCTCCGTGACGCACCACGGCGCACACGATGACCACGGTTCGTCGGATACGGTGTTCGGCTTCTGGCTGTATCTGATGACCGACTGCGTGTTGTTTGCATCGCTATTCGCCGTGTTTGCGGTTATGTCGCATCAGTTCGCGGGCGGCCCGTCGGGCAAGGATCTGTTCGACATCGGCGGCGTCGCGGTGGAGACTGCCGCGCTGCTGTTGAGCAGCATCAGCTACGGCTTCGCGATGCTAGGCGCCCGGCGCGGTAAGTCCGCTGCCGTCCTGGGCTGGCTTGCGGTGACCTTCGTGCTCGGTCTTGCGTTTCTCTTTCTGGAAATGCGCGAGTTCTCGCACCTGATCGCCGAAGGCGCAGGACCTTCCCGCAGTGCGTTTCTGTCGTCGTTCTTCACGCTGGTGGGTACGCACGGACTGCACGTTACGGTGGGCCTCGTATGGATGGCGGTGCTGGCCGTGCAGATCATGCGGAGTCCGAAAATGTCGGAACGCCAGATCACGCGTCTCACATGCCTAAGTCTTTTCTGGCATTTCCTCGACATCGTGTGGATCTGCGTCTTTTCCTTTGTCTACCTCGGGAGCGTGCTGTAAATGGCTCATATGCAATCAGTTCCGGCGCAGCAGGGCAACGCCAGCATGCGCGGCTATGTTGGCGGATTCCTGCTGTCCGTGGTGTTGACCGCCGCTGCCTTCGGGCTCGTAATGCGCGGCACTTTCCCGGCGCAGACGGCGATGATCGCGTTATCGATTCTTGCCTTCGTGCAGATCGTCGTGCATCTGGTGTTTTTCCTGCACATCGACATGTCGGCCGGACAACGCTGGAACGTCATGGCGCTCGGTTATACGGCATTAGCCGCCTTGTTCCTGATCGGCGGCACGATGTGGGTCATGCATAACGTCAGTATGAACATGATGTCGCGGTAGTCCGTTGGGATTGCGCATCCATGTATAAAGCGGCCTGGCTTCGCTGGCTGCTTCGTACAAGCCCTCAAAACCGCGCGCCGATACCGCCCTCGATCAGATCCGTATCGCGGTTGTAACGAGTCACTATGCGGTTCCAACTGACACGAGCGAGCCAGCGAGATCCGAAGCGATAGCTCGCCGACACGGCGAAGAGCGCCGATACGCGACCGTCGCCCGTGCGGTCTTGCGGAACGTTGTCGGTCTGCTTGATCGCGACGTACGGACCAACGCCGGCCGACAATGCGAGGCGGTCGCCAAAGAATGCGCGAGTAGCCCACAGTTGCGCCGCGACACCGTCGCGGCGCGATTGAATATGCCCGCCCTCGTGAATGTATGACGCGCTCACGTCGACATAGCGCCACAATCCCCGCCGATATTCAAGACTTCCTGCGCTGCTCGATTCCGACTCGTTGCTGTTGAGGATCGTTTTGCCAAACAGGATGGTGAGTTCATTACCGGTGACATTCGACGTCCGCGACACCGGCCGTTGACGTGGCCCCGGCTCACCCGACGCCTCGAGTTGATAACCGACGCCGAACATCAACGCGGTGGTGTCCGGGCCGCCGAACGCATGCACGTAGTTCAATTGCGCCTGGGCGATCCAGCGTCGGTCAAAGTAGTAGGCGGCGCGCAGACTCCCCAATACGCCCCAGCCGTGAGTGTTGGAATAGTCGCCTCCGGCGCTCGCCGCGGTCGTGTCGAAGTACCGGTATGGCCCGGCGCCCGCCGACAGCTCGAGCCGGTCGTTCCATAACGGCAGGCGTCCCCACGCCTGGAGTGCCTGTCCGTCGCGATGATGGTTGGGCAGATGGCCTTCGTTGAGCCATGAAAAACTCCATGCCGCGTATCGTCCCAAGCCCTCGCGATAATTGGCGCTCCATGAATAGGTATTCGTGCCCGCACTAAAGAGCGGTCCGGCCAGCAGCGAGAATTCCTGTGCGTGCGCGTGCGGCGACAGGCCCGCCAGGGCGCTGAACAGAATCGCCGACAACGGAGCAAGGTGATGCTTGCGGTATCGATTCGCGGACACTATCCGATAGTCAGCAGAGTACTTACAAGGAAGGTAGCTTGTGATCAGCCGCGGTGCAAGGAGAAATGGTCGCGGCGATCGAGGTGTCCGGCCTCATCCGCTCCGGACGCTCAACACGAGCGCTGCGTGATAGCCCTCTACGTGTGCTGGCGCACTCATAGATGGGCCTCGTGTAGCGCTCGTCTGCCATTCATTGCAAAAGCTTTAGCCGCGTGCTGTCGGCTGTGTCGCAAGGCTTCGCGCTGCATCGTCCTGGCTTGCGAAATGTTCTCCGAGATTTGTCTCGGCGGGCAAGTTGGCTTTTGTTGGCTTTTGTTGGCTTGTAGCCGAGTAGTTGCTGCGTCTGACAGCTGGTTGCGCGCACATTCAATTTCGCGAACTTGGCGAACCGGCTAACGTGTCTTGTCTGGCTACTCTTTCTGGGTCGTGCTCGCCAGCAGCATGTTCACGCGCCAGCCTGTGCGCTCTGCAATGTCGCTGAACGGTGGGCCAGCGGACGAGCCCGGCCTCTATATACAGCGTGCTTTTCTCCTGCGCAAAGTTCGCGAGGCGCGGTACAGCGCCTGGGCTGACATCGCCGTGGTGTCTACACGCTGTTTACACGTGACGATGCGCTAAAGATCAGCGCGATTTTCGAAAAGGTCAGGGCAGGGATCGTCATGATTTGATTTCGCGCGGATCCGTGTCCGAGATTAAAACTAGACGCTTGATGAATTAATCTGGATTACCACAGCGTTAAATCTAAATCGCGGCGCGGTAACTGCGCATCGAGATATTTTGGCTGCGTTAGATCCTTCGTAAAGTGAGTCGCCACACCTCCCGGTTGAGCATTGCCTTGGGCGGCCCTTTCGTCCCGAGCGCCGGGAAATCAAAGCGGAATAGCGTAAACCACGAGAAAGGAAATTTCTTACGAAGATTGAAAGAGGAAATTTCCATCCGTGTGCAAACCGAACCATGATGTTCTTCGGGCTGCAATCGTCTGATTTAAGAAGAAATTTCCCGCCTCTCTCGCGTCGCCCGGTTGATTGGGAAACTATTACTGCAAGGAACATGGAAAACGAAACTTCTTACCGGGGTCAGCTTGCCCGACGTGCTATCCATCTAATCTTCCGATCATCATCAGAAAGCAGAAATTTTTGCGAAATGCGAAGTTCACGGAAAGGATCGTGCTTTTTGGCCGAAAACGACTATTTTCCATGTGACCTACCCGACATAAGCGGGTACGATTTACCCCTGTCGCGGCATGGAAGCGAACAACTTTCCGAGCAGTGCAGTCAATTGCGTTCTGTTGGTTAAACGTTTGCGCGGCAATGCGACGTGTTCCAGCGGCGAATGTGCCGCAGCGGTCGTTCCAGATGGTTCATTAAGTATCGCGGCGTCGAGCGCATCGCGATAGGCGCAGCTTTGTCTGTTTGCCTGAGCATGTTAGTCCACGTTGTCTTTGGCAATGTGATTGCAATTACAGCGGTTGCTGGCGATATCACACGTCATTCTGGATCGTTAAGCACAACGAATTAATAAGAGCTGTTTAAAAACAACTCTGCTGAACTTCAAAAACTCATCTTCGGCTTTTTTATCGAGACTTTCTCGACAGTGGGAAAAACAAACATGGTAAAACGACGACAATTTCTTGGAGGCCTGACGGCCCTTGCCGGTAGCTATCTTTTGAGCGCCTGTGGTGGCGGCGGTGAAGACGGCGGCGCGAGTCTGGCAGCCAAGGCTTCCGCAAGCCCAACGGCGAAAGCTGCCGCTGCATCCGCGAACGGAACGGTCATCCCTTCGGCCTCTTCTATCACCGACAGCTCCGGCGACGTATGGACGCTCGCCAACGGTGTGATCTACAGAAACGGCTCTACCGTTGGCAATACGTACAACGTGTCGCTTGTGCTCTGGTATGGCGGCAAGATCTGGCATTGCGGCACCGCCGGTCAGTTCTTCGTGAACGCGGATGTCGCAGAGCAATGGCTCCCTTGTAACGATCCGCGCATCGACGTCGCTCCTGTTCCAGGAAGCTTCTACGGCATGAATGGCCACTACGACTATACGTACACGCCCGAGAAGGTTGTGTCGATTCTGAAGGCCATGAATTGCACGAGCTACCGCGTTGGCGTATCCGACGATCCGAGGCAATTGAATGCTGTAGTCAAGCTCGCGCAGGCTTTCCAGTCGGCAGGACTCACGCTGCTCGTGTTGATCGACGAGGGTGTATATGACGCAAGCGGCGCTGTGATCGGAAGTGAGTCGACCGCGTATAGCCGCGGTTACTCCGTCGGCTCGACTGTCGCGAATGCGTTGAAGCCCTACGGCGTGACGATCTACGAATGCGGTAACGAGTTGACGCGCCAAGACGCGACCGTGATGGACTTCACCTACGCCGGCTCAAAGGCGAGCGACTTCAACAATGCGAACTGGCCTGTCATGCGCGGCGTCATGCGCGGAATGATCGACGGTGTGAAGTCGGTGCAGTCGTCCGCGAAGTGCGGCATCAATTTCTGCGTTGCAGACGTCGGTGCAGCCGACGCACTATGGGACGGCAGGCAACCCGACGGCAGCGGTGGTCATCCGCAGGTACGTTGGGACATTACGACTTGGCACAATTACGAAGTCTATGGCGACCTGTTCAACATCGGGACCGACGGCGCAGGTCCGGGCTTCGACCTTGCAACGTACTGCAAGGCCCGCTATGGCGTGCCGCTTATCGTCACTGAATGGAACGCAGGTCCGGAGCGCTCGGAGAGCTACCGCGGAAATTACATCTCGGACAGGCTTGCCGCATTCTACGGCGCACGAAAGACGCACAACATTCAGTCGGTCATGTACTACGTGCTGGATAGCGGGAACAACACCTACGGCATCATGATCAACGGCACACCGATAGACGCGCCGTACAACGCATTCACCAGCTTTACGTCGAGCCACGCCGACACCTGAGCGCGCTTTGCCGCTTATCGGTTAATGAACCTGGTTCCCGCCTGCTTGCAGGATGGGGCCGGGTTCATTTTGCATTTGATGGCTACTAAGTGGTCCGTGCTGGGACAGTTGCGACTGTCCGACATCAGCGGCAGAACGTGTCCGGAACCAATCTTCCCCAGTCGTAATCGGTGCTATCCGGCGTGAAGGGCAGAACACCTGCTCCCGGCGTAAACGTTAGTTCACCAAAGTACACATGGTTATCCGGTGCATACAGATCCACGCGAACATAGTCGAAGTCTTCACAGAGCTTCGTGGCCGCTTGCAGAATGGCATCGAGGTTCTCGGGGCGGGGTGCCGGCACCGGACTGCGTTTGTAATAGCCGATTGCTATGTCGAGATGGTTCCAATCGACGTCGTACACATCGCCTCTTGTGTTCCCGCCAAATCTGTCGGAAATCACCAGGATGTAGATGATCGGTCGTCCGCTACGCCCGCCGAAGCAGTGCAGTTTGTAGTCGGCGGGAATGTTGCCGCTACTGTCGAGTAACAACTGCTCGAAGAAGATGCGTGGCTTGATCTTGCGGTAGTGCCTTTCACGAGCAATCTTGTAGAAGTCGAGCGACAGCCAGTAGTTTGCGAGGTCCCGCAACTGTTCGAATGAAGTTGCCGACTTGTTTTTGACAACCTCCACATAGCTGCTGCCGTGATTTGCCTTCATGACGAACGCATTCGGCAGAGCATCGAATACTTCTTGCGTGAAAGCGTCGGGGACGGAAAGCAACGGAATAACGTGCTTCTCGCCCAGCTTTTTCGCGACGTACTCACGGACCGTGAGCTTGTCGGTCAACTCGACGAACCATGGATCCGGCCGCAAGTTCTTCTGCAGGATCTTTTCGTTGAAGGTGGTGGGCCGACGCAGGTTCGGGTAGCGGCCAATCTCCTTGTGATGCAGCAGACTAAGAAACAAGGGCGCCGGCAGCATCGATTTGGCCGCTTCCTTGAGTCTTCTAACGCTCGATTGCCTACGCGGTTGCGCTGGCTTTGCGGCGTCGTGCGAGAGCAGCCAGTCGTCGGGTATGTCGTCTTCCGACATATCGGCTTTCCTGCCCCGCAGGGTAGATGTACCGGCTTCGTTGGAGAACCGCGCAGATTTGGTGGTTGTCATTTTCTGTTCCATATCTGATAGCTTGGCGACGCTCGATGCGCGCGCAAAGCCGGGCGGCGCGGTCTCTCAACCGCGCGCCGCCTGGCTGTGTTGATGCCGGACCGTCAGTCGTCGATTGCGACGCATCGTTCTGTCACTTCCAGGCGCTGCTGCGCGCGGAATTGCGTGGGAGACATGCCGTAGCGTTCCTTGAATAGGCGGCCGAGGCGATTGCCGTCGCCCATTCCGCACCGCCGGGCAATCTTGTCTACCGGCAAATCTGTGTTGCGCAGCATGGCGCGTACGACTTCAAAACGGGTGCGCAGCAGGTATTCGAGCGGAGTCATGCCGAACTCGAATTTGAAACGGCGCTGATAGTTTCGTTTGCTCATGGCCGCGCACTCCGCAGCCTTTGCCACGGAGATCGGATTGCTGTAGTTCTCCTTGATCCAACGCGCGGACTCGCGAATCTTCTCTGTCGTGGTGGTAATGCTCGCATCGTCCAGTTCGAATTTGTCTGACTCGACGTAGGTCGTTTGCAGCATGTCGGCAATCTTTCGGGCGATCTCGGTACTGAGGTCGCGTTCGATCTGCGCAAGGGCGAGGTCTGTCGGCGTGGCACTGCTGGTCCGCGTCGTCGTCGGAGCGTCGTCGAATACGAAGATCGGCACTGTGGAATGCATCGGATCCTTGCAAATGACGACCATGTTGGCGCCTTGCTGGATATCGAACGATGCAATAGAGCCTTGACGGGCTATCCATGAAAGCAGACGGTCGTTGGATTCCAACGCCCTCGCCGCGTCGCGACAGGCGACGAACAACGCGTGGAATTCGCCGAGCCGATGGCGCTCGATACTTTGGGTCCAGATCGATATGCCAGACGAACTGGTTACGAGCCCGCCGCTTTCAGAGAGTACTGAAAGCGAATAGGGAGACCCGGGTGCTGTGTCTTCTGACAATTCGTTTGCCAGACGGAATGCGTCGCCGATAGATCCAGCAGTCGCCATGGAGCATTCCTGGGACACTAAGAGCCCAATGTGTTTCGCTGCTTTCCGTGTTGCAGCCTTTGGACTGGTCCGGTGCGCATCAATGTACGACCTGAGAAAATCGGTGGAAGTCGTCACGCTTAGTTCTCCAAACAGGGTGAATCACTGCCTACGTGTCGAGATTAGCGTACTCAAATGACCCTGGCGATGGTGGCCGGTAATCGATGGTGTTTTGGCGCAATTCGGAGGATTGGAGAAATACTTACCTTGTGCGCCTGAATAAAGGCATACGAAAGCCTGTCCGAGTCAGCAACAATTGCTGGAACGAACGAATGCGCGTTTGCAGGGCAAAAGAGCGGTCTTTGCCTTCAAAGCCCCGTGGGAGAAGGCTTAGAGGTATTTCACGCCGGCAGCGCTGGATCGGCCCCGTGAGAAGAGACACAAATGGCGCATAACGCTGAATGCGCGGAGCGGTATCACTCTGTTACATCCATTGCAGATAGCTACAACACTTTCTAAATTGTGTGTTGCGTGGTGATCTCTTCCACGGAATCGGCCATTAGCACCCGAATTTACGCCCCGGGTGATGCACTCATTCCAACCGACGCTATGCTTCACTGCAGCATCTGTAGAAAAGTAGCGGTTGCCCCGGTAGGCGCTATCGAATGCCAGCAATGCGCAATTTCTTCACCTTTGTCACGTAAAGAAGTTGATTGAGGTGTAGTAATTGCCGTGTCTTTAAGTGCTTTGCACTGACGACGTACGACGAGGCATCGCTCACATGAGTCCGGGGCCGGACCGCGCTTTGCGAAGTCGACTGTAGGTCGGTCTCTGGTGTAATAAAAAGCTAACGATTTGTAGTACGGAATTAAACGCGGAGCGCGGTGTCAAGCGTATCGCTTCGTGATCTGGGGGATTGAAAGTCTGGAGACGGGGGCGAGCCGTGTTGCCAACGGCGCAGCCTTTGATCAATTCAAGCAGGTGGACAGCCACTTGGCTTGGCAAACCATGACGTAGTCCCCGATCAAACGTCGGGCCTACGCCATATGCGTTCCTGTCAGAGACGGCAGGAGCCGCGGACCGTTGGTTGAGCCAGGCGGTGTCGACTCATTACTGTGCCCATCAAACATGGAAGGATCAAACCGGTGGACTACTATCCTCTGAATTCGCTCCCGGCGACTGCCAGTACAGAGCGCGGCCAATTAAGCCCCAGTGCCATGTTGCGTCTAATGCGCGACCATATCTGGGAGATCGTACTTACCACGGTCGTCGTGGTCAGCCTGGCCGCCGCTTATCTGCTCATCGCGTCCCCGATCTATTCCGCGGATGTACTCATTCGCGTAGATCCGCCCGAACCGAATGCGCTCGGTCTTGCACTCCAGAACCAGGAGAACCTGCCTCCGCCCGCACCGTCTACCGTGACGGAAATGGGAGTCATGCGCAGCCGCTCCGTGCTCGAGCCAGTGATCCAACGATTCCGGTTCGACGTCTCCGTGACGCCGCACAAGCTACCGCTGCTCGGCGACATTGCAGAGAAGTTTGCGACGCCTGGTGAGCCATCCCGGCCATGGCTTGGACTCAAGTCGTACGCATGGGGAGGCGAGCAGGTAAAGATCGGCACGCTTGACGTTCCCAAAGATCTGGAAGAAGAAAAAATGACGCTGGTTGCTGGAGAGGACAATACCTACGAATTGCGCGGGCCGCAAGATCAGGTATTCCTCCATGGCGTTATCGGCAAACAGGTGTCCAGCAATGGCATTTCAATGCGCGTGGATGAACTTGTCGCACGCCCGGGCACCGAATTCACGGTAGTGCGGTGGAATGCGGTGGACGCAATCAAGCGTTTCGACGCAACCATCAAGGTTAGCGACAAGGTCAAAGACTCCGGTCTTCTTCAGATCGAGTACACCGACAAAAGCGCGGCGAAGGCTGCTGAAGTCGCGAATGCGTTGGGCCAGCAATACCTGGCGACGGCGATTGCCAGCCGGCAACTCAACGACACCACCACGCTCGCGTTCATCAACGGAGAACTTCCTCGCCTGCTCGCAGACCTGAGGAAAGCCGAAGAAGCGCTAAAGGCATTCCGGGCCAATTCCCAGTCGATGCAGCCGACAGCAGAGGCGCAGGCCTACTTGCAAGGCGGCCTCGACATTGACCGGCAAATCGCAACGCTCCAGCTGCAACGCACGCAATTGCTCGAGCGCTATACGCCGCAGAGCCGTTGGGTACAAAGCGTCGACACGCAGCTTGCGCAACTGAAGAACGCAAAGGCGAGCTTCGATGGACATTTCAACGGTATGCCCGCGTCCGAACGTTCGAGCGTCGATTTGATTCGCGCGCAGAAGGTGGCGGAAACGATCTACCTGGGGATGGTGCAGAAGGCCGAGCAATTGCAGGTGCGGCGTGCAAGTACCACTGGTGGAGCGCACGTGGTCGACGAAGCGATCACGCCGCATCGTCCGGTTAAACCGAAGCCGATTCTGGTGCTTCCTGGCGGTCTCGTACTCGGCCTCGTATCCGGCGTTGTCCTCGTCTTCATGCGCCGACATGTGCTGACGGGCGTAACGGATCCGCGTTATGTCGAACGCCGAATGAGCGTGCCGGTATTCGGCGAGATCCTGTTCAGCCAGCAGCAGTTGTTGCTCGATCGAACGAATGCCGGCGCGAAATCGCTGCCGGGTGCTGCCGCGCGCGCAGGACTGCCTCAGCCAGCCACGGGCGGCGTGCCAGAAATTCAGGTGGCAGGCGGTGGCACCAAGGTGCTTGCTGAACGCTTCCCGAACGATACTTCTGTGGAGGCGCTACGAGCAGTGCGCACTTCGCTGGCACGCGATCTCGCGCATTCACGCAACAACATTCTGATGGTGATTGGGCCGACTCCATCGGCGGGGAAGAGCTTTGTCGCGGCCAACATTGCGACGCTGCAGGCCGAGATCGGCGCGCGAGTTCTTCTGATCGATGCCGATATGCGTCGCGGCCATCTCGCATCGCTCTTCAATCAGAACAATCGTGGCGGTCTTTCCGAAGTTCTCTCGGACCGTATGCCACTGCGCAATGCGCTGCGTCATACGGGTATCGACGGTCTCTCATTCATGTCGTGCGGTTCGCGCCCTGACAATCCAGCCGCCTTGCTCGCAAGGCCGCGTTTCAAGGAAGTGCTGGAACGTCTGAGCGGGCAGTTCGATCTGGTGATCTTCGATACGCCGCCGTTCCTTGCGGTCACCGACGCGTCGATCATTGCGAGCGAAGCGGGTGCATCGCTACTCGTGTTGCGCTCGGGCATGCAATCGGAGGAAGAGATCGAGGACACCGTGAAGAAGATGGAGCGCGCGGACGGCCGCATCGCCGGTGCGGTGTTCAACGGTATTCCGCTTCGACGCAGTACTCGCACCTACGGTTATGCAACCAACTATGCGAGCGACTATGGCGATGCCGACGCAACCAGTGGATCCCTGCGAACGTGAGCGAGTTGCTACGTCGTTCGATGAACTCGCAAAACGGAGAAGCAGATGGCGTTTGCAATCAACGGTAAATTCACTTCGCAGCCGGTCACGGGTGTGCAGAGAGTCGCGTATGAGTTGACGAGAGCGATGCAAATGCGGGTTCCGCCGGGCGAGAAGCTCGAGGTATTCGTGCCGCGCGATGCAAAGGAGCCGGGCGCGCTGCTGAGATGGCAGCGACGCTTCCCATGGCTTCGCGGCACGCTGTGGGAACAGATCACACTGCCCATTGCCGCGAGAGGCGTCAGGCTCGTCAACCTCTGCAACATGAACCCGGTGTTGAAACGCCGGCAGGTGGTGATGCTCCACGACATGGCGGTGTATGACGTGCCGGGCGGGTTCTCCAAAAAATTCGTACTGTGGTACCGCCTCTGTTTCTTCATACTGCCACGAATGCAGCCGATGATTCTGACGGTGTCGAAGTTCTCCCGATCGCGGATCTGCCACCACCTGAAGATCGACGAATCGCGAGTCGCAGTAGTGAGTCCCGCTGCGGACCACCTGGACCGCGTTACCTCGGACCCCGCGGTGATCGAGCGGCTCAATCTCGTCAAGGACGCCTATTGCGTCGTGGTCGGAAGTCTCGATCCGCGCAAGAACCTGCAACGCGTGCTGGAAGCGATAGAGAAGCTCGGGCATCTCGACCACGTCAAGTTCGTAGTGGTCGGCGGCAAGAATGCGCGCATCTTCAATAGCGAACTCGCTGAAGAGAAACCGCAATCGGAAAGAGTGGTGTGGGCTGGTTTCGTCACTGACGGCGAGCTGAAGGCACTCTATGAAAACGCCGGGTGTCTTATCTTTCCGTCGCTGTACGAGGGCTTCGGCCTGCCTCCGCTCGAGGCCATGTATTGCGGCTGTCCGGTAGTCGCATCGTCGCTGACCTCCATACCGGAGGTTTGCGCAGATGCGGCGATGTATTGCGACTCAACATCGGCGGACGACATTGCCGCGAAGATCTCTCTAATGATGACAGACGACGTATTGCGGCAACGTTATAGGGCAATGGGACTCGCTCGTGCGCGCGAGTTTCGCTGGGACGTGACCGCGCAAACCGTGCTCGAGATTCTCAAAGGGCAGGCGGGCGTGCAGTTGACGGGCGTGCCGGCCCGCGCGTCGGCGGGCTAGCGCATGTCGGTAGGCAGGCCAATGTTTCGCATTCGAAAGAGTGTCGGCAGACGTCGGGCGTTGGGAACAATCGCCGCCCTTTTTGGTGCGGCCATACCGCTTGCGCGCGGCAAGACTTCGGCGTCGGCCGGTACAGTGCCGCAAGCGGGAAGTTCGGGAAGTACGGGCGGTCGCAGGATCACGGACCTGATCGGCTCGAATGGATGGGCTGGCGCAAGCAACGACGTCGAGATGTGGCGGCAAATGGGCATCACCTGGGGGCGCGATTCGGTTGGCCCCGGTCAGCCGGATTCACCCACTGAGCCCATGCGTGTCGACAAGACCGGATCGCAGTTCGACAACGATCTTCCGTCAGCGCTGCTACTGAACAACCGCAATGGCATCAAGTCGCTGTTGCTGCTCGGCTATACGCCGCCGTGGAATGCCACCGTGCCCGGTGACAGCAATTCTGCGCCCGTGGATGTCCGGGCGTGGACCCGTTACGTCGAGGCAGTTGTGCGTAAGTACTCCGCACCGCCGTTCAACCTGCGCTATTTCCAGATCTGGAACGAGGCGGCCGGGAAATTGTCCGGCGGTTTACCGCAGGCTACCTTCTGGCACGGTCCGAACTTCAACAAGGATGAAAAGCACGCGAAGCCGTACGACCGTGCGATGCAGGACTACGTTGAACGTGTGCATCTACCTGCCGCCCGCATCATCCGGAAGTACAACGCGTATATCGTCTACGGCGGCTGGCCCGATCAGGGCGGCGTGTCCAATTTCTGCAAGTGGCTCGAGTACCGAAGTCCCGCTTCGAATGAACGCATGCTGGACTGGGTCGACTATCTCGACACGCACTACCTGGGCGTCGCCGATCTCGATCCGCTGTATCAGCAGTACGTGAAGAACGGCCCGGCGCGCGGTATCTGGCAGACCGAAATCGGCGATGCGTATATGAAGAATCCGCATTACCTGCCGGAGTACCTCTTTGACTTCGCGGTGTGGGCGCTCGATCGTAACTGGAACGAACCCAACAAGTACGTGTCCATGATCTATCACTGGGACGGATACGAGCCGTTCCGTCTAACTCATCGCGGTCCACCCAGGCGGACCTACAACGCGTCGGGCAGAAGCCTCGTCGTACTTCATCAGACTGTTTCGGGCTCGCTGGCAAGTTTGACGAACCCGTTGCAATTTGGTCCAGGCGCATCCGGTAGCGGTCTGCGCTCCGGCAATGACATCGTGCTGCAGGTTAATGGATCCGCGGGCTGGCGCGCTGTGACAGTGGCGGGGCTTAAGCGGCCTTCGGGCCGAGAAGTAAAGATTGATTTCATAGACGCGGTGACGGGCACAGTAAGTGCACCTGATGCCATTACGACCACATGGAGTAACGACGGTTTGCAACTGCGATTCAAGGTGCCGGACAAAGTCAATGGCGCCGAAAACGATCCGCCAACTCACCTTGCTTATATCGCCGTCCGCTCGCTTGCGTAGCAATTCCGACTCACCGAAAATTTCAAAATAGCGTCGAATGCCATGAACCAGGTCACAGTTGTCATATGCAACTACAACTACGAACGCTATCTAGCGGCCGCGATCGATTCCGCGCTCAGCCAGGACTATCCAGGCACGCAGGTTGTCGTGCTCGACGACGGTTCGACTGACGGATCGCGGAAAATCATAGAAAGCTACGGTAGCCGGATTACCGCGATCTTTCAGGAAAACGGCGGCCAGGTTGCCGCATACAACCACGCGATCAGTACGCTGGAAACGGAATACGCGATCCTTCTCGATTCGGACGACATCCTGTATCCGAGCGCTGTGTCGGAAGTAATGCAGGTCTTTAACAGCGGCTCCTGGGCGAAAGTGCAGTTCCGGCTCGACGTCATGGACGCAAGCGGAACGGCGACAGGGGCGTACGTGCCAAACACCGAACCGCCCGCCAACTGCGGAGAACTCCTGCAGGCGGGTTGGCTCTATCCGTCGCCGCCGGCCTCTGGCAACGCGTATCGGGTAAGCGCACTTAAGCAGGTGTTTCCTATTCCCGCGCCGGGAATCAATCGCTACGGCGCCGACTTCTTTGCGATCTACGGCGCTGCACTAGTCGGCCCGGTAGCCACGGTGCGCAAGTCGCTTGGCGGCTATCGCGTGCATAACGCCGACGGCGGCACGGTGTCCTTCGCCAATTCGGAGCAGATCTCCAAGGCGCCGAAGGCGCTGGGCATGCGCTGGGCGATCCTGAGAAATATTGCGAGGTCGCGTCTGGAGATCGAACTGCCCGCGACATTTCATGATTTTGGCCACGAGAAGGCGATCTTCTGTTCAAGCGTGTATCGGGCGACGCTCGTTCATCGGTGGCGCTGGATGTTGCACGATTCGCGCGGCTACCTGCATGCAATCGTGGCTAATCCTTTCTGGAGCGTGAAGAAGAAGTTCGGCACGCTGTTTCTTTCCGGCCTGTGCCTCGTACCGTACTCGCCACTTTCTGACTTCGTCGTTCGCTACATATCGAACCCGCTCGCACGCCGACGCGTGGCGCAGCGCTAAAGTCAGGAATACGCAATTGGAGAACGGAATGGAAAGACGAGACAACGCAAGCGTCATTGCGTTTGTTTACGGCGGATATTTGATGAGGTACGTGTACCTCATCATCGTGGTGCCGTTTTACGGAAGAATTCTCGGCGTGTCCGAGTACGGGCGCGTGCTTGCGTCAATGTCGCTCATGAACGTGATCTGGATGCTCGTGAGCTACGGATTCACGTTTGTTGGGATGCGCGAAGTCTCGAAGGCGCATTCGGTGCAAGAGTGCAATTCCATCTACTCGCTGCACGTCAGCGCGCGGCTCTTGCTGGCCGCGCTGGGCGGATGCATCGGCCTCGTCGCCACCATGTGCTCGCCGACATTGTCTGAGCGACCTCTTATCGGTGTACTGGCTACATTGCTCGGCATCGTCTCGGCATTGAATCTGGGCTGGCTATTCCAGGGGCGTCAGCGTTTTCGTACGCCGATCATGATCGAGGTCTTCGGCTTCGCTGTGAGCCTCGTGCTGGTGCTGAGCTTCGTGAAGGAACCCTCAGATTCGGTGTGGGTGCTTGCGAGCCTGCTGATTGCGGGAGTGGCGTCGTCGATCATTTCGTATGGCATTACCACTTCACAACTCGGATTGCCGCGTCTGAAACTACAAGGCGTGATGCCGCTGATTCGCAGCTCGACGATGCTGTTCTGCTATTCGTCGGGCTCCGTGGTACTCACGGCGTCGTCCACGTATCTGCTGACGTTGTTGTCCACGCCTGCTCAGGTAGGGTATTTCGGCGCGGCTGAGCGCTTCGCGACTATTGCGCTCAGCCTGATGGGCCCCGCATCGCAGGTATTCGTCCCGACGATTTCGCGGCAGCTTGCTCAAGGCGACAAGGACGGCGCGCATGCGACCACTCGCCAGGGCGCGGCGCTTCTGCTCGGCTATGGCCTACTCGTTTTTTGCGGCGCAATGACGTTGTCGCCCTTTGTCTTGCCGCTGATTCTCGGGCCGGCGTTCGAGCCTGCCGCTCGAGTTCTTCAATGTTTTGCGTGGATGTTCCCGTTCGTCGCATTCAACGAGTTCGTCGCGTTCTATGTATTCGTTCCGCGCAGAAAGGACCGGCTGCTTGCGTTTGCAGGAGTAGCCTCCGGCCTCGTCAATCTGGCCGCGGCGCTGCTTCTCGCGCCGCGCTTCGGAGCAATTGGCATGGCAACTGCGCGGGTCATCGGCGAGGCGACCCTCGCCGTGATCCTGATGGTCATCATGGTCCGGCTCGAATTGGTTGGGCTCGTGCCGGGCGCGCGGCGCGCTGCAGGAATGCTGGGGCTTGCATGGGGCGCAAGAGCCCAGGCAGGCGCGACCAAGGACGACTGAACCGGATTGCCGGCGCTGAAGCGTCCGGCGCGTAATCTCACAGGAGGTTGAAGTGAAAGTCGCTATTGTTCACGATTGGCTCGTGGTTTCGGGCGGCGCAGAGAAGGTTTTAAAGAGCATCGTCGAATGTTTCCCGAAAGCGGACATCTTCTCGATTGTCGACTTTCTCGAAGATCGCGATTGTGTGAAGGGCAAGCCCGTCAACACGTCGTTCATTCAGAAGATGCCTTTTGCGCGGAAACGCTATCGTGCATATCTGCCGTTGATGCCGATCGCAATCGAACAACTGGACCTGTCTGCCTACGACCTCGTTATCTCGAGTTCGCACGCGGTGGCCAAGGGCGTGCTGACGGGCCCCAATCAGATTCATATCAGCTATGTTCATTCGCCGATTCGATATGCGTGGGATCTCCAGCATCAGTATCTACGCGAATCGCACCTGAACAAGGGCCTCAAGTCCATCATGGCCCGTGCGCTGTTGCACTACATCCGCGGCTGGGATTCGCGTTCGGCGAATGGCGTGGACCATCTGCTTGCGAATTCGCACTTCATTGCGCGAAGAATCAGGAAGGCGTATCAGCGCGACGCTACGGTTATCTATCCGCCGGTCGATCTCGACAACATGGTCATGTGCACGCAGAAAGAGAACTTCTACGTGACCGCATCACGCATGGTGCCGTATAAGCGCATAGACCTGATCGTGCGGGCTTTCTCGCAGACGCCGGAGCGCAAGCTCGTGGTGATCGGCGACGGTCCGGAAATGAAGCGCATAAAGGCGGTCGCGGGCCCCAACGTGACGATCCTCGGCCACCAGCCTCTGGAAGTGCTGGTCGATCATCTGCGGCGCGCTCGCGCTTTTGTGTTCGCTGCAGAAGAAGATTTCGGCATCTCCGTTGTGGAGGCTCAGGCATGCGGAACGCCTGTGATCGCGTTCGGCAGGGGAGGCGCACTGGAATCGGTTGTAGGCTTGCCACTCGAGCAGCCAACCGGTGTCTTCTTCGGTGAGCAGACGGCTGAGTCTTTGCTCGAAGCCGTAACGCGGTTTGAGCGCAATGCTACGTTGTTCGACCCGGTCAATTGCCGCCAGAATGCCGAACGGTTCTCGACTGAGAACTTTAAAACCGCATTGACGGATTTCATTGACGCACGGCTTCTGCGCAGCTCAATCGAACAGCTCCGCCCGTACCTCGTGCGCGAGCGGGCTGTCGACGAACGTCATCTGGCGAGCGTGCCTTCGTAAGTTTGAATGCGATATTTGACGCGGCCTGCAAGAGCCATGATCGAGTGAGCGTGGCTGTGTATTTGCGGTGACCGCGTTTCAATAAGCCGCTGAAGCGGCGCCTGGTGTCCATAGGCGAGCGCGCAAACGAACAGAAGGCTCGCGGCCAACCATGCGGGCCGCGCACGTTCAGACTGCTCGGAAAGGGCCTTTCGCAGGAACATCAGGCCTACGATCGCGCCAAGAATCCACCCTGCAATCACCTCCGGCAAGGTATGCGAGAGGTCCATCAGGCGGGATACGCCCGTTAGCGCGCCGATTCCCATTCCAGCTGCAATTCCTAGCGACGGCGGCAGACGCCACCACTTCAATTGCAGTGCGAGCGCGACCATCCACACGCATGTCGACAGCATCGCGTGGCCGCTAATCACGCGGAAGTGCGAAGCGGGAAAAGAGATGCCCCAGCCGGCGTAGAAGATCTTGCTCGCGCCGACAATGGCGATGCCGGCAGCAAGCATCACGATCCACCGGAAGGCGAGCTTGACGTTAAAGAGAGCGATCCAGCAGGCGCAGACAGCGGCCACGGGTAAGGTGACGGCGGCATCGCCTATGTTGGTGAATACTGTCCACATAGGGTTCCCGTTCTTGTTGGGTTTCGCTCTAGCGGGAACTGACGTTCCCGCTAGAGCGCAGCAGGCGTAGCAACTTCTTAGACGCGACGGCGGGCCAGCGATTTGCGCCGATTGAATTCCGCAGTGATCGCATTGGCGGATTGTGACGCCAGCAGCAGGGAGATGACGAGCGAGAGTATCAAAACGTTCGAAGGCGATACGAGCCGATGCTCTGTTGCCGCCATGACCAGCAAACACACGGACGAGATTTCGACGAAGCGGAACGCGGAAAAGTTCTGGCCGCCTCCGACCAACGCGCTGGCAGCCGCTCCATCTTTACTCCACTCCACCAGCTTCCAGAAGAAAGTCAGCGTGAGGAACAGGCCCACCACACCCGTTTCGGCGAGCGCATTCAGGTAAGAGTTATGAGCGTGCGAATCGCTGTGTTCGACCACGATGTCGGAAGGTGCACCGAACAGGTGAAAGTACGACGTTACAGTGCCGATGTGATCGTCGAATGAACCGAAGCCGAGGCCCACGATCGGGCTTTGCTCAAAATAGGCGAGGGCGCGCGGCCACAGCCATTCATAGCGGATGTTGAGGTTGGCGACCTTGGCATCCTGATTGTGGATATTGAATGGGTAGCCCATGTAGTCGATGGTCCCGTCGGTATGGAAGAAGGCCATTGCAAGGGAGCCCGCAATCAGACCGCCCATCAACACAGCCAGTAGCCAGCGCTTACGGCCGAAGTACAGGTATGGCAGTACTGCTGCGGCACCGAGCAGTGAGCCGCGGCTGTATGTTGAAAACAGCATCATTGCGTTGGCCGCGATCAGCGCGAGCAGCAGTTTGCTGCGCTTTTGCAGATAGCATCCAACACCCAGGCAGAACAGCATGGCAAAGAATCCGCCCGCTGCGTTGCGCGCGATGAAGTAACTGCCGAAGCTGTTGTCCGGGTTCGTGAAGATGCTCAGTATGCCGGTCTCGACGACGTAGTAAGCGTATGGCGGGATGTTGATCCCAACCGCGAAGATGAAGAACGTGCGAAGCACTTTGTTCAGATCCAGCCGATGCACATAGAGGCAACCGGCAAAAATGGGAGCGTAGGAAATGAAGAAGTTGCCGTCGCGCCGGTAAAACTCGAATTCGGTAAACGATTTCGGATCGTAAAGCAGCGTGGATACGACGATAAAGGCGGTGAGTGCCGTCAATGGTGTAATAAAAGCCGGATAGCGCCGGCCAAAAAAACGCCATGAGTAAAGAACGATCGGTACAAAGCCGACCGCGCTAAGTGGCACGAGATTCGTAACAGTAAGAAACAACGC
Source organism: Paraburkholderia sp. 22098 (assembly GCF_052045935.1). NCBI lineage: Bacteria > Pseudomonadati > Pseudomonadota > Betaproteobacteria > Burkholderiales > Burkholderiaceae > Paraburkholderia > Paraburkholderia sp. 22098. The sequence continues at coordinate 69,190 of NZ_JBQEPV010000015.1, read as the reverse complement.
AAGTAGCGAAATGTAAGCCATTGCGACTCCCGAAAAACAAATGGCGCATAGCTTGCAATGACATGGCCATTACGTGCGAATACAACCTGGTTGGAGATGCGGCGCGCCGCAGCGGGGCGACGAACCTGAATTGAATTGGGTCCTGCGTATGGATGAATGAGCTATCCAAGCACCCACGAAGGTACCACGTATAGGCACTGATTTCCACGCGCTGCCGCACAGACGGCGGGCGATAACAATGGTCTCGCAGACGTGCGCGCTCGCTAATGCCACCACGCTGGCCAAAACCTCAACTGTTCGCGCCACGATTGCTGTGGTGCAGCGTGAGGTGTCTATGATTGATCACATCGAGTAATGCTTCAGTGGCATCTGCATTCTGGCGCCACGCCGATATGTATGCCGTTTGTTTTTTCGTGAGCGACCCGCTGCTGCCTGAGTGCCCAAGGGTGGACGCTCACGGACGAGAACCCGGTGTGCATCCTTGCTTTACGCGGACAGAACGGCTCGCGTAGCCCGTTGATGCCCACACCCCGTCATTGATCACATGTGAGACCGGAAAGTGCCGACGTATAGCGTATTTCGTCGGCGCTTATGCGATTAATCGCTGTCCGGCCCATATGTCTTGGAGCGATAAATGGATAAAGTTTTTGCAACCGCCGGCGAGACCGACTTCGAAGCTCAGCACGTAGCATCGCGGGAATGCCCCCCGCTCGCGCAAGTCATTCTCGCAGGCGGCTCGGGCACGCGTCTATGGCCTGTGTCGCGTGAGCAGTTCCCGAAGCAGCTGATCGATGTGATTGGCGACAAGACGTTGTTGCAGGCCACGATGAACCGGATGGACGACTTCAATCCGCTATGGAGCGTCGTGCCCGATCCGGTAATTGTGTGCGGTGCCGAACATTATTTCGCAACTTCTGAGCAGGCTCGCGAAAGTGGCGTGAATGCCCGTATCGTCGTCGAGCCCGGTCGCCGCGATACAGCGCCTGCCCTGACCCTTGCCGCGCTGACAGCAGCATCTGAGGGCACGGACGTAATTCTCGTCGCGATGCCTGCGGACCATGCGATTGCAGATCTGACGGCGCTCCATAAGGCAATTGAAATTGCGGCTCGCCACGCGGACGCGGGCGCTATTGCCACGCTGGGCGTTCCGCCTACCGGCCCGGACACGGGCTTTGGGTATATCCGCCTCGGCAGTGCACTGTCGGACGGCGCGCATCGAATCGAACGTTTTGTCGAGAAGCCAGCGCCCGAGTTGGCCGCGCAGTACGTCGAGTCCGGCAATTACTGGTGGAACAGCGGCATGTTCGTAGTACGTGCATCCGTATGGCTCTCCGTGATCCGTCAGTTCCAGCCGCAAATACACGATGCATGCGTTCGAGCTTATGAAGGCGCCAAGGTCACCGACGGCTGTGTCGTTCCCGACGCAGAAGCGTTCTTGCAGTCGCCGTCGGACTCGATCGACTACGCAGTCATGGAACATCTAGGCAAGCCCGAATCGCCTTTCTCGGGCGTGGTCGTGCCGCTCGAGGCCGGCTGGTCGGATCTGGGGTCGTGGGACGCCGTGTGGCAGGCGATGGAGAAAGACGATTGCGGCAACGCGTCGAGCGGACGTGTTCTCTTCGAAGGCGCGACGGCAACTTACGCTCGCTCGCAAGGTGGCCGACTGCTCGCATGCGTCGGTACGAACGATCTGATTGTCGTCGAGACGGACGACGCTGTTCTGGTGGCTGACCGTTCGCACGTGCAGGACATCAAGGGACTCGTGTCGCGTATCAAGGCGGAGAAGTCACCGGAAGCGGATGCGCACAGAAAGGTGCGTCGCCCGTGGGGCTTTTACGATTCGATCGATCAGGGCGACCGTTTCCAGGTGAAGCGAATTGTTGTGATGCCGGGCGCGCGCCTGTCGCTGCAGATGCACCATCACCGCGCAGAGCATTGGATCGTGGTGAGTGGTACCGCTCTCGTCACGCGCGGCGAAGAACAATTCCTTCTTGGCGAAAACGAGTCGACGTATATCCCGCTGGGTATTCGTCACCGGCTCGAGAATCCCGGTTGCGTTCCGCTTCAGATCATTGAAGTGCAGTCCGGAACCTATCTCGGCGAAGACGACATCGTTCGATTCGACGATAAGTATGGCCGTGCTGGTTGATCGGCCGTGGCGAACCAGAGAGCGTACGAGGGAACTGCTATGCGATTGATCACAGGTCTGATGGCCAGGCTGTTCGATGTGGCGATGATCCTCGGAGGCGCGGTGGCCGCGTCTCACATTCGCTTCGACGATTTCGCGCAACGAAACTTCTACTTGGCATTTGTCGCGTTCGCGGCGGCGTTTTCGCTCGCTGTGTTTCCGGCACTGGGCGTCTATCAGTCGTGGCGCGGCCGGTCGAAACGCGTTCTCGCCGGGCAGGTGGCGCTTGGCTGGCTCGTGGTGCAGGCCTGCGCGCTTGCATTGATGTTCTCGTTGCACCGCATCGATTTCGTCTCCCGGTTATGGTTTGTGTACTGGACTGGCATCGCTGGCGGCGCAATGATCGCGGGGCGCATGGTGACCCATGTTCTTCTCGGTCGAGTGCGCAACGCAGGGTTGAATCTCCAGAACGTCGCTGTCGCCGCGTGCGGAGAACATTGCGACGAAATCTTGCGCAAGATGGAGATGGAGCCAGCCGCAGGCTTTCGTGCAAACGCTGTCTACAACCTGCGTCCGGACAAGGAAACCACGATGTCCGTGCCCGTGTTCGAGCAGCGTGCCGCGTTCGCGAAATACGTGCGCGAGCAGCAGATAGATGAAGTGTGGCTGGCGTTGCCTTTGTCGGAAGAGCGCGCGATTCTGGAACTGGTCGATGAATTCCGCAACGATCTGATCAATGTGCGCTTCATGCCGGATGTCCGGGCGCTTGCCCTTTTCGATGGAAGCGTGACCGAGTTGCTCGGCTTTCCAACCATCAACCTGGCCGCCTCGCCATTGCCGCCAAACGCTCTCGTGAAGAAAGAACTGTTCGATCGCATCTTCGCACTGATTGCGTTGATTGCTGTCTCGCCGATTCTTCTCGCGTGTGCGATAGCGGTGAAGCTCAGTTCGCCCGGTCCTGTGTTCTTCAAGCAATGCCGAAAGGGCGCGGACGGTCGCGTCTTTATGATTTACAAGTTCCGGAGTATGCGCTTGCATGCGAAGAAGGAAGGAGTGCTTGAGCAGGCTACGCGTGGCGACCCCCGCATCACGAGGGTCGGACGATTCTTGCGGCGTACGAGCCTTGACGAGTTGCCGCAGTTCTTCAACGTGCTGCGTGGCGACATGTCCGTCGTGGGGCCGAGGCCGCACGCGCTCGAGCACGACGACCTTTATCAGCACATCGTATCGGGCTATATTCACCGCTATCGGATCAAGCCAGGTATCACCGGATGGGCACAAATCAATGGCTTTCGCGGGGAGACGGACCGCATCGAGAAGATGGAGGGCCGCGTAGCGCACGATTTGTACTATCTTCGGAACTGGTCGTTCGCGCTCGACGTCAAGATCATTTTCGCGACTGTATTCAAGGGGCTGCATCATCCCAACGCTTACTGATCCGTCCGTTGGATCGAGGCCCCAGTAATGCAGTGAAGTACCTGCGGAGCTCAAGCATAATCAGAAGGGGGAGGGGACTATGAAACTGATCGACGTTGAGACAGTAGCCAGACGTTCAATAAAGAGCGTGGGGCGATACGCATTCCACCGGGTGCATGGCGTGCAGGCTAAGCGCGTCCTGCGGCAACTGGAGAAGAAATACGGACCAGCGGACCCGGCGACTCTCAAGCAAGCCGATACGTATGCACTCGACGTATTCGGCGATGCGATCTACGCACCCTGGCTTCGCGTTTACGCTGCGTTCAGCGGCACGTTCAAGGAAGGCTGGATCCCCGACAACTTTTACGGCGGCGTGGTCGTGCCCAATATGAAAGGCGGCTACGGCAGGATCTCGAACCTGAAGCCCATGTCGCGGGTCATCTTCGGCGGTGACGCGTTTCCCGATATAGCCTACTTCGCGAATGGCCTGTTCTTTACGGACCGCAACGTGGTGGTCCCGGAGCGCGAGCTCGAAGACGCGGTGTTCCGCGACTGCGATAAGGTCGTCTTCAAACTGGACGGCTCAGGGCAAGGCAAAGGCATTCATTTCTTCGACCGGAAGTCGTTCGACTGCGATCTCATCAAATCGCTCGGCAACGGAGTAATACAGAAGTTCATCGTTCAGCATCCATTGCTGAGCGCGTTCGCTGCCAACTCGGTCGCGACCTTACGCCTCACCACGGCGGTGGACGACCTTGGCCGCGCCTCGCTGCGCGCCGCATTTTTGCGCGTGGGCAGGGCAAGTCATACCCATATCACGGTGGACGACGAAGTTTGTGTGCCCGTGGACCTGGTAACGGGTGAATTCGCTCGCAAAGGCTTCATGAGCGATTGGGGCGCGACTGAAGAGCACCCCGATTCCAAAGTCAGGTTCGCCGGACTGAAAATGCCTGCGTTCAGCGATTGCATCGATACCGTTCTGCAACTCCATCGCAAGGTGCCGTTTGCGCGATGCATTGGGTGGGACGTGACAGTCGACAGTGACGGCAAGGTGCAGATCATGGAATGGAACGGCGAACACAACGATGTGAAGTTCAGTGAGGCGACCCAGGGTCCCTGCTTTCAGGACCTGAAGTGGGAACTGCTGAAGGGTAGCGCCTTATGACGGTATTCAGCGAGGAACGCGCGTGAGCGAACAATTGTGGTGCGTCCATATTGAGGGACCCGACGACTTCATTGCTATGGCTTCGCGAGAAGCGGCGCAGCGTGAAGCGTCGGCTATCAATGCGTATGTGGAGCGCTCAGGGCAAGCTCAGAGCGCCGCGCATGCGCGCGCGGTCGCAATGGAATGGCCGTTCACGCCGGAGGGCCACGCCCGCGCGCTGGAAAGCGACTGGGAAGACTTGCAGCGCATGCCGCACCGCCAGCAGCAGGGCGGGTCGTCGCAGGGCTTGTTGACGAATATCGCGCGGCGCGTGAAGGAACTTATCGAAGTCGCGCGAGGCGCATGACCGAACGGCCACGCGGCCGCTCAAGTGCTCAAACCCCCAGACGCTTCACAATTGCCGTCTTTACGACCGGCATGCCAATTTGCAAGAGCTTGCGGAAGCCCTCGTCGCGCCCGACCTTTTGCTCGACGTTATCTATCATCGCCTGCATGACGTTCGCGGGATAAAACTCCCGGAAAAGTTTGTTCGCGCCGATTTGCTCGAAGACGTGATGAAGGAATGAGCCTCGCGGCGGTCCGACTCTTTTGAACAAACCCATCTTCACAACGCGATTGTTCCAGAGGTGCAGCGAGTACGAATTGGCGCACAACGCTGCGCACTCGTCGAAGTACTGCGGAAGAAATACCTTGTAGTAATCGTCGAAATGTACCGGATAGAAGTCGCTTTCTGGTACTCCTGCATTTACGCCATATACGGACGTCAGCAAACGCGGACCTGTGTCACCCCATTTTATGGAGGTGCCTTTCATCGCCTCGATCCGTTGTAAAAGCTCAAGCAGGCGCGGATCGGCGGGATCGAGGCGCAGCAGAGCGGTGCAGATGCTGGTGGCCGACTCCCGCCCGATAATGTTGCCCTCCAGGCTGCGATCAAACGCGCGCAAAAGCAGCATGTCGGTGTCAACCCAGATTTCGTCCGTCTTCGTAAACATGACGAAGCGAAAATAGTCGGTGAAATGCGCCATTGACGGGGTACCGTCAATAGAAAATGCTGTTAACGCGTCGGATTTCACAATTTCGCTTGCGTCCTTGACGATCACGCCCTTGGGTACGTTCTGTACCTCGCCATACGTATAAAGCGCTACATCACTGCCATAGGCGGTGAACGAACTCAAACAGGCCACCTCATAGGCCGAAAGCTCTGGGCCATGCCAAAACGACGCGAAACGTGCGCTACTCATAGTCTATCCATTGGGAAATTTGGTGCGGTGGGAAGCAGGCGGGGCCCGAAACTGATCGGACCCGAGAGGGCGGACGGCGCACGCGCCTCTGCCTGGAATGCATGTGGCCCAATGATAAACACGCGACAGATTTCGATATTAGTGAAGACCCTAAATGTAGGACATTTGTCGCGAAACGTTGAGTGTAATGGCCGTTAACGCCCTTTCACGTCGCCCCGGCCGCGAGGGCGCGGCAGGCGAACACGCCTTAGCCGCGCCACCTTGCGTTAAGTCAGTGCAGATCGGTTCGCCCTGTGGACGACACGACATTGCCAGCACTGTCCAGGATTGCGACAGGTCCGCTTTGCGTGGCTGGCGGCTCGTCAATCACGAGCGGGCTTGTTACGGTGGTGCGTTCCGCCGGTGCAATGCCGATCGAAGCGGCGCTGCCAAAAAACGAAAACAGCGTGGACAGGTAGCTGCTTACGCTGTCCTGGAGCACGCCTGCAAGCTCGTTATGCGTATCCACGGCGATGTCTTCGACATGCCCCCAATACGCGCAGGTCTTCTTCATTGCGGCGGGGATTTGCTGGAATTGCAGATCGATTACCTGATCCAGCGATACCGAAGAAAGCGCGGCATCGACAAGCGCCCGCTGCTCGGACAAGGACGTCTTGACGGTCTGCATATTCAATTCGACCACTTTCTCGAGTCCGGCAACTGCTTTCGCCGCCATCTGGTAGGCGACAATTGCGTTGTCTTCGTGGCCAACTTCCGGCTGGGTCAATACAACAGCGTTCATAAGGGTGCTCCGTATCAGTGCGGGGGGAGGGAATGCGCAACAACGCGCAGTGTTCAAGCAACGGCTATTCCTCGCCATGCAAACGGATCGAACGCATGTCGGCAATTCGCCAGTGGCGCGGCTGCCAGCGTCAAATTACTATTGACTTGCGCCTGCAGGCGCGTCGCTTGCCGCAGTGGCGGGCGCCGACACGGCAGGCCCGCTTTGCGCGGCACCACTTACTGCGGCCGCACCGCTCGCCTGATCTGTCGACGAAGTACCGGAGCGGTTGCAGCCGGCCAGCGCGATGGCGAGCGCGGCTGCGCACGCGTTGACCCACAAAGCCGAATTTTTCATGGTCGTGAAATAACGTCTGTTGAGGCGAGAGACGACGCAAGGAGCGCGCCGCATTGCGACGAGACAGCAATGCGTATGCCGCGCACAGTACCGTCGTTTCGAGAAACGCGACTACGCAATTCCAGCTTTCGAGCGGTTATGCTGGAACCCACTCACCTGGACGAGAAATGGAAACTTGCCATGACTGAGCCGGATCTATCGAACGTGTACCGAAGCTACATTGCGTGCCTTAATAGTCAGGATTGGACCAGGTTGACGCAATTCGTCCATGACGACGTTTACTACAACGATCAGCGGATCGGCTTGTCGGGATATCGCACGATGCTGGAGAGGAATTTTGAGGAGATTCCAGACCTTCATTTCGACATCGAACTGATGGTGACCGACCCCGCGTATGTAGCGGCACGGCTGCGCTTCAATTGCACACCGAAAGGAAAATTTCTCGGTCTCGACGTCAACGGCAGAACGGTGACTTTCACCGAAAATGTGTTCTATGAATTCCGCGGCGAAAGAATTGGTCAGGTGTGGTCCGTGATCGATAAGGCGGCTATCGAAGCGCAGTTGTAATGCCACGCAAAGCGAGCAGGCGGCTATGGGTTGCTGCCAAGCGGACTCCCAAGCGGATCCCCAGGCGAACCCCTAGGCGAACCCTCAGCCTGGCTGTCAGGCTGCGTGCCAAGCGCCTGAAACAGCGCAGCGGTGTCGGTGAAGCGGTTTGCTTGAGCCCGCGTTTGATCGAGTGCGGTTTGCAACATCTGACGTTGAGCATCGAGTAGAGCAAACTCGCTGATTCCGCCGGCCGCATATTGCTGAGCCGCAACGCCAAGGCTCGCCTCGGCCTCCTGTGCGGCCTCGGTGCGCGCCTGAAGTTCTCGTGCGTCGTTCTGCATTGCCGTCAGCGAGTCGGCGACCTGTTGCAATGCTTCCAGCACGGTTTGCCGATAGCTCGCAAATGCCGCGTCGTACACAGCCTGCGCCGCGCGTTTCTTCGCGTGCAGTTCGCCGCCGTGAAAGATCGGCTGAGTCAGATTGAGGCCGATATTCCACACGTTCAGCCCATTCACAATGTCGCTAATGCGCGTGCGTTCCGAGCCGATTCCCGCCGACAACACGAATTGCGGATACAGGTTCGCCGTGGCGACGCCCACATTTGCGCTGGCTTGATGCAGCAAAGCTTCCGACGCCTGGATGTCCGGCCGCGCACGAGCGAGTGTTGACGGCAAAGCCACTGGAATATCGACTGGCAGATGCAGCGCGTCGAAAGTAAGGGTGTCGAAATCCGCTTCAGATGGCGCTCTCCCGAGCAGAATGGCCAACTGATGGTCGGCAGCAGCTAACTGAGTTGCGAGCGGCGGCAAAGACGCGCGAGTCTGTGCAAGCAGCGTGCGCTGGCTGCGAACGTCGAGTTGCGACACGCCGCCGGCAGCTAAACGCGCTTCCATGATCGACAGTTGATGTGCCTGTGCGTCGACAAGCCGCTGCGTGAGCGCTATTTGTTGTTGCAGCGAGGCGCGGCGCACGGCGGTAGACACCACATTTCCCGCAATCGCGAGCCGTGCCGCATCGAACTCATACGATTCGTAGTCGACTTGGGCCATGCTTGCCTCAAGCGCGCGCCGATTGCCGCCGAAGATATCGAACACATACGAAACGCTGACCGATGTGCTAAATAAAGAGAACGGTCCGGGGTTCTCGACATGTGGAATACCGAACGCTGCGGGGTCTACCTTTTGCCTTGCACCCGAAACAGTTGCGTCGATGCCCGGCCATTGCGTAGCGCCCGCGAGTGCGGTGTAATTTTCGCGCGCTTCTATGAGCTTGGCGCGGGCTTGCGCGAGCGTCGGACTTTCACGCAATGCGTCGTCCACGAGATGGTTCAGTGCGTCTGACTGGAATTGACGCCACCACATCGATGTTGGCCTTGGCGTGAGGCTGAATTTCTGCGCGGCGCCCGCCGCTCCGTTGGACTCGACAGTACGCTCGGGCAATGCCTCGCGTGTATAACTTTGCGTGCGCGGTACTGCCGGTGCCTGAAAGTCCGGCCCCACGGTGCAGCCGCTCAAAGCCACTGCGCAGGCAAGAAGAAGTGTTTTCATGAACATTCTCCTAGTCGAGCGTGCGCCGATAAAAGCGCAGCGCAATTCCCATGACGATGGCGGTAAATAGAGCCATGGGCCACATCGAGGGCCAAAGGTCCGTCCATCCGACGCCCTTGAGCAAAATGCCGCGAATGAGCCGGTTGAAATACGTCAACGGCAACAGGTTGCCAATGAATTGAGCCCATTGCGGCATACCCGCAAACGGGAACATAAAACCGGACAGAAGAATATTCGGCAGGAAATAGAACACAGTAAGCTGCATGGCCTGCAACTGATTCTGTGCGAGCGACGACAGGGTGATTCCTACCGTCAGGTTCGCGGCAATGAAGAGCAGCGCGGCGAGGTAAATCGCCATCAGGCTGCCGACAAAAGGCACATGAAACACGAAGCGCGCCGCAAACAGAATGATCGATGCCTGGATAAGCCCGATGGCGACGTACGGCACGATCTTGCCGGTCATGACCTCGATCGGCAGAACCGGCGTAGCCAGCAGGTTTTCCATGGTGCCGCGCTCACGTTCGCGAGTAACGGCGAGCCCAGTCATCATGACGAGTGTCATCGTCAGGATTACGCCCATGAGTCCGGGAACGACGTTGTACTGGGTAATGCCTTCGGGGTTGTACAGATTGTGAACCTGAACGCCAAATGCGCTTTGCCCGCCATTCAGATGTGCGAGCGGTCCTGTGATGTCCTTGTCGGCGACCGGTTGCACAAGGTGCGGCAGCGCGGCAACGGCGGTTTGCGTTGCAGTAGGGTCGGTCGCGTCGGCTTCGAGCAGCAGCGAAGGGTGCTCGCCACGCACCAGCCTTCTGGAGAAGTCGACGGGTATATTCAGCACGAATTGCACGCGGCCCCTCGCGAGCGCGCGGCGCCCGGCTTCTTCGTCTGGCAGCGTCTCGACGATGTCGAAATAAGCCGAGTTGGTCATTGCGGCAATGAAACTGCGCGAAAACTCGCTCTGATCGTGCACGATGACGGCAGTGGGCAAATGCTTCGGGTCAGTGTTGATTGCGAAACCGAAGAGCGCGAGTTGAACGATGGGCACACCCACGATCATCGCGAATGTGACGCGATCGCGCCGCAGTTGCAGAAACTCTTTGAGTACCACACTCCACCAGCGCGTCAACGAAAAAGCAGTACCGTTGCTCACGTTTGCGCTCCAAAGTTGTCTTTCGAATGACTCATCAAATAGATGAATACGTCTTCAAGACCTGTTTCTATGGGCTCCATGCGAAGTGTGGTGCCTGCGGTGGCCTGCCTGATGGCGCGTTCGAGCGCCGCGTGATCCCGCCCGCTCGCGTGCAGTGCGGCGCCGAATACAACGGTCTGATCGACGCCGGGCGTTGCACGTAGCTTCTCCGACAGTTCGCTCAGGTGCTCGCCTTGAATGGACCACGTCGCGAGATCCTGCGACTCGATCACCTCTTTAGACGTGCCTTGCGCGAGCAGCTTGCCGTAGGCGATATAGGCGAGCTTGTGGCAGCGCTCGGCTTCATCCATGTAATGTGTGCTGACGAGTACGGATATGCCGCGCGCCGCGAGGCGGTGCAGTTCTTCCCAGAAGTCGCGGCGTGCAGTGGGGTCGACGCCCGCGGTCGGTTCGTCGAGCAGCAGCAATCGGGGTTCGTGCAGCATGCATGCCGCAAGCGCGAGACGTTGCTTCCAGCCTCCAGAAAGCGACCCTGTCAACTGATTCGCGCGGCTTTGCAGCCCGAGTGCTTCGAGCGATTTATCGACCGTTTCGCGCCGGTTGCGCATCTGGTAAATGCGCGCAACGAAGTCGAGGTTCTCCCGAATGGTCAGATCTTCCCAGTACGAGAACCGTTGAGTCATATAACCGACATTGCGCTTGATCTGCGCACTGTCGCGACGAATGTCGTAGCCGAGGCATGTGCCGGTGCCCGAGTCGGGCGTGAGCAGTCCGCACATCAAGCGGATGCACGTGGTCTTGCCGCTGCCGTTCGGTCCAAGGAAACCGAAAATCTGGCCACGCGCCACTCGCAATGAAACGTTGTTTACGACGTGCTTGTCGCCGAAATGCTTGTTGAGTTCATGCACGTCGATGACGTACTCGCGGGAGTCGGAGTCACTGCTCATTTGAGCACCACCGTCACCGGCTGGCCGGGATGAAGTTTTGTTGCATCCGCAACGGAAGGGTGCGCCTCGATCATATAAACAAGCTTTGCACGGCTTTCGTTGCTATAGATGACTGGCGGCGTGTACTCCGCATTGTTCGAAACGTAGGTGATTTTCGCCGGCACATCCGCCGCGCAACCGTCGCAATGCATGATTACTTCGCGACCCGGCGTGAGTGCGCCAACCAGCGTCTCGGGCACGAAAAAGCGTACCTTGATGTTCTGCGGCGGCAGCAACTGTACAACTGGGCTGCCCGCCGGCACCCATTCGCCGTTGCGATAGAGCGTGTCGTAGATCAGTCCGTCGGCGGGCGCATTGACGCGCTTCTGATCGAGTTTCCACTGCGCCTGCGCGACCACGGCTTCAGCCGCTGCGACCTGCGCCTGCTGGGCGCTGATCTGTTGCGAGCGGCCGGGCAAACGCGCCACTTGCACCTGATTCGTAAGTTCACGCACTTGCGCTGACGTGGCGTCCGCATTCGCACGCGAATCGTCGAGCTGAGCTTTCGAAATGCCGCCTGCGCTGTATTGCGCTTCGTCGCGTGTGAGTTGCAGCGCCGCCTTGCGCGCGTTCGCGGCAGCTTGGGCCAGTTGTGCACGATTGACGTTGACTTCCGGCACGCGCTTGCCGGTTTGAATATCGGCGAGCTGAGAGCGCGCAGCCGCGAGTTGTTCCTGCGCCTGCTGCAGGGCGGCTGTTTCGTCGACGACGTCCAGAGCGAAAAGCGGCGCGTCTGCCTTGACGGTTTGTCCGCGCGAGACCTGCAATTGCGTGAGCTTGCCCGCCTGCGACGAACCCAGGTAGACATACTCGCCCTCTACATAGCCCTGATAGGCACTCTCGTCGTGACGCGAGCACCCCATGAGCAGGACGCCGAAGAAGAGCGTCCATGCGGGCCGCCTGATTGATGTGATGAAGTTCTTCATTGATCTCGTTCACTCTCCGTGCTGCGGTCGCGGCGCGTGTTCAGCGGGCATTCCATTTTCATCGCCGGGAATTGCCGCATCCTGATGCTTCCGCGAATGCCCGGTCCGCCAGGATGAAGTAAAATAAATGCTATGTGAATTTGAATTCAAATTCAAACTGTTTTTTCAGCGGAACTGACTCATGCCAACAAAACCAGTGACGACCGCAGGGCGCGTCGACCGTAAAGAGAAGGCTGGAAAAGCGCAGGGAACAACGCAGACGAGAGCGACGCAACAGACGAAACAGACGAAGCGGGCAGTGCAGCCCGACGCTAAGTCTCGCGCAAAGCAATCGAACGAGCGTGAGACGCCGCCACCGCCGAAAGCAGCGAAGCGCGCGAGCCGGCCTGACGGAGCGGCGACACGCCAGCATCTGCTCGACATTGCGGGGCAGGTTTTCGCAGCGCGCGGTTTCTCCGATGCCACCAGCAAGGAAATATGCGAGCGTGCGGGCACGCCGATGGCGTCCGTCAACTATCACTTCGGTAGTCGCGAGGCGCTATACGAGGCGGCACTCGTGGAGGCGCATCGTCAGGTGGTGAGCCTCGATGAACTGACCGCACTGACAGAAAGGGCGGGCGACCCTCGCGACAAGTTGCGCGCGGTGATCTCGCGATTCGTCGGCCTGTCCACCAGCACGAGCGCGCCGTGGGGATTCATGCTGATGTTGCGCGAGATGCTGTCGCCGTCGCCCGCTATTCCGGCGCTCATCGAAAACGCGGTGCGGCCGAAAGCTGCGGTTCTGCTCGGTTTGATGGGGGACGTATTGCAGTTGAATCCGCAGGAGCCGACTGTGCAGCGAGCGGTGATGTTCACCGTGCTGCCTTGCATTGCGTTGATGATTGCGCCGCGGCAGGCGCAGGCAGCGTTGCTGCCCGCCGTTGCCAAAGATAAGAATGCGCTCGTCGAAGACTTCGTGCGCTTCGTCATGGCGGGGCTGGACGCAGTCGCCGCAGCGCACCGGGCGCGCAAGTAATTCTATTGGTCGAATGCGATTGCGCGCCTGCGCAGTTCGCGCATTGCGCTGTCCAGATGAGCGCGTGCGCTCTCCTTGTCGCCGGCGCGCATCTGTTCATAAGTGCGCTGCGCCACGTCGTGCTGCACGGCTTTGAGTGGTCGATTGGTGCTCATCGCTTTTAGCTGAACCTCCGCGGCGCGCTCCAGGTAGTAGAGGTCGTCCCACGCTTCTGCAATGCTCGCGCCCGCGACCATTACGCCGTGATTTTTAAGGAACAGGATATCCGCATCGCCGATCGTCTGGGCAATGCGATCGCCTTCCGAATCGTCGAGCGCGAGTCCGTTGTAGTTCTCGTCGACTGCGGTGCGGCCATAGAACTTGAGTGCTGTCTGCCCGAGCCACAATAGCGGCGGACCTTCGAGCAGACACAACGCCGTGGCATTTGGCATATGCGTGTGAAACGCGGCCTTCACGCGCGGCTTCAATCGATGCAAACGTGCGTGAATATAAAACGCGGTTGCTTCCGGCTGGCCTTGGCCGGCTACGACATGCCCGTCGAAATCGCAAACCAGCAACCGTGACGCCGTGATTTCGGAGAACGCATAACCATAAGGATTGACGAAAAACAGGTTGTCGTGCCCGGGCACCACAGCCGAGAAATGATTGCAGATTCCCTCTTCAAAACCGTATTGCGACGCCAGTTGAAAGCATGCCGCGAGTTGAATTCGTGCTTCGTTGATGGCGTCGGATTCGAGCCGCAACGTCGGCTGCGGATTCGTCGCGCCAATGGATGAAAGCGTGTGCGCCATGGTCGTAGTTCCTGAAAGTCACCAGCCGAGCGAAGCGAAAAGCGGCGGTACCTGATCGAGTGTGGAGAGCGTTGCATCGGGTGTGTAGTCGGGCAGCAGCGTGCGGCCTGTTGCGCGATCTATCCACACGCAGCGAAAGCCTATGTCGCGAGCGGCCGCGTGATCGAGATGCGGACTCGCGCAGATATGCACCACCTCGTCGCGCGTCACGCCGAGTTGCTCATGCGCGTAATCGAACAGCCTTCGCGCGGGTTTGTAGGCGCCCGCCTGCTGAGCGGTGATGACGCGGTCGATATGGCCGCCGAGTTGGGCAACGTTGCCGGCTATGACGTCGTCGTCGGTATTCGACACGATGCACAGACGGTAGCCATCTTCCTTCAGTCTCTGCAAGGTGTCGACCACTTCCGGAAATGGCGGCATGGCGGAGATGCGGTTAGTCAATGTGCGGACATCGCGTTCGTCAGCGGGCAGCCCGAGTTCCGTGAGTGCGAGATGAAGCCCAGCGCCTGCCACCTCGCGAAACGAGCGATGCGGCGCAGTCTGCTCGAGCCTATGCTCGTGCCGGTCGTACACTGCGATGAGCCGTGCCGGATCGACGTCGTGACCGTGCTTGGTTTCGAGAATTTCGCGGACGGCCGCCTGCAAGCCTTCGTCCCACTGGATCAGCGTGCCGTAGCAGTCGAACGTAAGCCAGCGGGGGCGGGCGGTGTTGTGCAGTGACATGAATGGACTCCGACGTAAGTAGATCTGTGAATGACGTCAGATTAAGCACATTGACAGATATTTGAAAATTAAATTAATCTCTCGACGTCAGTTGCATCTTAAATAACGAAGCGAGTCCGCCATGCTTGATCTCGACCTGCTGAATACGCTTATTTGCGTCGTCGACGAAGGCAGTTTCACGCGTGCGGGCGAGCGCGTGCATCGCACGCAGTCCACGGTGAGCCAGCAGGTTCGGCGGCTCGAAGAACTCGTCGGGCGCACGTTGCTGATGCGTGACCGAACCGGCAATCAGGTGACGGCAACCGAGCACGGCGAACTGCTCGCGCAATACGCGCGGCGGCTGCTCGCGCTGGCGCAGGAAGCACAAGATGCGTTGACGAGCGACGTCGCGGTCACGCCGCTTCGCATCGGCGTACCGGAAGATTTCGACGCGCGCCGCATGTCGGCGATGTTGTCCGGCTTCGTCAAGACGAAACCAGGGGTGCGGCTCGAAACGGTGGCCGGCATGAGCGCCGAACTGCAACGCAGGCTCTCGGGCGGTGAGATCGAGATCGCGCTGGTCAAACGCGAGCCGGCGAGCGGCGAGTGTCTGGCTTCATGGCCGGAGTCGCTCGTCTGGGTGCGAGGCGCGCATGCGCCAGCGCCGGAGGAGTCGTCAGACGAACCCGTGCCTCTCGCGCTATTTCCGCAAGGCTGTGTCTACCGGCAGCGCGCAATCCGGGGTCTCGACAAGGCGCATCGCCGCTGGCGAATCGCATTCGGAAGCCATAGCCTCACGGGTATCCAGGCGGCAGTTTCTTCTGGGCTCGGCATCTCCGTTCTGCCGACTACAGCGGTACTGCCCGAGCATCGCGTATGCAGCGGCTTTCCGCCTCTGCCGCCGACCGAGCTCGCACTTGTCAGCTCCGGCGGCGTGCTCAACGTGCATCAGCGCGCGCTGGTCGACTTCCTGCTGGCGGAGATGGAGGCGTAGAAGGGCCGGCGGAATGACAAACAAGAACTGAAAAACCGGCCCGACTGCTCGACGCCTACGACAGGTGATGCACTTCCTGCAATCCGAACACAGGCGTTGGAATGCCTTCCATGCGAGCCTTCAGTTGCAGAGAAAGATACTGCGAGTAGTGCCGCGACTGATGCAGGTTTCCGCCATGAAACCACAGCGCCTGCTGCTGCGTGGGCTTCCACATGTTGCGCTGCTCGCCTTCCCACGGACCTGGATCTTTGGTTGTATTCGAGCCGAGTCCCCACACCTTGCCGACCTTGTCGGCCACTTCGCGTGAGATGAGATCGGCGGCCCAGCCGTTCATGGAACCGTAGCCGGTTGCATACACGATGAGGTCCGCTTGGAGTTCGCTGCCGTCGCTGAGCAGCACCGAATGCTCTTTCAGTTCCACCACGTCCACGCCGCTTTTCAGCTTGATCTTGCCGTCGGCGACGAGTTCGGACGCACCGACATCGATGTAATACCCGGAGCCGCGGCGCAGGTACTTCATGAACAGACCCGAATCGTCGTCGCCGAAATCGAGCATGAAGCCACTTTCTTCGAGCCGCGCGTAGAACGCCGCATCGCGTTCGCGAATTGCGTTGAAGACCGGAATCTGGAACTCGTGAAGAATCGCATACGGTATGGACGCAAAGGTCAGGTCAGCCTTCGCGGTCGTCATGCCCGCCGCCACCGCGCGCTCCGAATAAAGATCGCCGAGCGCGAACTCCATCAGCGAATCCGATTTGACGATGTGCGTGGACGAGCGCTGCACCATGGTCACGTCGACGCCTGCTTCCCACAGCGCTGCGCAGATGTCGTGAGCCGAATTGTTCGCCCCGATCACGACGACTTTCTTACCGTGATACGCGTCCGGACCGGGATGCCGCGACGAATGATGCTGCTCGCCCTTGAACACGTCCATGCCCTTGAAGCTCGGGATATTCGGCTTGCCCGACATACCGGTGGCGAGCACGAGTTGCTTCGGCCGAAGCGTGAGATTGCGGCCTTCCCGTTCGACTTCGACGATCCATTCGCCCTTGGCCTCGTCGTAGCGTGCGGATTTGCACACGGTCGAGCCCCAGTAGTTCAACTCCATGACCTTCGTATACATCTCGAGCCAGTCGCCGATCTTGTCCTTCGGTGTGAACACCGGCCAGTTGTCCGGAAAGGGCAGGTAAGGCATATGGTCGTACCAGACCGGATCGTGCAGGCAGAGCGTCTTGTAGCGCTTGCGCCATGCGTCGCCCGGCCTCTCGTTTTTGTCGATGATGATGGTCGGCACCCCAAGCTGCCGCAGCCGCGCACCCAGTCCTATACCGCCTTGCCCGCCGCCGACGATCAGGCAATACGGCTCTTCCGAGGTGCCGAGTGCGTCGAGTTCCGCCTCGCGCCGCTCCTTCCAGCTCGTGCGGTCGCGGCGCGCACCGTGCTCGGCGCCCATAGGCCGCTTCGGGCCTTTCGGCTCCTCATGCCCCTTGAGTTCCGCCATGGTCGTGAGCAGCGTCCAGATGAGGCCGTCCTTCAGGCGAATGAAACCGCTGCCTCGCGCGACTCCGGTTTCGAAAGTGATCCAGCCTTGCGCAATGCCGTCGGCCTGCGTCGCTGTTTCGTTCTCTGCAAGCCGGAGTTTCGACGGCTTGATCGCGTCCACCTGCGCATCGAGCATCGCGGCGATCTGCTCGCGGCCTTCGAGCGTCTTGATGTTCCATGTGAACGCGACCAGATCGCGCCAGTAACACTCCGGCTGAAACAGGTCGACGGCGGCCTGCGTGTCGCCGCGTTTCAGCGCGGCTTCGAGGCTTTCCAGCACCTGGGATATCGCTTGATTTGCAGTGTTTTCAGACATGGTTGCTCCTCCATTTGAAACGGATAGTCGGACTTCATTGGTAGCGCGGGTTCTACGCCCGCTAGGGGAATCGGGGCAGCGCCGCTAGCACTTGTGCGGCGGCAGGATGCGCAGCTTCGCAATCCGCCGGTACAAGGTTGCGCGGGACATGCCGAGCGCTTGCGCGGCCAGTTCGGTGCGCCACTTCGCGTCGTTCATTGCATCGACGATGCGGCGGCGTTCGAGCGCGTCGCTATCGGACAGAACCGGCGCAGCGTGCGGCGCGGCACTATCAGCGTTACTGCTATTGCTGTTCTCTCGCGGCGCGGCCGTCCTGCTTCGCGCAAGCCGCGCGGCGGAGGGCTGACGGACGCGTGCATAGAGCGGCGAGCCGGTGTCGCCCAGTCTCAGCGAGACGAGGCCACGGCCCGCTTTCGCGTTGAAGAGACGCTCGGCGGGAACGTCGAAAATCTCCGACACGTGACGCGGCAACTGGTTGAGCGCCGGCACGCATTCGCGTGCGCGGCGGTTGGCAGCGATGACGTGGCCGCGGGCGTCGATCGCAATGAGGATCTCGGGCTGCGCTTCGACGTAATGGCGGTTGCGATGCGCAAGCAGCACCCAGCAATCCGCGGCCGCGTTGAGGAAACAGGCGTCTTCGATCAGAAGCGCGCTTTGCCGCACGATGTGATTGACGAGCCGCTGGCTTTCGCGGTCGTCGGGGGAGCGCACGGCCGACGCATCGAGTACGCCGAGCAATTCGCCGTGCAAACCGAAAATCGGCGAGGCGCTGCATGTGAGGGTGGTGAAAGCCGCACGAAAATGATCGGTTCTATGCACGGTAATGGGCTCGGCATCGAGCAGCACCGTCGCGACACCGCAGGTTCCTTCCTCGCTTTCGGACCAGCATGAGCCGAGATAGAGCCCAGCGCGTTTGAAGTCGTGCCGGCGGTCTTTATCGACGCGGTAGTCGATCGTGACGCCCTGTGCGTCGGTCAGCATCACGCAGTAGTCGGCCTCGCGCACCATCTCGTGCAGCCGCGACAGGCACTGGCCCGACGCGCGCAGAAACGATTCCTCGCGATGCTGCACGTCGCGCAATTCCGGCACGGTCAGAATGCGCGGACCGGCGGTCGCGCCCGGATCGAGGTGGTATTGCTCGAGCGAACGTTTATATGACGACGCAAGCCGCTTTCCGTCGACGCCCGCACGCGTCGTCCGTCCTTCTATGACGTTGCATATGCGGTCGATATGTCTCGTTGACGGAACGTAGGGCATGACGAGCCTCCGGGCGAACTCAGCGCGAACTGGGTGCTGGAGACATTCTGCGCCGCTATCCTGCGCGTGTCTCCGAAGCCTGAAACGTACGGTACGTTTGTAGCACGCGCGAATCGGCAGAGCACACTGCAGTGCACCATCGTCGCCGGTGAGATTTTTTTCTCAGCGTGCAAACTCGCACGGAACGCGGCGTGAGCGCTTGCCCGGAGCAATAAAAAACCGGCCCGCAGGCCGGTTTTTTGTTATCAGGCGAAAAATTCAGAATGTTTCCCAGCTGTCCGCGCCTGCGCTCTGCAATTCGCGTTCTTTGGGCTGCGTAGGCGCCAGCGGCGACGCCACGGCGGCTTTTGCGAAAGTCGTGACCGGTTTTAAATGCGACGGCACGGGTTTCTTCGACGTCGCAATGGCGCGCGCCGGCTTCGTTCGAACGCTGCGCGCCGTGCTTTGCACCGGCTGCTGTGCCGCGTCGACACGGAAGATCGACACCGCCGCACGAAGGCTTTCCGCCTGGTCCGACATGGCCTGTGCAGCGGCGGTGGCTTGCTCGACGAGCGCCGCGTTTTGCTGCGTGACCTCATCCATTTGCGTGACGGCCACGTTGACCTGCTCGATACCCTTCGTCTGCTCGGACGATGCCGACGCTATCTCGCCCATGATGTCGGTCACCTGTTTGACCGAGCGCACCACTTCGCCCATCGTTTGACCGGCATTTTCAACGAGCTGTGAGCCGTTTGTCACATGAGACACCGACGCTTCTATCAGGTCCTTGATTTCCTTTGCCGCCGTCGCGCTACGCTGCGCGAGCGTGCGGACTTCGCCCGCAACCACCGCGAAGCCCCGGCCGTCTTCGCCTGCGCGAGCGGCTTCGACCGCCGCGTTGAGGGCGAGAATATTCGTCTGGAACGCAATTCCTTCGATCACCGAAATGATTTCGGTCACCTTCGTCGAACTCGAAGAAATGTCTTGCATGGTGGCCACGACCTGCTGAACCACTTCGCCACCCGAAGCCGCCGTCGCCGACGCCGCCGACGCGAGCGTGCTGCCCTGGCGCGCGTTATCCGTGTTGTTACGCACGGTTGAGGTTAGCTCTTCCATGCTGGCCGCGGTTTGCTGCAGCGATGCGGCCTGTTCCTCGGTGCGTTGCGAGAGATCCTGATTGCCTTGCGCGATCTCGCCGGCAGCCACGGAAATTGACTCTGCCGATGTTTTGATGCCGGACACAATCGATGTGAGCTTCTCGCGCATTGCCTCCAGAGAAGCCATCAAACTCGTCCGATCGCCGGGTGCCACTCGCACGCTGACGGTGAGGTTGCCTTCGGCGATCTGTGCCGCCATTTCCTGCGCGGCGCTCGGCTCACCACCCAACTGGCGCAGAATGCTGCGCGAGATCAGCGCGGCGGTGACAATGCCCAGCAGGACGGCGATAGCCGCAATGACCGCGACCATCGTGCGGACCTTTGCATAAGTGGCGACAGCGTTCTCTCGAGCTTCCTTATTCTGTTGGTCCTCTAGAGCCGCCAGCTCGACTGCGCGTGCGAGCCACACTCGCTGCGGCGGGCGTGCGTTCTGCAACAGTTCCTGCATCGCGCCGGCGGTGTCGTGCGCCAGTGCGAGGTCCATGGCCTTGCGCTGCGGCGCCATCGCTGCGGCTTCGTCCTGCTTGATCTGATCGAGCAGCGAACGCTCCTTTGGCGCGGTGCCGGGCTCGGCGAACATACGTGAGAGTTGCTGGAATGCGTCCGCATAAAGCTGGTCCTGCTTCTTCATGCGTTCCGCCTCTTGTGCAACATCGCGCGGATCGCTGATCAACGCGAGGTTGCGAAGCGCGATGGCGCGATCCTGTATCGACGAGCGCAACTCGTTTGCAAGACGCGTTTCCTCGTTATTCACGCGAGCGATGCCGTCCAGACTCGCGTCCAGTTCCGAGAGACCGTAGAAGGCAATGGCGGCGAGCACCAGCATGAATGCCGTCAACAGCCCGAAGCCGGCTTGCAATCGTGTCGATACCTTGATGTTTTTCATTTCCGTCCGCATTCAGAAAGGCGTATGTCTGGTTTACGACTGCCTGACGGAATACTGAAGGTTGTTTGTAATCGACGACGTCAAGCCGCGCCGCGACGGGCCGGTGCGTGGATAGGGCGGCAAGATGGGGACTGGCAAAATTTGCCGGATGTATTGCGCCGATGCTTACAGCCGTCATCGGCGTTTCACGATTCGCGGCCCGTTCAAGGCTGAACCGGTTGCCATGTCGGATCGGGATCGAACGCTTTCAGCGCTGCCGCTTCTCGCGCCGAATTCGGCCCCAGGTTCTTCTGATAAACCTGGCCGTCCTGATTAACGATGAAGCTCATCACGCCGGTCTTGCCATACTCGCTCGGCCACGCAACAAGGCCGCAGCCGTTCGTCATTGCGCCGTTCTCGACGTAGTCGAGTGCGCCGTTTTTCGCGTGCGGTCCCTGCGCGGTCAGAATACGGAAGTGATAACCGTGGTAGCCGTCCTTGCTCAACGAGCCGGTTTTCGGCATGGCGGCAGCGAGCGGGCCAAGCGGGCTCTCGGGTTCGCCCTCGGCGGTGGGCCAGTAGAGACCGTCATGCTTGCCTGACGTGCTGAGCAGCCGCTGCGCATAGTGGCCGGTCGACGCGCGGTAGTCACGCTGAGCGTCGAGATACGCAAGCGAGGTCATGATCGCTGCGCGTTCGTTGCGGCCGATCCTGCGCGTCAGAATTTCGTCGCTGCCTGCCGGTGGATCGAAGCGCCAGCCGTTGGCCGCCTGCACGAGCGGAATCGGCAATGTCCAACCGCTCGTGCCCACCGACAGGTGCTTGCTCGGGCGGCCGTGAAGCGGCGCTGCGTCGTCCACGATCCGATGGCCCGCAGCCCATGCGCCAAGGAATTCGTAGATGTCTTCTTCGCCGACGTCCTTCGTCGGAATGAAGCGGTTGTAGTTCGTGCCGAGCACGTGCTGCATCGCCGGGTGATCGTTGGTGGCGATCGCGTCGACGAGTGCGTCGGCGGCGGCTTCCGGGGTCGGGTAAACGGCTTGGGCCTGCGCCGGTGCGGGGCAAAACAATAGCGTCGAAAGTGCGATTGCAGCGCTGGCAAGACGATGCGATGAGCGCCGTACGGCGGCGTTCGCTAGGAAAACGCGGATCGAGTGAATGCGGTTCATGAGCGGCTCCTGGGTATCGTTCAACGTTGGCGGCCGAGGTGACGCTGTCCGCCGCCGCCCGCACCAAAGCCGCCGTGCGGCTGTCCGCCTCCACCCGCACCGAAGCCGCCAGTGGGCGGGTGCCCGCCGCCCGCTCCGAAACCGCCGCCGCGAGGTTGCCCACCGCCGCCAGCACCCGGGCTGCCGCCGCGCGCTTGCCCGCCCCCGCCAAAGCCGTTGCGTGCGCCGGCTTGTGCTTGCCGGCTTTCTTGCCCGCGGTGCATGTCCTGCTGCGCCGCCGCGCCGTTGCCGGCGCCGCGTAGCGCATTGTCGCGATTTACATTCTGTGCGCTCGACCGGACATTGCTCGCGTTGGCGCCGCCGTGCTGGATACCCTGCAAACGCTCGCTCGCGCTCCCGCCCAGATTCTGGCCAGTGCGGTTCTGCAAGGTCTGTTGCGCCTGCGCGCGAGATGCCGACATATCGCGCCCCCGGTAAGCGTCGCGCTGAGCGCTACCCATATTCGCGGAGGCGTTCCGGTTGAACGTGGTGTCGCGGTTCCACCGGGTCGTGTTGCTGTTCACATCGAGGCGCCGGTTGACGTTCACGTTGTTGTACCGGTTGACGTTGATATTGACGCTGTGATTGTTCCAGTTGACGTCGCTCCACAGCGCGCTCGTGATCGCGATGCCCGCGCCGAACGCAAGGCCCGCGGCGAGTCCGCTCGCGACCGCATAGCCTGGAGGCGGTGGTACATACACGGGCGGATACGCTGGATAGGGCCACGCACCGTAGACCACAGTCGGGTTATACGTCGGCACGTACACGACTTGCGGATTGGCCGGCACGATCTGGATCGTGCTCTGCTCGACGATAACCTTCTGTTGCTCGGAGGTCTTCAGATTGCCCGCCTGTTGCGCCTGCTTGCGCAGCCGTTGCACGGAGTCCATCACGTCGTTCGGCTGCGCAAGAAACGCATTGCCCAGTTGCGCGACCCAGTCTGGCTTTGAGGCCATTGTGGCAAGCACCTGGGGGAAGGCCACCAGTGATTGCACGCTCGGGTCCCACGGCTCTGCTGCGACCGCTTTGACCGCGTCGTCGCCCTTGATGTTGGAGTTTGCTTTCGACCAGGCCGCTGCGGCCCCGACGTCCTGTGGAAAGGTGGATGCCATCAGCACCTGGGCGAGCAGTGCGTCGGGGTAGAGCGCGATTGGCGCGGTGAGCGAATCGAGTTGCTGCTTCGACACATTCGCTGCGGTTTGCGCATGAGCCGCGGGAATCGCGACCTGAAGCATGACCGGCAAACCTGCCAGCATGGCGAGGGCGATCAGCGTCGCTCTCTGGTTTGCGCGTGAGCGTTTCACGATGAACTCTCCCTATTCGAAGCTGCGTCAACTCATTACGGCGTACAACGTATATCGGACTCCGAAAGACATGGCGTCTGAAGGAAACATTTCATGCACGCGTTTTGAAGTCCGGTAGTGCGCCAATGGACAGATTATTAACCGGCTTTTATATGGAATTTCAATGCGCGGGAAAATATATTCAGGTTGAAGTTGGCGAAACGATCACCTAAGAGAACAATTTATCTATTGCTTCAGGACATAAAACCGGAGGTCGTGAAAATACAGACACGTCGAATTGTCTGCTTGCGTTTCGTCCTGAGTTTTTCTATCTGCGATGCAATACAGCGCTCGCCTCAACGCGTCGTTCGATTGACGTGGGTCACTCTGCGACGGAGCCAAGCAGCGATACCGGCACGCCATGACAGCTGACCGTCGCGACAACCCCGACGCCGAGGCCTTCGACGAACTTCACGCGAGTCTCGAACGGCGACACCTGTTTATCGACGCGCAGAATGTTGAGCGGCCACGATGAATGCGATAGCCGTTCATGCGCAATGGCGCCGACCCACAGCGGCACGGCTGCCGCGCCGTCGCCGACCGCATAACCGCTCGGCCAGAAGCGCAACACGTCGCGCTCGGCGCGCGTGTCGCCGGGACGCATGAAAACGAGCGACGACGGCACTCCGTTGTTCAGCTTCGGCAGGACGGGCAGAGCGACCGCGGGCACGTCCGGCGAGGCCAGCGAGAGCAGGCTATGGGCGGACACGTCGGTGCCTTCGAGCCATCCCTCGCTGCGCAATTGGCGGCGGATCGCGTCGCCATCCGAGACCCATTGCAGCGTGAGCGGCTCCTTGCGGTCACCGCCCATGTCCGAGCGATAGCACGGCAAGTGCTTCCACACGGAGAGCGTCCATTGTTGCTGCGTCACGCGTGCGAGCGGCAGAGGCGCTGGCGTGCCGGGCGGCGTCATCATGCCGAGACCCGACTGCAGACCCATGCTGGCGAGCACCACCACGAGGACGATTGCCGGCATCCAGCTGCGCGCCGGTGGCGACTCCGGATGACGCAACATCGCAGTAAGCGCGACGATCGCCACCCACACGTACGAGAGCGCGGCGCCGCCAATCGCATCCGATACCCAGTAGCGGCCGAAGTACACGCCCGCAAGCGCGACCACGGTTACGACGAGCGTGCTCGCGGTGACCACCAGCAATCCTTCGAGCATGCCGACCCGCCGCGCGAGCAGGAACGCAAGAAACCCATAGACGATGACCGTGGCCGCCACGTGGTTGCTCGGAAACGCGTAGGTACTCGTCATGAGCGCGTTGGGCGCGGCGCGCTGCATGGCGAACTGCAAGGCGAAGATCAGCATCTGCGAAAAGACGACGGCCGCGAGCCAGTAGCCCACGGTGCGCCAGCGGCGCTCCAACAGCATCCACAGCGTAACGGTGACTATCAGCGCGGCGAGCGTCGCGCTGCTGCCCAGCGTCGCGAGAGCGGCGAGCACCGTGTCGCCCCACGGCGTGCGCACCGATTGCATGAAGCGATACACGGACTCGTCGACATGAGTGAGCGGATCTCCGGTGATCACCTGATGAAGCACGCCGAAGAACAGTGCGCCGCACACGAGCACGACCAGCGACGCCAGCAGGACGCTGGTGGCATCCGGCGCTTGCGGGTCCAGCATTCTTCGCGCGACCCGGCCAAGCGGTCCGGGATGACGGCAAGCCCAGCTGCCGAGATGCCGCCCAGCCGCGTTCGACCACGCGTTGGCGTGCGACAGCAGGAAAGCCGCTGCGCGGTAGCTGAGCCAGACGCTGCCCACGAGCAGCGCGAGGACCACCACGAGCCGGAACGAGACGGCCCCAGCGAGCAGCACCGAAGCGCCGAACACGACGCCCGGCAGGATATGCGCCGGTGCCCACAGCAGCGCCGAGAGCACGTTCATCGCGTAGAAGCGCACGGGCGACATGCCGAGCATGCCGGCAACCACCGGTACGATCGCGCGCAACGGTCCGACAAAGCGCGCGAGCACCACGCTTTTTGCGCCGTGCTTGTCGAAGAAGCGGTAACCCGCTTCGAGCACTTCGGGATGTCGGGAGAAGGGCCAAAGCTTGACGATCCGCTTCTTGTAGCGGCTGCCGAGCCAGAAGCTGAGGCCGTCGCCGGCGATTGCACCGACGATTGCCCATGCAAGGACCCAGCCGAGGCTCAGCGAGCCGGTGCCGGTCAATGCGCCCGCAAGAAACATTGCGGTGCTGCCGGGAACGAAGGTACCGATGACCGCGACCGACTCCAGAAAGGCCGCGAAAAATACAACCGTGAGCATCCATTCCGGATGGCCGGCCAGCTGATGCAAGAGGTGAAGGTAGGCTTGCTCCATTGTGCGCGATCAGCCGTTATGGCGTAACGATCGATCATAACGCGCACGGAGCGTTTCTATTGCCCAAGCTGTCCTTTTCGCGGGCGTCGGCTCGAGTGAGGACTTGGGTAGGGCGTCCCGTAGAACCCGTGACGGCGGTGAACGAAGTGGGCAACGGTTCGTCATACTGGTCGAGGGGCGCGTTACCTAACGGAGTGCAGCAGATGAAAATCGCAACTGGCGGTGTGAGGCGGACGGTGCTGATCGCGGCATGCGTCGCCGGCTTTAGTGGAATGGCTTGCGCGCAGTCGGGCAGCGCGGGCGCGGGCGTTGGCGGGTTGAGCGCTACACCGTCGGGAGGAAGCGTCAATGGCGGCGGAGCAGTGGGCACGACGCTGGCCCCCACGCCCGGCCTCGCAACGCCGGGAGGTGCTGCGGGAACTGGCAGGATCGGCGTGATGGGTGCCGGCGCGGGCCGCGTGCCGAACAACATGCGTGCGAACGGCACGAGCCTGAACCAGAACCCCGATCCGCGCGTACCGAGCCTGAGCGGAAGGCCCCCGGCGCCGCGATAGATCGAGTCGCGAGGGCCGGATTGACTGGCGCGGCCGGCTTAAAATGGGCGTTCCACCAACCGGTTCATTCGACTACAGGAAGCGCCCATGGCATACGGTGAGCACAAATACGAAGTCTCCGTGCAGTGGACAGGCAACCTCGGCAGCGGCACCTCGGGATATCGCGACTACAGCCGCGATCATGTGATTGCGGCGGGAAGCAAGCCCGAGATTCCAGGCTCGTCCGACGCCGCGTTTCTCGGCGACGCAAAGCGGTGGAACCCCGAAGACTTGCTGGTCGCATCCGCTTCGGCCTGTCACAAGCTGTGGTATCTGCATCTGTGCGCGGACGCCGGCATTGCCGTGGTGCAGTACCAGGACCACGCCGAAGGCACCATGCTCGACAGTCCGCAACAAGGGCGCTTCTCGCAGATCGTTTTGCGCCCGCACGTCGTGATTCAGCCGGGCGGCGATGTGGAACTCGCGCGGCGCCTGCATCACGTTGCGCACGAGAAGTGCTATATCGCGAACTCGGTGAACTTTCCGATTCTGTGCGAGCCGGTGATCGAGACGAGCCCGGACTGAGCGATCTATTGCCGGGCGCTGTTGGCTGCAAGCCAGCGGAAGCTAGCGGACCTTTGCCGCGCTATCAAGCGCCTATTGAGCCGCTACCGCACGGGGGCATTCCCAGCGCATTAGCGATTGCCGTCGAGCAGATCGCCCAGCAGTTCGTCGAACGCGGCCTGCGCGTCTTCGAGTTCCTGCAACGCGGCGTCGAAAGTCTGCAGCGCGAATTGCGAAGGATTGCCGCTGCCGGCCGGCGGAAATTGCGATTGCAACGATGCAAACGCTGTCTTCACGCGTTGCGTCGCGGTCAATACGCGCTCCATTGCAGCGCTCTCTTCGGCGCGGGCTTTGTCGTGATCGATGTTGCCGGTGTTGTCCATTCGGTACTCCGTGTTCGTGGGTGCGGCGTGCGCCGCGTGAAATGGCGTGACTATGCCACGTTCGGGCTCACGATAGCGGCAAGCCGCCGTCGGCCTTTACTTCGCGCAACGACAATGCCGATTCGACCGACGTCACGCCCGGCAGACTGCGCATCTGGTCGCGCATGAAGCTGCCGTAGTCGTCCAGATCGCGCGCCACCACCTGCAAGATGTAGTCTGCGCTGCCCGACACGTTGTGACATGCGATCACCCGCGGTATGGCCTGCACCTCGCGCTCGAAGCGGTTGGCCAGATCTTTGTCGTGCACGGCGAAGCGCACGAGAATGAATGCGACCACGCCGAACCCGAGCGCCGAACGTGCGAGCACTGCGCGGTACTGGCCGATGTAGCCGTCGTTCTCCAGACGCTTGAGGCGTCGCGCGCACGGTGTTTCGCTCAGTCCGACCAGTTCGGCGAGCTTCGCGTTCGACATGCGGCCGTCTTTTTGCAGCGCGGCGAGGATCGCGCGATCGGTCTTGTCGAGGTCAGTTGACATGGGTTGGCGTGCGCTTTTCGGGTTTTAGTGGGAAGCTGGCGGAAACAGCGCAATGTTAGCGCATTCCGCCAAATTCCCAGCCACGACTCTAGAAATTCGCCAGCAAAACCTCCGTCGACAATAGCAAGATAGAGCCTCGAAACAATGAGGCTCCCATGATTTCCGCACACCTTCTTGCTGTCTATATTGCCGCGCTGCTGGTCGTTTATGCCGTGCCCGGGCCCGACATGGCGCTGATCCTCCAAACCAGTATCGGACGCGGTGTGAGGAGCGGCTTTGCGGCGGCTTGCGGACTCGGTTTGGCGCGTGCGACTCACGTCACGCTCTCCGCCTGTGGCGCCGCCGCGCTGTTGCGCAACGCGCCGTGGCTGTACGACGTGGTGCGTTATGGCGGCGCGGTTTATCTCGCGTGGATCGGCATCCAGATTTTCCGCTCGCCGATGTTCGCGTTGCCAGAAGACGGCGCGGCGCGCGACGAAGCTAACCGCCCGACGGACGCAACGGCGACAGCAGGCATGCGACAGTTGAGGGCGGCGTTCGTCAAGGGCTTGCTGACCAACCTGCTGAATCCGAAAGCGCTGCTGTTCTGTTCGGTCTTGTTGCCGCAATTCGTGCGTCCGGAGGCGGGGCCCGTTGCGTTGCAGATGATCGAGCTGGGTTCAGTGCTGCTCGCGGTCGGCTTTTGCTTCGACCTCACGTATGCGATCGGCGCCGCGCGGATCGCGGGATGGATGCGCGCGCACCCGCTTGCTCAAACGTTGCAGCGCTGGACCTTCTCCGCGGCGCTGATCGGATTCGCACTGCGACTTTCTCTCGATTGACACGAATTCGACCGGCTCTACCGGTTCAGCTTGCGTTCGCGGCGCGAACGGTCGTCGATAATTTTTCTGCGGTGCTTGTCTTTCATCTTCTTCCAGGTTTTGCATTCGTCGCGGGTGCGCAAGCAGCCAATGCAAAAGCCGGTTTCACTGTCGAATTTGCAGATGTCGATACAGGGCGATGCTGTGCTCATAGCCGGTGGACAGGTTGTGGAGGGCAGAGGAGGTGAGGGGACTTTCGCATGACGCATGCCTGCGCGCCAAGTGATTGTGTTAATAAAGCCGATAGAGCGCCGATGGAGCGCTCATTCAGCGGCCATGTCCGGCCGGCGATGACACGAACACCACCGACATGCTTCGCCTTCAATGAAAACATTTCTGCTTTATGCGATTACCGCCGTCGCCGAGATTATCGGCTGCTATTTGCCGTGGCGATGGCTGAAAGAGGGCGGCTCTGTCTGGCTGCTCGTGCCGGGCGCGCTCAGCCTCGCGCTTTTCGCCTGGCTGCTCACGCTGCACGGCACCGCCGCGGGCCGCGTGTATGCGGCGTACGGCGGCGTGTATGTGGCGGTGGCGATCTTGTGGCTATGGTGCGTCGACAAGGTGCGGCCGACGTTGTGGGACGCAGCCGGCGTCGCAGTGACGCTCGCCGGCATGGCAATCATCGCATTTCAGCCCCGCGCCTGAGCGCGTGAACCGGCGCGCCCGGGTGCCGCTGCACCGCGGCGCGATTCCGGCGCGGCCCCAGCGCATTCGCTATTCCAATCGCTTACTTCAACCCGCCCAGATAGTCGAGCTTGCCGAGTTCCACGCCGTTGTGGCGCAGGATGCCGTACGCCGTGGTCACGTGGAAGAAGAAGTTCGGCAACACGAAGCCCAGCAGATAAGACTGGCCCGTGAACTCGACGGGCCCGTTGCGCATTTTCAGGGTGACTGTGCGCTCCTCCGATCCGTCGATCTGCTGCGGGCTGAATTCCTGCAGATAGTCGATCGTTTTTTGAAGGCGGGCATGCAGTTCGTCAAAGGTCTGTTCGACGTCGTCGTATTTGGGCGCTTCGACATTGGCGAGACGCGCGGCGCAGCCCTTTGCGGTGTCGCTTGCGATATACACCTGACGCACGAGCGGCAACATGTCCGGCGCGAGGCGGGCGTTCGTGAACACCGACGGATCGATCTGCTTTTCGGCTGCGTGTGCCTGAGCCTTGCCGAGGATGGCCTGCAGATTGGTGAGGCCGCGAATCAGCACGGGCAGTGATGCTTGATACATCGAAATTGACATGGGTTCCTCTGATTCCTCGATTGCCCGCGCGGACGGCGCGTAAGGCAATGTAACGGCGGGATAGCCGCTGCAGCATCATAGCGGAGCGACGCGAACCGCGCATGACGCGCCGCCGCGTTAGCCATTCGGCCGACTGCCGCCTGCGCCGGAACTGTGTTCGAATGCATTGGTCCGAAGGTTTGCGAAGTCCTGCAAGCAGCACCTTGAAATCAGCAACGTGCCGTCTGTCGTCGGGCAGAGAGCGGACAGGGCGCCCCCGCCAGTCCCTCGTGCATCCGGCGCCGTCACGCCAACAGGAGAGTCGACACATGGCCACCAAGCACCCGCTGCCCGGAAGCGAGCGAACGGTAGAACAAGGTTCGAAACTCATCGGAGCTTGCGATCCGTCGGAAAAGATCGAGGTTTTCGTAATGCTGCGCCGCCAGCAGCAGGCGCAATTCGACGCGCTGATGAAACGCATAGAGGCAGGCGACCCGAACGTGGAACCGCTGTCGCGTGAGACGTTGGCCAAAGACTATGGCGCAGCCCCGGACGACATCGCCAAAGTCAAGGCATTCGCGGCTGCGCACGGCCTGAGCGTGGTGCGTGAAGACCCGGCCGCGCGCTCCGTGCTGCTCTCCGGAACCGTTGAGCAATTCCAGAATGCGTTCGGAGTCAAGCTTGAAAAGTATCAGCACCATACGGCCGGGGAATTTCGCGGCCGTACCGGCGCGGTCAACGTGCCCGACGATCTGCACGGCGTCGTGGAGGCGGTGCTCGGGCTCGACAACCGTCCGCAGGCACGGCCGCACTTTCGCATCCGCCCGCCGTTCCGCCCGGCCCGGACGCATCAGGCTTCTTTCACGCCGATTGAACTGGCGTCTCTCTACAAATTTCCCGAAGGCGACGGCGGCGGCCAGTGCGTCGGCATCATCGAACTGGGCGGCGGGTATGACCCGGCTGACCTCTCGTCGTACTTCAAGAGCCTCGGCGTGCCGTCGCCCACGGTGAAGTCGGTGAGCGTCGACCAGGCGCGCAATGAGCCGACTGGCGACCCTAACGGTCCCGACGGCGAAGTCACTCTCGATATCGAAATCGTCGGCGCAATCGTGCCCGGCGCGACCATTGCCGTGTACTTCGCGCCGAACAGCGACGCGGGTTTCATCGACGCCGTCAGCCGTGCGGTACACGATACGGTCAACAAGCCGTCGGTCATCTCGATCAGTTGGGGCGGCCCGGAATCCATCTGGACCAGCCAGTCGCTGAAGGCGTTC
This sequence comes from Paraburkholderia sp. 22098, assembly GCF_052045935.1. Classification (NCBI taxonomy): domain Bacteria; kingdom Pseudomonadati; phylum Pseudomonadota; class Betaproteobacteria; order Burkholderiales; family Burkholderiaceae; genus Paraburkholderia; species Paraburkholderia sp. 22098. Next base: position 38,102 of record NZ_JBQEPV010000015.1, on the reverse strand, counting down.
AACAGCGTGCTGCAAACCGCGGCCGCGCTCGGCGTGACGGTCTGCGCCGCGTCGGGCGATAGCGGATCGAGCGACGGCGCGGGCGCGGGAGATCAGGTCGATTTCCCGGCGGCGAGCCCGTATGTACTCGCGTGCGGCGGCACGAGCCTGAGCGCATCGGGTACGTCCATCACGCATGAGGTGGTCTGGAACGACGGCCCGCAAGGCGGCGCCGGCGGCGGAGGCGTGAGTGGCGCTTTTTCGTTGCCGGCCTGGCAGGAGGGCTTGTCGGTTGCGCTGTCGAAGGGTGGCAAGAAGCCGCTTGCGAAGCGCGGCGTGCCCGACGTCGCGGGCGACGCCTCGCCGCTGACCGGCTACACCGTGCTCGTCGCGGGCACACAAACGGTGGTCGGCGGGACGAGCGCGGTTGCGCCGCTTTGGGCCGCGCTGATTGCCCGCATCAACGCGGCGAAAGGCAAGCCGGCGGGTTTCGTGAACCCGAAGCTTTATAAGGCGGCGGGCGTTTGCAACGACATCACGCAGGGCAACAACGGCAGCTTCGCGGCGTCGGCGGGCTGGGACGCCTGTACGGGACTCGGCAGCCCCAATGGTCAGAAAGTGGCCGGAGCACTATAGTCAGCAGGAATCCGCAGCACCGGCACAAGACGTGAACGTACCCAGGGAGTCATCATGACAAGCACAGAGTCAACGTCCGTTAGTCCGCAATCGTCGCAGAATTCTCAAACCTCGGGCGCGCCCCCAGCGGCCGGTGGGAAACGCAAGCCGGCTGATCAGCCTTTCTTCGATCCGGTTGCATACGGCAACGGGCCTGACGACTCCGTAACGGCCACGGACGAGAGTGCCGCGATCACGCATCACTCGGTCACGATAGACGGCAAAAAGATTAATTACACAGCGACGGTGGGTCATCTCGTGATCGTCGATCCGAGCAGTTCGGAACCCGCCGCGCGGATGTTCTACGTCGCGTTCACGCAGGACAACCAGAAAGAGGAAACCCGGCCGCTCACCTTCTTCTATAACGGCGGACCGGGCTCGTCCGCGGTATTCGTGCTGCTCGGCTCGTTCGGGCCGCGCCGCATCAAAACGTCGATGCCGAACTTCACGCCGCCCGCGCCCTACACGATAGAAGACAACCCCGACAGCCTGCTCGACAGAAGCGATCTGATCTTCATCAATCCGGTCGGCACTGGCTATTCGGCGGCGATCGCGCCGAAGAAGAACCGCGATTTCTGGGGCGTCGACCAGGACGCGGATTCGATCGCGCAATTCATCAAGCGCTTTCTCACGAAGAACAACCGCTGGAATTCGCCGAAGTACCTGTTCGGCGAGTCGTACGGCACGGCGCGTAGTTGCGTCGTCGCCTACCGGCTGCACGAAGGCGGTGTCGATCTGAACGGCATTACGCTGCAATCGTCGATTCTTGACTACACGCAGGCGGGCAATCCTGTCGGCGCGCTGCCCACGGCCGCCGCCGACGCGTGGTATCACAAGAAGCTCGGCATCGCGCCGCGGCCGACCGATCTGGGCGCGTTCGCTGAAGAAGTCGCGCAGTTCGCGCGCACCGACTACCTGGCGGCGCTGCGCAAATTCCCGACCACCGATTCTGCGACGGTCGAGAAACTCGCCGAATACACGGGCATCGACAAGACGACCTTGCTTGCGTGGAGCCTCGATGTCGCGTCGTACGACAGCCGCGGCAATTCGCTATTTCTGACCACGCTGCTCAAGCCGCAAGGTCTAGTGCTTGGCGCATACGACGGCCGGGTCACCGCGATCGGAACCGGTATAGCCGGCAAGGTCGATCCCAACTCGGGCGGCAACGATCCGACCATGACGGCGGTCTCGGGCGTCTACACGACGATGTGGAACGTCTATCTGAACGAGCAGTTGAAATACACGTCGAACTCGGCGTTCACGGACCTGAACGATCAGGCGTTCCAGTTCTGGGACTTCAGCCATATCGACCCGACCGGTGCTCAGAAGGGCGTGGACGAAAAGGGCAACGTGATTCTGTACACGGCCGGCGATCTGGCCGCCGTCATGGCACTGAATCCGGACCTCAAGGTGCTGTCGGCAAACGGCTTCTACGATTTCGTCACGCCGTTCTACCAGACTGTGCTCGACCTGCAGCAGATGCCGTTGCTCAGTCAGCAGGTTCGGCAGAACCTTTCGGCGCGCTTTTATCCGTCGGGCCACATGATTTATCTCGACGGCGGCTCGCGTACCGCGTTGAAGGCGGATCTCGCGGCAATGTACGATTCGGCGGTGGCGAACACCGAGGCACTGAGCCGTATTCGGGCGCTGCAGGCTCGCGTGGCACAGTAGTCGGGCGGTGGTGGGTCCGCGGCGGCATTTCGTCGCCGTGGAAGCTCCATCGCAACGCGCGCCGTGCATCCGGCGGACAAGCATTTTTTTCGCATGCGTATTGAATGTGTTTTAATTACCTTGCGAATTGACTATTGCGTGCCTCCGCAGGCGCGCCGACGAATGAACGCAGAAATTGCAGACAGGCGTCGCAGCGGCTGTTCCAGCGACCACACAGGTACGATCTTCAGGGCACATCTGCTCGCGCTAGCGTCCCGGCGTCCGCGCTCGTTGCGGTTTGCCGTGGCGCTGAGCGCCACCGCGCTTCTCGCGTTGCGCGTGGGTGGCGCGTATGCGCAGGAGGCGCGCATGCTCGACGAACGCGTCACACAGCAATCGATCGGCGAAACGATATGCCGCCCGGGCTATGCCAGCGCGGTCGCGCCGCCGTTCGATGAACTCATGGCGCACAAGGACCGCATGCTTGCCGAGCGCGGTATCGACGCCGACGACGGCGCCGATTTCGCGCTGGACAGGCGCGTACCAGTCGTGCTGGGCGGTTCGCCGGACGCGCCTTCCAACCTTGGTCTGCTGCCGTGGGCTGGCCGCCAGGGCGAGCGCCGGAAGGCGCGCGCGGCGGTCATGCTCAAGCGCTGCGTCTGCGAGGGCAAGATCAGTCTCGCGGAAGCGCAAGCGGCGATCGTCGGCGACTGGTCGGTGGTCTATTCGGGCTTCAGCCAGACCTCGTGCGACGTCAGCCGGCTGGACGTCGCCACCAGCGCCGAGAGCGGGCGGGCAGCCGGACATGGCTCGCAGCCTTGAGGCTGTGTTCCCGGAAGCCGCGTGCCGCTGATCAAATTCGTTCGCATGGACCTGGCCGCGCTCGTGTGCAGATTGAAGAGGGTTTTCTTTCAACGTGCGCCCGTGAGTCGCTTGCCGTTCATCGCGCCATCTGAACTTATTCCTGGAGAATCATCATGACCCATTCACCTCTTGCCGCGGCGACGCTTGCCGCACTGACCTTCGCGTGTGCCGCCGGCAGCGCGTCCGTATTCGCCGCCGAGCCGGTTCATTGCGGTAAAGCGGACGCGCTGCAAATTCGCGGCGACGTGCCTGCAGCCATCAGCTTCGACGTGTACCGCCAGTTGCGTCCGTTGAATGCGCAACGCGTCGCGCTGTTCCAGTCGGCTGGCGAAGTAAAGCATCTACCCGACGGACTTGCAGTGTGCGAAGTCGCGGACGACGGCGTCGACGATCCGTCCGCAGTCCTGGTCGAACTGCCGCAAGGCAAGAACGCATGGTGGGTGAGCGCAGCCAACGTTCAGCAGGCGGACTGATCCTCCCGCATAAGCCGGGTTGCCCCGTTGCACCTCGGCGTGATCTCAGCGGTGATTGACGCGGCGGTCCGTTTCTTGCGACCGGCTTCCGCATGCCCAGAGGCGCGGTGGATAGCCGGGCGCACCCAGGGAGCATGCGGCTTCGCTACCCAGCGAATGTTCCGCTGTTCAGGTACAGTGCACTGACTGCGTCTTCAACGCGGTGTCCTCCAGGACGCCGTGACGTGCTGCATGCATGGTCGCAAGTGGCTTTCTGAAACAGGGCCAGCCCAATTACCGGAGATTCGAATGATTGCCTTCTACCTGTCATTGGCCGCGCTTGGCGCAGCGGGCGCCGCACTCATCCGTGAACTCGCCGCCGCGCAGGCCAGACAGCGTGCCGCATTGCGCCGCGTGCACATACATTCCTCCGACCGCAGTAGCCGCCGAGGGTAGGCCGCATGAACCTGATCGTGCGCAACATCGCGCCGTCGTGCAGCGAGCAGGAAGTGCGCGAATTCCTCCAGCGCGAATTGGGGCACTACGCTCGCAATGTCGAGGTTGTCGACGCCGGCACGCCCGGCGCATATGCCACGGTCGAACTGGATGCGCAGGTGCCGTATGTCGGCGACGTCATCGCGCGTCAAATTCATGGCAAGCAGTTGGGCGGCATGGTGCTCGAGGCGAGCGCCGATCTATTCACCGACGAGCCGCCACCGGAGCAGTGACTGCTGCGCCTTCCTCGGGCGTCTTCCGCAGGGAAGGCGCGAGTAGGGTGCGGGCAAGGCGCAGAAAGCGGCGTTTCAAGACTTGAGCCGGCGGTGCGCCCAACCGGTGTTCGCTGTGTTGGTGTGCGGCTCTTGCCGTCTCAGTCTCCGCTTTCTACCTCCGGCCAATCGAACGGCGTGTACGGCAACGCGCGCTTGTGCCGCGTGATCTCGTAAAAACGCAAGATGATCTTGCGTGCCTCATCGCTTACGGATTTTCCTTCCAGGAAGTCGTCGATCGTCTCGTATGGAACGCCGTAGGCGTCTTCGTCGGGCCGTTGCGGGCGCAACGCTTCGAGGTCCGCGGTCGGCACCTTGTGAGCGAGCGCGTCGGAGGCGCCCAGTGCTTTCGCGACCGCACGCACCCGCCGCTTGTTGAGTCCGGCGAGCGGTAGGACATCGGCGCCGCCGTCTCCGAACTTCGTAAAAAATCCCATCAGCGACTCGGCCGCGTGGTCGGTGCCGATCACCACGCCCATGCGCGTGCTGGCTATCGCGTACTGCGCGATCATCCGTTGCCGTGCCTTGATATTGCCGTGGACGAAATCTTCCTGCGCTTCGTCCGCGAACGGCAGGCCGCTTTGATGCAGCGACGCGAGCATCGCGTCCGCGGCGGGCTTGATGTCCACGGTCACGGTCTCGTCCGCGCGAATGAAGGCCAGCGCCTGCTGCGCGTCGGCTTCGTCTTTCTGCTCGCCGTGCGGCAAGCGAATCGCGACGAAACGCGCGTAGTAGTTCGCGGCGCGCAACCGCTCGACGGCCAGTTGCGCGAGGCGCCCGGCCGTAGTCGAATCGATGCCGCCACTGATACCCAGCACGTACGCTTTCAGGCCGTTACCGCGCAAATAGTTCGCGAGAAAAGAGACGCGGCGCTCGATCTCCGCGTTGGCGTCGAACTCGGCAGTGACGTGCATTTCGGCGGCGATGTCCGCTTGAATCGCGGCTGGATCGGTTTGCTTCATGATCTTGTGCTCCTCGCGCCCGGGCGCAATGTCAAAGAAACAACTTCAGCGCGACAGTGGCGAGCATGTAGCGGACCCGCCGAAGGTCCATCGACAGATTGCCATGCGCTGAGTAACATCCTCGTTCCGAGAGCCGCATCAACCTGCGAGCAACCAATAATAATCACATCAGTGCGAACCCGCGATGAACCATCTCAAGCGGCCTCGCCCGCCTGTATTCGTCTGTCCGACTTTTGCACGAGTGGCCGCCCAGTGCAAAGCCGGCTGTATGCCGTATGCATTTTCCTTGTCGCGCGCCACGCGTGAGTTGTTTCCCGTAATGCGGCGGACGCCTGGCCAGGCGCTATCCACCTTTGCCGGGTTGAGCAAGCTTACATGCGGCGTCGCGCTTGCCGTCTCCGCTTGTGCGGCCTTCGCTGCCGGGCCGCCTGCGGCAACGAGCGACGCGGCGTTTTCCGTCGATGCGTCGTCCGTCGCGGCACCCGATGCGGCCGGCGGCGTGGACCCGCGCCGGGCATTCGCGCTGCGGGATGTATTCGCCCGCCACGTCACGCGACGGCTCAACGTACCGGCGTCCGAGCAGCGCGCCTACGCCGCTCGTCTGCAAACGGCGCTGCATGAGCACGAGCTCGGCGAACTGTCCGGGGAATACGTCGTGATGGTCGACCGCAATGCAAACGTGCAGGCGCTCCTGATCTATTTCCGCGCGGCGCCCGCCGACGCCTGGCAGATGATCGGCGCGTCGCCCGTATCCACCGGACGGCCTGGCGAATACGACCACTTCGTCACGCCGCTCGGCGTGTTCGAGCACACGCCGTCCAACATGGATTTTCGCTCTGAAGGTACCGAGAACGAGAACCATATTCGCGGCTACGGCAAGCGTGACATGCGCATTTTCGATCTGGGCTGGGCGCAGGCAGAGCGTGGCTGGGGCAAGGGCGGGATTTCGCAGATGCGATTCCAGATGCATGCCACCGACCCCGACCGGCTGGAGCCGTTGCTCGGCGTGCGCCACTCGAAGGGTTGCGTCCGGATCCCGGCATCGCTCAACACTTTTCTGGATCATTATGGGATCCTCGACGCGGAATATGAGGCGCTCGTCGACTCGGGCAAATCGCTGTGGGTGTTGAAGAGCGATCGGCAGATCATGCCGTGGGCAGGGCGGTATATCGTCGTGGTGGATTCGGCGCGCAAGGCTCGTCCAGCGTGGGCGCCGGCGCCCGACGCCAGGACGCGCGCCAAAGTGCCGGCGGGGGCGGACACAGCGGATTGATGCGCGGCGTTTGGTCGGCGGTCAGCGTCTTGAGCGCCATGCGGTCAGCGCCTCGAGCGCCATCTGGTACGCGCATTAGTGCAGTCGACGCGATGCCATCAACGCATCAACGCATCCATCAACGCATCAGCAACATCGTGCCCGCGCCGAGTATTCCGCCGCACAAAGCGCACGCCCACAACAGCGCCCGCGTACGCCGGTATTCGCGACCGATGTCGGCGAGCAGTTGGGCGTTTTGCCGCGGCGAGCGCGCGCGGTCGTGTTCGTGCTGCAGATAGCGCACGGCCAGTTGCGGCACGCGTGGCAGCATATGCGCGAGATGCGGCAGCTCGCGTGAAATGCGCTGAAACCAGCCGCGATGATCGACGTCGCGGCGCGCGATGTCCGCGAGCACGCGCCGCGCGATGTTCCAGGTATCGACGCCCGGATGCAGCGCGCGCGCCAGCATCTCCGCCTGATGGAACGATCGTTGCGCGGTAGCGAGCCGGCCGGAGACAACACCATCGAACGGAAGCACCGCGTGCAGCAGTTGGTGAAAGAGCGACCCGGCGGAGCGGTCTTCTGCAGCCGCCGCAAAATGCGCTTCGGCTCGGGTACGCAACTCAGCTTCGAGCATTTCGGGGCGAGTCTGATGCGGCACGTTCCCGGCGTCGCGGTGCAGTTCTGCGAGCCGGCCGTAGTCCTGCTCGAAGAGGGCGGTCGCGCCATGAACGAAGAACTCGCGCTCGCCGGTCGAGAGGCTGGACATGATCGAAAATTCCGCCAGCACGAGTCGTCCTAAAGAATCGGGCTCGACGCTTACGCGGACCCGTCGCGCGTCAAGCGTCGCGTGAAAGAAGCCGTGTTCGAATGCCTGCTCGGTCACCACTTCCACAATATGCGCGGCGAGCGGTGCGAGCTTCACCTGATGCGCGTGCAGACCGCTCAGGTCGGTAGCCGGCAGCGTGTCGATGCGCTGCATCGTGAGCGTGTGACTGGTGCAGAGATCCCAGATCACGTCGGGTACGACAAGGCGCGTGTCGCCCTCGAAATGATGACCGGTCTGGCTCAGGTTGGCGGCTTCGGCGCGCAGGTCGAAGCGGCGCTGAATCTCGTCCGCGAAGGTTTGAGCCAGCGCCCGCAACCGCAGGCGGCGCGCGGTGCTCGACAGTTTTTCCAGCCAGCGGGCGACCCATCGCAAAAGCGCAAGCTCGTCGCCGATCTGCTGCAACTGTCCGGCACGCAGCAATTTGATCGCCACCTCCCTATGACCGTTGACCGGCATCAGCAATCGCGCGAAATGCGTCTGTTCGGCGAAGCCGCTGCGCACCGGTATCAGGTCGACCGCGCTGAAGAGGGTCGCGAGCGGCCGGCCGAACGCTCGTGTCAAGGCTTCCTCGGATTCGCGCGGCGGCAGCGGCGTTTCCATATGATCGATCGCGTCGATCGCGTCGTGCAATGTCGAGGTTGCCAGTTCCGGGCGCTCGACCAGCGTCTTCGCGAACTGACCCGCAAGTGGGCCGAGCGCGGGCAGCAGGCTGTGAACGCTGCGCGCGCTGCGTGTCGACGAATGCACGCGGCCGACAAGCTCGACCAGCCAGTGCAGCTTGCGATTGGCTGGCGCGGCGAGCCAGATCAGGCGCGCGCCGTAACGCAGTGCGTGGTAGAGCAGGAGTAAGCGGCGAAACAGTGGGGGCATCGGCAGTTCGATTGGCGGCAATGCGGCGCTTAGAACTGGGCGCCGCGGGGCCAGGACAATCAGATTATCAGGAATGCGCGCCGACGGGCGCTTCTGCGAACCGGCAGCCCGGTCATGCTATGGAGGCAGCGTGCTGGACGCGTCAGTCTCGCTATGCGCTCTTTGGTGATCGCATCTGACCATTGTTCGAACTTCAACGCTGGTTTTTCTCGAAGCCAATGATGCTCGCGATTGCGCTGATCGATTCGGTATCGAGCACATGCAGGAAGAACGAACGAAGCTCATGACCCACATGAGCGACACGTGTGAGCGCCGCTGTTTTCTGAGGAAAGCACTTCTCGAAATAGTGTTCGTGCGGCACAGCGGGGAACATACATCCGTCGCGATGGTATGGCGAAAAACTTAAGGAAACCTGAAGAAAATCGCTTTGCAGCCTTTATGACAGTTTTTTTAACGACGCAGTGACAAATGTGTTCTGGCGCACAGTTTGGAACAACTAGACCACTATTCTCGAAGCGGGAAGTGTATGCAGTGCGCGTTGCGTGAACGTATCGAGCATCCAAACACATTCACACGAGGAAATGATGGCCGAAGCGAGCGTACCCCTGTGTGTCGATCTCGATGGAACGCTGACGAGCACCGACCTCCTGGTGGAATCGTTCCTCGTGCTTGTAAAACGAAATCCACTGTACGCGTTCTTATGTATTGGCTGGCTGTTGCGCGGCAAGGCTCATCTGAAGGCGCAGATTGCTCAGCGTGCCGCCATCGACGTGACGGTGCTGCCTTATAACGCGCGCCTCGTGGAGTTTCTGCGAGAAGAACGGTCGTGTGGCAGAGATCTATATTTATGCACCGCTGCAAACCGCAAGTTCGCTGAAGAGATAGCCTCGTATTTCGGCTTCTTCAAAGGGATTCTGGCAAGCACTGACGCCCACAATCTGTCGGGTGTTCACAAAGCTTCTGCGTTGTCCGAAGAATTCGGTCCGCACGGTTTCGACTACTGCGGCAACGCGCTATGTGACGTGCCGGTGTGGAAGCAATGTAGACGGGCGATCGTCGTGGGAACGCGCCAGATTGCCGAGGCGGCCGAAATGGTCAATCAAAAGGTTCTCTTCTTCGAGGATCGCCGGTCGTTAATCGCGCTCACTGTCAGGGAAATGCGTGTTTACCAGTGGGTCAAGAATCTCCTGATTTTTGTGCCGCTGCTTGCATCACACCGATTTACCGAAGCAGACACGCTACAAGCCGAAGTCATTGCATTTTTTTCTTTCTGCTTCTGCGCTTCGTCTGTATATCTGCTCAATGACATGCTGGACCTCGACGCGGATCGACGCCATGTGCACAAACGCGATCGGCCGTTTGCGTCGGGACAGTTGTCGCTGGCTTTCGGCATGCTTCTCGGGTGTGTGCTTCTTATCGCGTCTGCGGGGTTTGCTCTGCTGCTGCCTTTTACTTTCCAGCTGGTACTGGCCGGCTACTTTGCGACCACGCTTGCGTATTCGCTCAGGCTAAAACGGTTCATGCTTGTCGACGTCTTTGTTCTCGCGGCTCTTTACACCGCGCGAGTCGTGGCCGGCGGCGCTGCGGGGGACATCCCGCTTTCCGACTGGTTGATCATGTTTTCGATTCTTATCTTTCTGAGCCTCGCCATGGTCAAACGCTATGCGGAGCTCGACGCGCTATTGCGTGAAGCAAAAGTCTGCGCGGTTGGGCGCGGATACGTCACGCAGGATCTGGGCATTCTGCGTTCATTCGGCACGGCCTCCGGTTATGTCGCAGTACTGGTTCTTGCGCTGTATATGAATTCATCCGATGTACGCGTGCTTTATCGACATCCACACGCACTGTGGTTTCTATTCGGACTGCTGCTCTTCTGGATCAGCCGTGTATGGATGTTAGCCTTTCGCGGCGAGATGCATGATGATCCAATTGTCTTCACCATCAAGAATCGCCTGAGCTTGCTCGTAGTATTTCTCTGCGTGGCGACGGTGATAGCGGCAAGTTGACCTCTGAGCATTCAATCGATGCAACTAGGTTTCTCTATTCTTTTCGTCAGTACTCCATTGCTATAAGCGCCCCCTCGGTTAAATCTGTGAGCAAGCGGAATGCCCATATCTTCCTCCGAAAGTGCGGGCGCTGCGGCGCGCGCTTTTCGGCCGTAAATGTCCCCCGCTTGTGCGAGTACTTCGCACGATATGTTGTGTTCAGAGGCAATGCCCGATGATGGCGATTAATCGGCTGACGTCGACTGGAGCGCTCGAGGGCAATCTGAAAGCATTCCGCATTTTGCGGCCGGAGCGCAGATTTTTCTTCATTCTTACGTGCGCCAGCGCGCATTCGAGAGCCGGTTCCCGGCATCGTACGGTGGCAAATAACATAATCTGGGTGTACCGCAGGCAGCAAAGCGACTCGTTGGGCGGGCCTACTCCGCAAGACGGATGGTCACCGTTCTGTCCCAGTACGTACCTTATTGTCTACGCGAAAAATGAATAGCTTCGACACGAGCATCGAGACTTTTTTTAGCGGATTCCATTCTTGTATCCTGTGCAATCATGCGGTGCAAGCCATCGCGGACATGTACACATTCAAAGGTCTGGTACTGATTCCCGTTTTATGGTGGCTATGGTTTCAGTCGGCCGAGCGTCGGCAATGGCGGCGTGAAGTCGTCATTGCGACTACCGTGAGCGGGCTATTGGCTCTTCTTGCCGGAAGACTTCTGGCGCATTTTTTACCGTTCCGCACGCGACCGGCGTTTTCGCCCGATCTGCATCTTCATTTCCCAGTTGTCCCGCAAAGCGAAAGCTTGTTATCAGCGTGGAGCTCATTCCCGAGCGATCACGCAATGTTGTGGATGTCGGTTGCGGTAGGCATCTTCATCGTTTCTCGCCGCGTTGGCATTCTTGCGCTGCTGTATGTTGCAATATTCATTTGCATGCCGCGCGCTTACCTCGGCTTCCATTACCCAACCGACCTGTTGGCTGGAGCCGCGATTGGCATCGTCATCACCTACATCATGACTCGCGATTCCGTCAGAGCGCATTACGCGACGCCCATGTTGCGCTGGATCGAGCGCAATCCTGGACCATCGGCCATGTTGGGATTCGTGCTGTGCCTGGAACTCGTTACCCAGTTCGATGAAATCAGAGCCTTCGCCACTTCCGTCTTCAAGGTTGTCTGATTCGTTTGTCATTCAGACGGTGGACCGAACGATTCAAGCGGAGCGCGTTACGCGAATGCCGGCCCTCTCGACTCTTATCCCGCACGTAGCATGCAGTGACGTGGGTTTCGCTGCGCGAATAAGAGCCGAGATGCGCGCCGTCCTTCTCCAGGTGATATCTAAAGACCAAAGGTCTACACAATCTGAAAAGGGGTGTTGATGACTGCTCGAAACGGAACGGCGTATACCGGGAGGCCGTTGTATTTGTGGAGCGTCTGGCTGATTGCTACTGTTGTGGCTTGCACGCCGCTCTTCGTCTCGTCGATTCCGCCATTGGGACAGCACTTCTATAACATCGTCAGAGTAGACATTCTGGCGCATCCCGGTTCCTACGCTGGCAACTTCGTGGTTCGGTGGGACCCATTGCCCGACCTTGCGATGGACCTGACCCTGCCGTGGATCGCGAAGCTGATGCCGGTGGAGTGGGCAGCATGGTTCTTTATCGTTGTCGAACTCTCGTTGCTAAGCTCGGGCTGCCTGGTTCTCAGCCGTGCTCTGAATGGCCGGTGGTCGTGGTTCCCGCTATTCAGTTTTCTGCTTCTCTACAACTGGATCCTGATACGCGGTTACGATAACTTTCTGTTCGGCACTGGCCTTTGTTTGTGGGCGATAGCCTTGCATGTGGCGCTTCGCCGGTTCACGGTCGCGCGGATCATAGCGTCGTCTTGCAGCGCCCTTGTGATTTATTTTTGCCATCTTTTTCCTTTGGCCGTTTTTGCACTGGTCATAGGAACATGGGAGCTTGGTTGCTTCCTGCAGGAAGGGAAATTGCGAATCCGCTCGCTCGTCACGCACGCGAGCGCAAGCCTGGTTCCGTTGATACTTCCCGTTGTGTTGCTGGCGCATAGCAGTACCGGCGGACTTCGTGGCTCCGTCGATTTCGGCTTCGTTCATATATTCGCCAAAGTCAGCCGTTGGCTCGATGTCTTCGCAATCGGCAATCCCCCGGCCGACGTCGCAGTGCTGGCAAGCATGGGCCTGACATTAGCCATCGGCTTTCTAATGAGATGGTGGTCCTGTAAGCCTGAGTGCCGGATCACGGTGATTGCGCTTCCGTTGGTAGCGCTATTCGCGCCGTTCTCCGCATTTGCTTCTTATGGCGTGGTCGAGCGATGCGCGCTGAGCTTCGCATTCCTGCTGACAGCGCTCGTGGATGTGCGGGCTTCGGCACCGCGTCTGCAACGGGTCGGCGCGCTAGCGCTCGCGATTGTTTTCCTGTTTCGCATTGCGACGGTAACTGCCGATTGGCGTGCGGCGAAGCCTTCCATTCAGGCGTACCGCGCTACTTTCGCGTCGCTGAAATCGGGGTCGGTGCTGTTTCAATACAAACAGGACACGACGTATCCGTCGCCAAGGACCGCGCCTCACCGCTGGAATCCGTATCTGGATAAGGTCGTTGCGCTTGCAACGCTCGATCGGGTTCTCGTACCGGATCTCTATCTGAAAGCGGGCCAGCAGCCGGTGCTTTATCGCGCGGAAAACGCGGCATTGAGGAAGTTCCAGGACGATATCGAAAACGGTGACACGGCATTCCGGGCGAACGACGGAATGTTGCGCGCATGGGCCGCGGACTTGCAGAACAGGTTTCCAGACCTGCAAACCCGATTCACGGAAGTCTATCTCGCTGTGTTCGATCCGCAACGGCGTCTTTCTGAAACACTAACCGGTTGGCAACTCGTTGCGACGCTACCGGAACATCGACTCTACCGGATGCTTCCTCGGTGAGCGTGGTCATCATGCATCCGATCGGCTAGCCGCTTACGGTGCGTAAGGCCGTTCGAAGAATGTCGTTTTTCTGCCAGCGGACGTCGCATTCGCGGCATGTCGGCGCGGCTGTTGACCATTACATTCGAAGGAACCCCGCCACGTCGCTACAGCCGTGCCGCACAGTAAGAACGAGACTCAGCCCGAATGAAACAGGCACGCGAAACGGCTGCCCATCAGCCGACAGGCGCGTCCTATTTATTGGACACGCAACCGCTTGCCGACGGGTGGGAAAGCACGGGTTCGCTCAGCGCCGCTGTCCAGCCGGGCGAGGCGACCGCAGGCGCGAAGTCCGCCGCTGCTGTCGTCGGGTCCGCGCCAGTCGTCGGGAGCTTGCGCTCCACTGCGGTCCTGCTGTTGGGCTACGCGATTCTCATCACCGGAAACGGTCTGCTCAGCACGCTTATCTCGTTGCGCCTCATTCAACAGCAGGCGCCGTCGATCGTGGTGGGCGTCGTGCAATCGGCGTATTACATCGGATTTCTATTGGGCGCTGTTTATTGCGGCGCGCTCATTACGCGCGTCGGTCATCACCGCGCGTTCGTCACCTTCGCCGCAGCCTCGGCGTGCTGCGCGCTCGGGTACGCCGTGTGGAGCGCGGCCGCGATGTGGGTCGTTCTGCGCTTCGTCACAGGCTTCTGTCTGGTCGGCATTTTCACGGTCGTCGAGAGCTGGTTGCATCAGGTCGCGAGCAACGCTCAACGGGGCCGCGTGTTCTCGGCTTATCTGATCACCAACTACCTCGGTGTCGGCACCGGGCAGTTTCTCATCGGCCTTGCGGACCCAGGTGGGTTCGAACTTTTCAGCGCGGTCGCAGCTTTGTTCACGGCGTCATTGATCCCGGTCGCGCTCGCAGGCACAGCGCCCGCAGCCACGGCCGCGCTCGACGCGTCTCGTGCCACATACGGCTCGCGTCTCGCACGCGGGCTGTCGGGGTTGCAGAGCATCTATCGTTGGGCGCCGCTCGGCGTTGCCGCGTGTCTGTCGGCCGGGGCGCTCAATAGCGCGTTCTACACGATGCAGCCCGTATTCATGCGGCGCATCGGCTATGCGGTGCCAGACGTGTCTCACTTCATGGGCTTCGCACTGCTCGCTGCGCTCGTACCGCAATGGCCGGTTGCGCGGCTGGCCGACCGGTTCGACAGGCGCAAGGTGCTGCTATGTCTTGCGGCAGTTACCGGGTCGCTAAGCTTGCTGCTGTTCCTGCTGCACGATGACAGGTTGATCCGGGCCTTCGGCTATCTCTATGTCGCGGTAGCGTTTTCCATGTACGGCGTCGTCACCTCCTACGTGAACGACTGCATTCCCGCCGATGAGCGCGTTGCCGTGAGCGCCGGTCTGTTGCTGATCTTCTCGATGGGGGCGAGCGCCGGCCCGACGCTCGCGTCCGCAACGATGTCGGTCGCGGGTCCTTCCGGGCTCTATCTGTTCACGGGGCTCGTCACAGGCGCGCTCGCCACGCTGACAATGCGCAGCGTGGCGGGTCGGCACGGGCGATAACGCCAAGCCACGCGCGCCGTCGCCTTTCGGCGGCTTCCAGCGAACCCGGCAACTTCTCCGAATTCTCCAGAATCATTCGACCGCCATGACCTGTCGCTTCGAGGACGGGGATTACCCTTAGCGCTTCGTCGGCCAACGCCCGTGCTGTAAGGGAAATGCCGGGAGGCAAAAACGCGATGTCGCTTTTGTGACAAACGAAGTCGAATGCAGATGAAGGGTTCCCAGTTTTGTCCGGCTATCTTTGCCGCATAGCGAAGCACACCGACACGCGCCTGAACAGGCCGTCAACGCCGGAACGGGAGACAACGTGGAAACCCTTGCTTTCATGCTCGATAACTTTGCGTCGATCATCAGGCTCACCATCGAGCACGTGGAGATCGTCGGCGTGGGTGTCGGTCTCGCCATTGTCACGGGCGTGCCGCTCGGCATCGTGATCACGGCCAATGCGCGCGCCGCGAAGATCGTGTTGTATTTCGCGGCGATCCTGATGACGATTCCCTCGGTTGCGCTGTTCGGGTTGATGATCCCGGTCCTGTCGGTGATCGGCCAGGGCATCGGTTTTCTCCCGACCGTTATTGCGCTCTTTCTCTATTCGCAACTGCCGATCGTGCGCAACACGTACACGGCGATCACCAACATCGATCCTGCGTTGCGCGAGGCGGCGCGCGGCATCGGCATGACCACGCGCCAGCGTCTGTGGAAGGTCGAAATTCCCATTGCGCTGCCCATCATCATGGCGGGCGTGCGGATGGCCGTGGTGATCAATGTCGGCATTGCCGCTGTCGCCGCTTATATCGGTGCAGGCGGGCTCGGCAAGCTGATCAGCCGCGGCATTTCGCAATCGGACCCGCGTCAGTTGATCGCCGGCGCCATTCTCGTAAGCCTTCTTGCCATTGCCGCCGACTATGGCCTCGGCTGGGTGCAACGTCTGCTGACGCCGAAGGGTCTTCGCAGCCCGTCGCGGACCGGCCGGCTGGCATTACGTCTTGGCGCGTGGGCGTCATTCCGTAAATCTCCTCATCACGCGCAATAATCATGATCAAGCTCTCCAGCATCTCGAAGCGCTATGAAGGCGCGAGCGCCCCGGTGGTCGACGGCATCGACATGGAAGTCGGCGCGGGTGAAATCTGCGTGCTGCTCGGCCCGTCGGGCTGTGGCAAGACGACCACGTTGAAGATGATCAACCGCCTGATCCAGCCGAGTTCGGGAAAGATCTTTATCGACGGCCGCGATACCGACGAGTTCGAGGTGGTCGAATTGCGCCGCCAGATCGGCTACGTGATCCAGCAGATCGGGTTGTTCCCCAACATGACGGTCGAGGAGAACATCAGCGTGGTGCCGCGTCTGCTCGGCTGGGACAAGGCGAAGGCAAAGCGTCGCGCGGCCGAATTGCTGGAGATCGTGGCGCTGGATCCTTCGACTTATCTGTCGCGCTATCCGAAGGACCTTTCGGGCGGCCAGCAGCAGCGCGTCGGGGTGGCGCGCGCGCTCGCGACCGATCCGCCCGTCATGCTGATGGACGAACCGTTCGGCGCAATCGACCCGATCAATCGCGAGTTGATCCAGGACGAGTTCCTGCGCATTCAGCAGCAGGTCAAGAAGACCATTATGTTCGTCAGCCATGACATCGACGAAGCCGTGAAAATGGCTGACCGCATCGCGATCTTTCGCGGAGGCCGGCTCGAGCAGTTCGACACACCGGACACGATCCTCGCGCGACCCGCGAGCCCGTTCATTGCCGGCTTCGTCGGCGCGGACCGAGCGTTGAAGCGGCTGCGCCTCGTGCGTGCCAGCGACGCTTTGTCGGCCTGCGATTGCGCCGCACGCGTGGGCGACAGCAGCGAGCGCGCACGGGCGTTGCTCGAACGGCACGGCGTCGAACAGATCGTGTTGCTCGATGCGGCGGGCAAGCCGCAAGGCTATCTGAGCGCTGCCGAGCTCAGCGCAATCGAGGGCACGCTGATGGCAGCCCACGCGAAACCGGTGCAAGGCGTGGCGCGTCATAGCGATGACCTGCGCAGCGTGATTTCGTCGATGTTCTCACTTGGGCAATCCTGGCTTGCTACTGTCGACGACGAGGGCCGCTTCGTCGGCTACGTGAATCAGGCGCACATTGTCGACATGTTGCGTCTGCCAGCGGAGGCCCGCGCATGAATACACTGCTCTCACGCTGCGCTCTCCTGTTCGCTTGCGCTGCGCCGCTGCAAGCGCGTGCGGACAACTGGCTTCTATCCATTGCGCAATATCGCACCGATATCGTCTACCAGTCCATCACGCAGATGACGATGGTCGCCATAGCCGGCGGGCTTGCAATCGTCGTTGCGGTGCCGCTCGGCATCTATCTGAGCCGCGAGTCGGGCAAGCACGCGCGCGCAGGTCAAGCGCTCCTGCAGACGCTCAACATGGGGCAGGCCGTGCCGAAACTCGCGCTGCTCGCGCTCGCCATGAGCGTACTTGGCATTGGCCGCTGGCCGTCGATTTTCGCGTTGTGGGTGGCTACCTTGCTGCCCATTGTGCTCAACACGCTCGAAGGCCTGCGCGCCGTGCCGCGTGCGCTGATCGAAGCGGCCACCGGCATGGGCATGACACCGAGGCAGGTCTTATTTCGCGTCGAATTACCCAACGCGCTTTATGTGATCTTTGCGGGCATCCGCACCGCGCTCGCTATCACCGTCGGAACGGCGCCGCTTGCGTTTCTGGTCGGCGGCGGCGGACTCGGTGAACTGATCTTTACCGGCATCGACATGAACGACTTTTCGATGCTGCTGGCAGGCGCGATTCCCACCGCGGTGCTGGCGGTTCTCACCGACGTGCTGATCGGCCAGATGCAGGTGCATCTCGTGTCGCGCGGCGTCACTCCCCAACGCTAGTTCAATCACACGCATACGCGTTTCTTCGAGGACATCATGAACATTGCCTTCTTCAAGCGGGCCTGCGCGCTCGTCGCCATTTCCCTTGCGTCGTCGTGGACCATTACTTGTGCGGCGGCGAATGTCGTGGTCGGCGGCAAGAACTTCACGGAGCAGCAACTGCTTGCCGAGATGACGACCGAACTATTGCAGGCCAAGGGTTTCACCGTTACGAAAAAAGACGGCTTGGGCAGCGCGGTGTTGCGCGCGGCGCAAGAGAACGGACAGGTCGACGTGTATTGGGAATACACCGGAACGTCGCTGATCACGTACAACAAGATCAATGATCGCCTTTCGCCGGACGACACATACAAGAAGGTGAAGGAACTGGACGCTGGGAAAGGGTTGGTGTGGCTCGATCCTTCTCGTGCGAACAATACGTATTCGTTCGCGATGAATCAGGACGAAGCAAAGAAGCTCGGCATCGTAACCCTTAGCGATCTTGCAAAGGCCATCAAGTCAGGCAAGACGCTGAGCTTTGCGTCCAACTCGGAGTTCTATGCTCGCCCCGACGGGCTGCGTCCGCTGCAAAAACTGTATGGCTTCGAATTTTCGCAGGACGAGGTTAAGCGGATGGACTCGGGTCTCACGTATCAGGCGTTGAAGGACCGTCAGGTGGACATCGCGCTCGTTTTCGCCACCGATGGCCGCGTGCCGGCATTCAACTTCGTCATTCTCAAGGACGACAAGGGCTTCTTTCCTTCGTATGCGCTGACACCCGTGATCCGCAAGGCGACGCTCGACGCTAACCCGAAGCTCGGCCCGATCCTGAACTCGCTCTCGGCAAAGCTCGACGCACCGACGATGGCTCGATTGAACGCCTCCGTCGACGTGCAAAAGAAATCGTTCAGCGAAGTTTCGCATGACTTCCTGAAGCAAGCGGGTCTGCTGTAACGCTCGCGATCCGACCCAACCTGAGAGACAAGAACATGCCTTCGTCTTCCCTCGACGCGCCGCGAGACGGCGCGCTGAAAGTTGCCGCCGCGCAAATCGACAGCTCGTACGGCGATCTGGACGCGAACCTCGGCAAGCACCTGAGCATGATCGGTGAAGCGCGCAAGCACGGCGTCTCGATGCTGCTGTTCCCCGAATTGTCGCTGTGCGGACATAGCGCGGGCAAAGACGCGCTGCAGCTATCAATGCATGTCGATCACCCGGCCATTGCCGCACTTGCCGAAGCAAGCGTCGGGCTCCATACGTCGTTCGGTTTCATCGAAGAAGCGCCTGGTGGCCAGTTCTATAACAGCCAGGCGACCGTGACGCACGGAAGGATCGTGCACGTGCATCGCAAGATTCAACTGGCGACCTACGGCAAGCTGCGCGATGGCCTGTATTACGCGCCGGGAGCGGAACTCGGCGCGTTCGGCATCGACCGCGACTGGCGCGTCGGCACGCCGATCTGCAACGACCTGTGGAATCCGGCTCTCGTGCACGACCTGATGTGCGACGGCGTCACGCTGCTCGCCGCTCCGATCAGTTCGGCGCGCGAAGCGGTAGGCGGCGGTTTCGACAACCCTTCTGCGTGGGAACTGAATCTGCGCTTCTACGCGGTGACCTACGGGGTCGCCGTGGTGATGGCGAACCGGATCGGCACCGAAGGCATGCTGCGCTTCTGGGGCGGTTCGCGCATTCTCGATCCGTTCGGCAACACGGTTGCAATGGGCTCGACTACCGACGAAGAACTGGTTGTCGGCGAACTCGACTACGCGGCACTGCGCGAAGCGCGCTTCCTGCTGCCGACCGTGCGGGACTCCCGCGTCTATGCGGGCCGCGGCATCCGTGCGGCTCATTCACCTGTCAACACCTGAAGCGTCGCCTGCCATGCAAGATTTTCTCCTTACCGACGAAGACCGTGCGTTCCGCGCGGAAGTGCGGGCCTTTCTGCAGCGCGAACTTGCGCCGCGCGCGGCCGATATCGAAGACCGGCGCGACTGGGAAGCCGTCAAGCACGTGGTGCGCGCGCTGGCCGAAGCCGGTTATCTGAGGCTCATGTTCGCGGACCTTTATCGCGGCTCGCTGAAAAAGCCCGGACTCACGCACGCGACGATCTTGTCGGAGGAAGCGTCCGCCATCAACTATGCATTCGAAACGACCATTGCCACGGCGCTGAGTTGCGCATATCCGTTGCATCGTCACGCGAGCGAGGCGCTGCGCGATGCGTATCTCGAACCGATTCTGGATGGCCGCGCGGTCGGCGCGATCTGTGTGACCGAGCCGGGCACGGGGAGCGATTCGGCGGACATGCAAACACGCGTCGAATACGACGCACGTACCGACGAATGGGTCGTCAACGGCTTCAAGCGCTATATCTCGAACGCTTCGGTAGCGGACGTCTATATTGCCTACGGCATCACGTCGCGCGATGACGCGAAGCCTGCCATTACCGCGGTGGCGGTGCCGAAGGACGCCCGTGGCATTAGCTTTCCTCGCAATTACACGTTCATGGGCCGGCACGGCTGCATCGTCGGCGAGGTCGAATTCGACAATTGCCGCGTGCCAGTCGACCACCTGCTGGGCGGCGCGGGCGAGGGCTCCGCCATCATGCGCGGCATGTTCAACTTCGAGCGCGCGATTCTGGGCGGCTCGAGTCTCGGCGTCGCGCGTAGTGCGTTCGAAATCGCGCGTGAGCATGCGCAAAGACGCAGGACGTTCGGGCAATTCCTCGGCTGCAAGCAACTGATCTGGGACAAGATTGCGCAGATGAGCTGGCGCATCGACGCCGCCGAGCTGATTACCTATCGCGCCACCAAGATGTACGACGCCGGCGCCGACGGCAAGGCCCTGATGAAGGAAGCGGCAATGGCCAAGCTCGTCGCGACCGAGACGGCGAATTTCTGTGTGAACGAAACGGTGCAGATATTGGGTGGCGATGGCCTCACCAAGGAATATGGCCGGGCTGAACAGCTGTATCGCGACGCGCGCGCGCTGACGATTGTCGGCGGGACGTCGGAAATGGCGAAATACCTGATCGCCTCGCGCGATCTCCCGGATCTGAAGATCAACCTCTGAGCGCATTCCATTTCCATCATGCTGACCATTACCTCGCTGTTCGAAAATACGGTCGCGAAGTACCCCGACCGTCTCGCGCTGGTCTGCGGTAACGCGCGTTTTACCTACGCACAGTGGGATGAGCACGTGCGCGGACTCGCGCAGGCGCTGTTCGACCTGGGCGTGCGGCAAACGGACCGCGTCGCAATCTTCCAGAAGACTTCAGACGCAACGGCCACCGCTTATCTTGCCTGCCAGTTGCTGGGCGCGATTGCGGTGCCGATGAACTACCGGCTATCCGCGAATGAAGCGATATTCATCATCCGCGATGCCGGTGCGCGTGCACTGATCTACGACCATTCGATGCAGCCGGTCGTCGCGAAGATCGAGCAGGGCCTGCCCGATCTTCGCATCTACGTGCGCGTGGCAGGGCACGGGAACCATACGGATGAGCCCGATCGCAACGATGCGCCGGCGTATCACCGCGACTTCGATGCGCTGATAGACAGTACGCGCCATCGCGATGCGCCGCTGCCCACGCTGATGCCCGACGATATTTCCGCGCTCGTCTACACGTCCGGCACGACGGGGCGTCCCAAAGGCGCGATACACACCCATGCCAACGACGTCGCGATCGCGACGAACTGCGTCATGGAGTACAGCCTCACGAGCACCGACTCGGCGCTCCACATCGCGCCGCTTTACCACGTTGGCGGCATGCAGGCGTATTTCATGCCGCACCTGATGGTCGGCGCGGCCAACATCGTGCTGCCGCGCTACGATCCGGCGCGCACGCTCGCCGCCATCGCGCAACACGGCATCACGACACTGTTTGCCGTGCCGACACAGATTCAGGACATGTTGTTTCATCCCGCATTCACGCAGAGCGATCACAGCAGCCTGCGGATGATCACCACGGGCGGCGCGGCCATTCCGGCCGCAGCGATGCAACGCGTGATCGATGAGTTCTGTCCGAACGTGTACAACGGCTACGGCATGACGGAGGCGAGCCTCACGCTGCTGCTGCATCCGCGCGACGCACTCGCGCGCCTCGGCTCCTGCGGCAAGCCGACTTTGATCAGCACCTGCCGTGTCGTGACGAACGACCCGGCGCGCGCCGTGCCTTCCACAGAAGGCGTCGTGCCGGGCGAGGTGGGTCAGCTGATTGTGCGCGGCCCGCAACTCGCGCGTGCGTACTGGAACAATCCGGTCGAAACAGCCAGGAAGTTCCGCGACGGCTGGCTGTACACCGGCGATCTGTTCAGCGTCGACGAGGGCGGCTATTTCCACTTCCACGGTCGCGCCGACGACATGATCGTCTCGGGCGGCGAGAACATTTATCCGCGTGAAGTCGAGGAGGTGTTGTACCACTGCCCTGGCGTTCAGGAGGCCGCGGTAATCGGCGTGCCGGACGCGAAGTGGGGCCAGGCGGTAACGGCTTTCGTCGTGCGCAGCGACGCGCAGTTGACGGAGGACGCGATCATCGCATTCTGCAAGGCCAGTGACGACCTCGCGCCGTACAAGCGGCCAAAGAAAGTGCTGTTTGTCGAGCGCTTGCCGCTGAATCCGAGCGGCAAGGTTCTGCGGCGCGAACTGGCCGCCTCGGTGCACGAGAATCTTTTGCAAACGGGAACGTAATCATGAACGAACCGGTACTTTACGAACTGGACGGCGGCGTCGCCACCATTACGCTGAACCGTCCTGAAACGCGCAACGCACTGACCGAAATGGAAGTGGTCGATGCGCTCGTCGAGAGCCTCGAGCGCGCGCAAGCCGATCTGAACGTGCGCGCAATCGTGCTCACGGGCGCGGGTCCCGCGTTCTCCTCAGGCGGTAACATCAAGCACATGCGCGACGAGGTGGGAACGTTCGGCGGCAACTCCGCGCAGATACGCGAGAACTACCGGCGTGGCATTCAACGCATTCCGCGCGCGTTTCATGAACTCGACCTGCCCTGCATCGCCGCAGTCAACGGACCTGCGCATGGTGCGGGTTGCGACCTTGCGCTGATGTGCGATATCCGTATCGCAGCGCACAGCGCGCTTTTCGCGGAAAGCTTTGCGAAGATCGGCATCATTCCCGGCGACGGCGGCGCGTGGTTGCTGCCGCGTGCGGTCGGCCTCTCGCGTGCAGCCGAAATGATTTTTACAGGCACGCCCATCGACGCGCAATGCGCGCTGGATTGGGGTTTGGTATCGCGGGTCGTGCCCGACGCGGAGTTGCTGTCGACGGCCAGGGAACTTGCGGCGCGCATCGCGAGTAATCCTCCGAACGTGCTGCGCATGAGCAAGCGCCTCATTCGCGAAGGACAGCGGATGGACCTGCCGAGCCTGCTGGAACTGTCGGCGGCGTTTCAGGGAATCGTGCATCGCACGGCAGATCACCGTGAGGCGCTCGCCGCCACTTTCGAGAAGCGCACGCCGAATTACACCGGCGATTAATTGCGAACGGACCGGTAAATCGCAGCGAAAGAGGCAATGGACCGGCGCGGCGCAATATGCGACAGTTTCGCCACCTTGACCGATCCAGCATGAACATGCGCAGCAAAATCAACGACGAGACGCCGCAATCTGCCGCCGCGCGCCAGGTGCAATGGCCAGCGGCAGGAGAGGGTGCACTCGTCGCCGCGAACGCGGAAAGCGCGGCGACGGAAAGCTCGGCGGATTTGAGCCAGGAGCGGCGGCCCGACACGCAACGCATCGGTTTTTTTCTGGTACCCAACTTCTCGATGATGGCGCTCAGTTCCGCGAGCGAGCCGCTGCGCGCGGCCAACCGGGTGAGCGGCAAGCCGCTGTACAGCTGGCATCTGATCAGCGCTGACGGCGAGCCGGTGTCGTCCAGTTCAGGATTCTCGCTGCAGCCCGAATCGGCTATGACCTCGTCGATTGCCGTAGACCAACTGTTCGTGGTGGCGAGTATCGATGTGGAGAACTACCGCAACGAGCGGGTGTTCGACTTTTTGCGCCGCTATGCCGCGACAGGCAAACCGCTCGGCGGTGTGAGCCTCGGGACGATGATCCTGGCGCGCGCCGGGCTTCTTGACAAGCGGCGTTGCACGATTCATTGGGAAGCGCTGAAAGCGCTCGCCGACGAGTTTCCCTCGCTGGCCGTCACGCGCGACCTCTACTGTATCGACGGCGACCGGCTCACCTGTGGCGGCGGCACAGCCGCGATCGACTTGATGCTGGATGTGATCGCTCGCGCGCATAACCATCGGCTTGCGGCCGATGTCGCCGACCAGTTCCTGCATACGCGTATTCGCGCGTCGCAGGAGAGCCAGAAGATGGCAATTCAGTGGCGTTACGGTATCGAGGACCGGCGCATCGTCAATGCAATTACGCTAATGGAGCAGAACATAGAGCGCCCCGTTCCCGTGCAGACGCTCGCCTCGCTGGTAGGCATTTCGCCTCGGCAGTTCGAGCGTATGTGGCTCAAACACTTCGACATGGGGCCCTCGCAGTTCTACCTGGGCGTGCGCCTGAAGGCAGCGCAAAAGCTCCTGCACGAATCGACGTTTTCCATTTTCGACATTGCGATGCAGTGCGGATTTGCAAGCGCCTCGCATCTGGGGCGGTGTTATCGGAAGCTCTTTGACGCCACACCCGGACAGGAACGTGCCGCGAGGGGCAAGTGAAGATCGCCATTGCGTAAGAGGCAACGATCCGGTTCCACTTGCTGCGAGCCGGATCAGTTTCGAACGCAACAGCGGTGTCTCGCAAGTTGCGTCACAGACTCCGGCCCTCACGCTATTCAATCAATACGACCGCTCATTGTGGATGAGCGGCCGTCCTTCTCCTCGAACCTACATCCCGATGCTCGACCCTCCGCTCGAACTCGTGCCTGTGCTCGTGCCCGTGGCTGAACTCGAGGTCGATGCCGGATTCAGATCGATTCTTCCATAGACGCCGTTTGCTTCGTCATTGGGCCCCGCCGCGAAGAAGAGCGTAGTAGCAGGCTGATTGTTGAGCCCGTTGCCGAATGCAATGCCCCACAAGCCCGGCTCGACGATCGCACTGCCGTTCGAACTCTTGACGGCACCCATCGACTGGCCGCTCGATGCGTTGAATGCGTTAATCGTGCCGTCGCCGAAATTGCCGATCAATATCGCGCCGCTCAATGAGCCGAAATTGCTTGGCGCTTGCGCAATACCCCATGGTGCATTCAGTGCACCGCCGGTTGCAAAGTGCTGTTTGAGGTTACCTGCCGTATCGAATACGTCCACCATACCGAGTCCCGCTCCGGCGACGTCGTCATGTTTGTCGGCATCCTGCTTCGCGTAGGTGACGAACAGGTTCGATCCGATCAACTGGATGCCGAACGGCGCAAAGCCGGCAGGAATGGCTGGATCCGTAAAGGCGCCGGGCATGGCGACTTTGGCAAAATTGGTGTCGAAGACGTCGATCTTGTTGTTATGGAAATCGGCCGCGTAGAGAAAGTTGTTGCCGTTGTTGGCCGCGAGCGCGAGGCCCTTGTACACGGCGCCGCCGGTGCCGTCGTCGTACATGACGAACGCATTGGTCGGGCCAACGGCAGGCGCCCATGCGGTGACGGTGCCGCCTTCGCCCACGAAGATAAATGCGGCGACGCCAGACTTGCCGTTTTGCGTCACGTTGAAGCTTTGCGTGCCGTTGAATACGATGCCTGTTGGCGACGCTGTCCCGTTCTTGCCGTCGGGGATCGTGACGACGAGCGATTGCGGCACGCCGTTGCCGTCATAGAGTGTCGCGCGGTTGGTTCCGTTGTCGGCGACCCAGACGAAGCCTTTCGGATTAAAGGCCACGCCCCAGGCATTCTTCAGATTGACGTCGGTGTGTGCCGCCGACACGGCGCCATCCGAGACGAGCGCCTTTGCGGTGAACGACGACTGTGCAGGCGGCCCAGAACTGGGAGAACTGGAACTGCCGCCGCATGACGCGAGTGTCGCGATAGCTGCGCTGCAGGCTACGACGGTGAACGCTGCGAGTAGAGACTTCATGGCCGCACTCCTTGTTCCGTCCAAAGGTCACAACGCTCAATGAACGAGAGGGCGATCGGGTTTATTCCAGTGGAGGGAACTTATTTGCGAGTACTTTCTATGGCTGAACTGGATAGATAAAAGCGGGCTACGAGTTCACGTGCTGGCCTCCGGTTCGCCGCGTGGCAACGAGCTGCGATGTAGCGCAACGATTACATGCGATGTAATTGGCGCCATGAGCGGCGGCATCTAGTCTGTGTCTGTCGCGCTTCCATTTCGGTTGCGCTCAAGGCCAAGGAGATACCATGTCCCGCTTTCCCACATACACGATCGAATCCGCTCCGGCAGAATCAATGCCCGTGCTCCAGCAATTGCAACAGGCGTTCGGCCTGATACCGAACATCGCGGCCAGGATGGCGCGATCGCCGGTACTGATCAACGGTTTTATCGGCCTGTTCGAGCGCGTGCATGCGAGCAGTTTCACCGAGCCGCAAATTCAGACGCTGTTGCTGACCAACGCCGTGACGAATGCCAGTGTCTGGGCCGTCGCATTTCACACGGCGCTGGCGTTGAAAGAAGGGGTGAATGCCGCCGACGTAGACGCAATCCGCCGCGGTGGCTTGCCTGATGACGGCGAACTGGCCGCGCTATCCGCATTGGCGCGCACGCTGATAGAAAAGCGCGGCCACCTGAGCGAATCGGACCAGACAAGTTTCCTGGAAGCCGGGTTCAGTGCTGAGCAGATACTCGAAGTTATTGCGGTGGTTGCGGCATCGACGATCACAAACTATACGGGCAGCGTCACCCAGCCGCAGCTCGAAGCGCAGTTCGAGGAATTCGTCTGGCTTGCACCCGCACGCTGAATTATTTTGTTCTTTATCTTGATCAGGGAAATCCGATGAACGCGAGCAGTCCCGATCCGAAAGCGCCCCAAAGTGAGCTTGGCGACTTGCTGCGCTATTGGCGCGATATGCGTGGCGTGAGTCAACTGGATCTGTCGCTCGAAGCCGGCGTTTCGCAGCGCCAGATCAGCTTTATCGAAAGCGGGCGCAGCGTGCCGGGCCGGGACACGCTGCTGACGCTTGCACAGACGCTCGACGTGCCGCTACGCGAGCGTAACGCGCTGTTGCTCGCGGCTGGCTATGCACCGGTGTATTCGGAAACGCCATGGAACGCACAGGAGATGAACGGTGTGATCGCCGCGTTGGAGCGCGTCGTTCGCCAGCATGAGCCTTTCCCGGCGATCGTGATGGACCGCCACTGGAACGTTCTCATGACCAACGACGCGGCGCCGCGCTTCTTCGACTGTTTCATCGACATGGGCTCGCGCAAAGGTCCGCGCAATATGCTGCATCTGATCTTCGACCCGCAGGGCATGCGTCCATTCGTGGCCGATTGGGACACGGTCTCGCGAAGCTTGCTGCAGCGGGTGTATCGGGAGTCGATTGGTCACGTCGTCGATGCCGGCACGAGGCGTCTGCTCGACGAACTGCTCGCCTATCTAGATGTGCCGCGCGACTGGAAGACGCATCATGTGCCGTCCGCCGGGCCCACGATTCCTGTCATTCCGCTTGGCTTCATCAGCGGGGACGCGGTGCTTCGATATTTCTCGATGGTCACGACCGTTGGTGCGCCGCAGAACGTCGCCGCGCAGGAGATACGCCTGGAATGCATGTTTCCCGCCGATGACGAAACCGAAGCGCGCCACCTCCAGTTGCTCGCCAGGCGTTCGGAGCAACGTTGAGCCGGTGTGCGGTGGACATGCGGCAGAGAGCTGATCGTCCCAGCAGTTCCTGCCGCCTGCAACGGCCGCGTCCCGCCTGGGCGGGACGCTTGTCGCGACTTAACTCAGCCTCAATCAAGCCCCGGGCTTTCCGCCGATAGTGTTGCCTTGTTGCCAGGCGCGCTTACCTTCCTCGGACAACTCTCCGCTGCTGTGCGACGCGTCCGGTTTCGTACCTTCTACTGCCATTGCGCCGCCTGGCTGTTCCTGGGCAGGGACGCGTTCACCCTTGCGCGCCGCGGCGCGATCGTCCTGAGTGCGGCCTGCGTAAGTTTCTGTTGCCATTTCAACCTCCGGAAAAGAAGAGAACCATCATGTCTTTGCGATGGACGCGCGAACTTCGTACCGATGGACGCGCTTGCCCGCATCGAGACACCCGGAGTCAACTGCGCGCATTGCGCGTGCCAGACGCGGCATTCGCGTCGCGTTGAAGGCGTTCC
Organism: Paraburkholderia sp. 22098; assembly: GCF_052045935.1. NCBI lineage: Bacteria > Pseudomonadati > Pseudomonadota > Betaproteobacteria > Burkholderiales > Burkholderiaceae > Paraburkholderia > Paraburkholderia sp. 22098. The sequence continues at coordinate 10,247 of NZ_JBQEPV010000015.1, read as the reverse complement.
ATGCGGCCTGTGAGGAAATCGTCACACAATTTTCTCTCCGTGTATGATTCCGGCGTCGAAAGCTATTGCGGCACGTTTGAATGCATTGTGTGTAGCCGGGTCTTTACCAGCGTCGCGGGCAAGCCAAAGCGCAGATAAACATCTATGCCAATGTGCGAGCCCGGCAACGTGGAGTTGCACAGACGCCGCTTGCGGATACATAAAGCCGTTATGGCAAAAGGCTTGACGAAGAAATGCCTCGCGCGACAACCTCTCGCGGGAAGATGAAGGAACAACGCTGAATGCTCGCAGAACAACGTCACCAATACATCCTGGCGCAAGTCGCCAAAACGGGCGCGCTGTCAGTCGCCGAGCTGGTGCGCGAACTGAACGTGTCGCGCGAGACCATTCGCCGTGACCTCAACGCGCTCGCCGGACGCGGCCTGCTCGTCACCACTCACGGTGGCGCGCTTTCGAGTGACCGGCGCGAGCCCGATCTCGACACGCGTGAAGCGGCAAACGCCGGCGCGAAGCGCGCGATCGGCGAGCGTGCAGCCGAGTTCGTTCCCGACGGCGCGTCGCTGATCGTCGACTCCGGCAGCACGACGCAGGCGGTCGCGCGAGCCTTACTCGACCGGCACCGTCTATCGGTGTACACCAACGACTGGCGCATCGCGCTGCTGCTTGGACGGCGCAACGACAATCGCGTCACGCTGTTGGGCGGCGAGCTGTCCGATATCGAAGACGCCACCTTCGGGCTCGACACGGTCCACCAGCTCACGCAATATCACGCGGACTTCGCATTCATCGGCGCAGGCGGCATTTCGCCGGACGGTTATCTCACCGACTACAGCCGCATGGCCGCCGAAGTGCGCAGCCGCATGATCGCCGCCGCCGACACGGTGGTCGTCGTGGCCGACCATTCGAAGTTCGGCCGCGTCACACCGGTGCGGATCAACGGCATCGAGTCGGCGCGTTATCTCGTGACCGAACTGGCGCCCGAGCGCGCCATCGGCAAGGCGATTACGGCCCATGGCCCGGAAATCGTGATTGCTTGAGTCCACGTTCGCGGCCTGTGCGCATGGTACGGCGTCAAGCTGCGACCCGCGTCGCGCCGACTGCTGCTGGTAGAGCGCAGCCGCATGATCCGATTCCTGATCAGCGGCCATGCAGCAGCGGCTCTGCTCAATCTCTTCACGCAACTTCCCGCTACCTCGTTCGGCTTGGCTATTATTGGCGAATTGTGTCAATTTTTGGAATTCGACAGAATAGTCATGGCGTTGTCACCGAAACCTGTGATCCTTGCCGTGCCCATACAGGCATGGCAGGCAGCGCGAACGTGGTAGACAGGTTGTAAGTCTCGCTTGGAAGACGCCGCGAAGTTGTCGGCAATCTGCAATCGGCTGATCGCATCGGAGTCGGCTGCGGCAACATGCAACAAGTCACGCAAGCAGCACGTAAGCGGAACATAAGCGGAACAGCAGCAGCACATAAGCGGCACATCAGCAACACGCACGCAAGCAGCAAATAAAACGCATACGGCGCGCACCACGCGCCATTCAATCACAACAGGTATCGGGTTTTCCCGACCGTCTGGTTTTTTTGCCTTTCGGAGAAAGCGACATGACAAAGACAAACTCCCCTCAGACCACGGGCCTCGCACGTAAGCTTCTGCCGGCGCTGGTCGCCGCCGCGATGTTCAGCGGCGTGGCCATGCAGGCGCAGGCTGCCGACGCGGTGGTGCTGTACACCGCCGACGGCCTGGAAAATCTCTATAAAGACGTGCTGCCGGCCTTCGAAAAGAAGGAGGGCGTGAAAGTCAACATCGTCACCGCGGGCAGCGGGGAAGTCGTGAACCGCGCGACAATTGAAAAGGACCAGCCGAAGGCGGACGTGATCGTCACGCTGCCGCCGTTCATCCAGCAGGCGGATCAGAGCGGTCTGCTTCAGGCATACCAGAGCGCGAACTACAAGAACGTGCCGGCGATCGCCAAGGCGCCGAACGGCTCGTGGGCGACCTTCGTGAACAACTATTTCTCGTTCGCGATCAATCCGGAAGTCACGAAAAACCAGCCGAAAACTTTTGCCGATCTGCTGCACCCGGACTACAGCGGCAAGGTCGCTTACTCGAACCCGGCGACGGCGGGCGACGGCATGGCCGTGATCATCCTGACATCATCGCTGATGGGTGAGGACAAGGCATTCGATTATCTGAAGAAGCTGGAACAAAGTGCCAAGTTCCACACCAAGGGCACGGGTTACCTCGACGTTCTGCTGTCGCGCAACGAAATCGCGTTCGCGAACGGCGATCTGCAGATGGATCTGGACGACGCCGCCAACGGCGGCCTGTCGCTCAAGCCCGTGTTCCTCGCAGCCGCGCCGGGCGAGCAACCGACCACGTTCCAGTTGCCGTATGCAATCGGCCTCATCAAGAACGGTCCGAACCAGGCGCAAGGCAAGAAGCTGATCGACTATCTGATGTCGACGGAAGTGCAGGCCAAGGTGCCGGACATCTTCGGCATTCCGGGCCGCACCGACGTGCCGCTCGCCGGCAAAAACGGCGAGACCGTCAAGCAGGCGATTGCGGGCGTGAAGCTGATTCCGGTGGACTGGAACCACGTGATGGCCAAGAAAGCCGACTGGACCGCGCGCTGGAAAAGCGACGTGATCGGTTCGTCGGGCAAGCAGATCGAAGTCGTCAAGCCGAAGTAAGCCGCTTTTTAGGCTTTCCAGTCTTGCTTCCCAGTCGAAGCACGCAGCGCTCTCGCGATCGGTGTGATCGCCGGCGCGCTGCCTGAGCATCAATCTTGTTGGAGGATGAATCCGGTGAATACGGCCAGTCTTGCTGGGCGAGGCGCGCTCGACGCCTCGCTGGACGCGCTCGGCGCCGCGCGTTCGGACGCGCCTGGCGGCGTGCAGATCGATCACCTGACGGTGCGCTTCGGCTCGCGCACCGTGCTCGACGATCTGTCGTTGACCATCCAGCGCGGCGAGCTGCTCACCGTGCTCGGCCGCAGCGGCTGCGGCAAGACTACGCTGCTGCGGTTCATCGCCGGGTTTATCGAGGCGGACGGGTTGTCCGGCACGCTCACGGTCGCGGGCCACGATCTCACGCACGTGCCGCCGCATAAGCGCAACCTTGGCCTGTTGTTCCAGAGCTACGCGCTGTTTCCACATCTGTCGGTATTCGAAAATGTCGCGTTCGGCTTGCGGGCACGGCGCATATCGGCGAAGGACATCGCACGGCGCGTGGCCGAGGTGCTGAAGCTCGTGCAACTCGGCGACGCCGGGCACGTGATGCCCGCGCAGCTTTCCGGCGGCATGCAGCAGCGTGTGGCTCTTGCACGTGCGCTCGTGATCGAGCCGGACGTGCTGTTGCTCGACGAGCCGCTCTCCGCGCTCGATGCCAATCTGCGCGCGTCGGTGCGCTCCGAACTGAAGGCGCTGCATGAGCGCCTGCCCAATCTGACCATTGTCTGCGTGACGCACGACCAGGATGACGCGCTGGTGCTGTCGGATCGCACGCTGTTGATGCGCGACGGCCGTATCGCGCAGCTCGGCACGCCGCAACAGTTGTACGACGCGCCGAACGACGGCTTTGTCGCGCGCTATCTCGGCACGGCGAATCTGCTGCCGCCGCAAGTCGCTTTCGGCATGGACGACGCGCGCTACAACGAACGCGAGCGGGTCGCCTGTCTGCGGCCGGAAGCGCTGCGCATCGTGCCGCTTGGAGAAGGGCAGTTGCACGGCGCAATAACATCGGTCGAATGGTATGGCGCGGTATTGTCGGTGTCGGTCGCCCTCGACGCGATGCCGAACGAACCGCTCCTCGTCACCATGCAGCGCGGCCACGGCATGATGCCGGAGAAAGGAGCGCGCGTTTCCCTGCGTTACGAGGCTGACGATGTCGTCCTTATCCACCCCTGAGGCGTCGAATCCGCTTCCCGCCTCGGCGGCAGCCGCAGCCGACGCCCGCCGCAGCGCAAGCGCCGCTTTGCATCGGGCCGCGGTAAAGCGCCGGGAGCGCATGGCGCAATGGCATCTTCTGTTCATCGCGGTGGTCGTGCTCGGGCCGCTCGTCATCTACCCGCTCGTGCGCCTCGTGTTGCTGAGCTTGAGCGGGCCGCATGGCATCGGTCTGCAGGCGTATGCGGCGTTCTTCGGCAATCCCGAGACGCGCGGCGTGATCGGCACGACGCTGTGGATTCTGTTCGCGAGCGCCGGACTTGCATCGCTGCTCGGCGTCGCACTGGCGTCGTTGCTGTTTTTCAAGCCATTTCCGGGCGCGCGGATGGTTACGCGGTTTCTCGAACTGTTCGTCGCGTTCCCGTCGTTTCTGGTCGCCTTCACGCTGATTTTTCTGTACGGCTCGCAAGGCTCGGTCAGCATCGGCTTGCAGCGGCTCTTTCATCTGGAGGCGCCGCCGCTCGATTTCCTGTTCGGCGTGGGCGGCGTGATTCTCGCCGAGGTCGTGTTCTACGCGCCGTTCGTCGTGAGGCCCACTCTGGCTTCGTTCGCCACGCTCGACATGCGTCTGATCGAAGCCGCCAGAAGTCTCGGCGCTAGCGGCTGGATGGTCGCATTCAAGGTAATCGTGCCGCTTGCGTGGCCGGGTATCGCTGCAGGCACGATCCTGTGCTTTCTGCTGACACTCAACGAGTTCGGCATTCTGCTCGTGCTCGGCAGCGCGCATCTGATCACGTTGCCGGTCGCCATTTACAGCTCGGCCACTGTCGACCTCGATCTGCCGACGGCGGCAGCGGGTGCGGTCGTCATGCTGATTATGTCCTTGTCGCTGTACGCGTTGTATCGCCAGGTCAACCGTCGCAAGGTAAAAGGAGCGGGCCATGGCCGTTGAACTCGACCCGACCGTGCTGCCGGTCATGCACAAGAAGGCGCGCCCGGTGCGCCGGAGTTTGTTCGTGCGGATGCTCGGCGGCCTGTTTCTCGGTTTTGCCGCGCTGTTGTGCTTCTGGCTTTTCGTGTTGCCCGTGATCGTGGTCGGCTTGTCGAGCGTGGCGGCGCATTGGTCCGGCACGATTCTGCCGGCCGGCTTCAGCACGCGCTGGTTCGAGCGGCTCGGTTCCAGCGACTTCGACGCGCTCACAACGAGTCTCGAGATCGGCATGGGTGTCGCCGTGCTCGGCACGATTCTCGGGTTGTGGCTTGCGCTCGCGCTCGAAGGACGAGACCGGCGCGGACTCGGCGCGTTCGTCGACACCATCGCCATGATGCCCAACGGCGTGCCGAGCGTGGTGCTCGGTCTCGCGGTACTGATCGCCTATCACAAGCGGCCGGTTGACCTGTCGAGTTCCGCGGCGATCGTCGTCTTTGTTCAACTCGCGCTCGTGCTGCCGTTCTGCTACCGGTGCGCGGCGGCGGCGTTGCGCCCTGAACTGACGATTTTGCGCGAAGCCGCCGCGAGCCTCGGCGCGCCTCCGTCGATGGTGCTGCGCCGCGTCGTGCTGCCGCAACTCGTGCCGGCAATCCGCGCGAGTCTCGCACTCGGGTTCGCGCTGTCGCTCGGCGAACTGGGCGCGACCCTCACTGTTTATCCGCCCGGCTTTGCGACGGTGCCGATCGTCGTGGTCGGTCAGGTGGAGCGCGGCTACTACCTGCCTGCTTCCGCGCTGTCGCTGATTCTGCTGCTCGTCTCGCTCGCCGCGCTGCTGCTGATCGCGGCCCGTGTGCCGCGCCGTCGGATCGACTGAACCTGCGTTTTCCTCGTTTCCCTGGTGGCGCGTCGTGCGGCGCGCAGACATTCCACATACTTTCGATGTGGCGAAATTTGTCAAAATGACCGAATATATGCAAACTGCTTCTGTCGATCCGATTGAGGTTGTGCGCAGGCATTCGCTGACGACACTGGTTCGCGACGAGATCGAAAGGCACATCGTCGAAGGCGAACTGGCGCCGGGCGCCAAACTCAACGAAGCAGACTGGGCGGCGCGCCTGCAGGTGTCGCGCGGGCCGGTTCGCGAGGCGTTCCGGGCGCTCGAGCAGGCCGGGCTCGTGCGCACCGAGAAGAATCGCGGCGTGTTCGTGCGGACGGTGTCGCTCGCCGAAGCCGACGAGATTTACGCGGTGCGCGCGGTGCTCGAAGAGGCGGCGTGCCGGATGTTGGCCGCGAACATCGACGCGAGTCAGCTGGCGGTGCTGCGCGATTGGCTCGATGCCATGCGCGCGGCGCTCGATGCGCAAGATCACGATGCGTACGCGCGGGCCAACGTCGCGTTTCATGACGCGATCGTGGCGGCGGCGCGCAATGTGAAGTTGTACGAGACGTATCGAAGGCTGGTGAGCGAGTTGAGTCTTTTCCGGCGCGCGGCACTGGTGGTGCATGCCGATGCGATGGAGCGCTCGCTAGCGGAACATCGCGCGATTCTGACTGCGCTCGCGTCGCGGGATGCCGCGCATGCCGCGGCGCTGATGCACGCGCACGTGAACGGCGGCTTGCAGCGCGCGCATGCGGCGTGCGAGGGAGGCGGCGTGGCGGGTGGGCAGTTGGGAACGGCGCGCGGTGCGTCTGCTGCGGGCGACTGACGGACGACTGCAGGGCGATTGCAGCACGACTGAAGCGATCGCGTTGTCGTAACGCATTGGCTTGAGGACGCGTGCGTAGCACGCAGGGACGGGAACAATGGCAAGCGCAAACGAAAACGCGAAGCAACGCACGATCGAGGTCAACGGTCGCGGCTACCGGCTGCCTGACGAGCCGACGGTTGTGATCTGCGTCGACGGCTGCGAGTTCGATTATCTGGAAGCTGCGGTCGCGGCGGGCGTTGCGCCGTTCATCGGCAAGATGCTCAAGGGCGGCGCGGCCTTCAAGGGCGATTGCGTAATTCCCTCGTTCACCAACCCCAACAATCTGTCGATCGTCTGCGGCGTGCCGCCGTCGGTGCACGGCATCTGCGGGAATTACTTCTGGGACCCGAATGCGAATGGCGGCGCGGGTGCGGAAGTGATGATGAACGATCCAGCCTATCTGCGTGCCGGCACGTTGCTGGCCGCGGCAGCCGAAGCGGGCGCGCGCGTCGCGGTCGTCACCGCTAAAGACAAGTTGCGCCGGTTGTTGGGCTGGCAGCTGAACGGCATCTGCTTTTCCGCGGAAAAAGCGGACACGGTGACGCGCGAGGAAAACGGCATCGACGAAGTACTGGAACTGGTCGGCTTGCCGCTTCCCGACGTGTACAGCGCGGCGCTTTCGGAATTCGTGTTCGCTGCTGGCGTGCGGCTCGCGCAAACTCGCGAGCTCGACCTGATGTATCTGTCCACGACCGACTACATACAGCACAAATGGGCGCCGGGCACCGAAGGCGCGAACGCGTTCTACGCGATGATGGACGGCTATCTGGCGAAGCTCGACGCGCTCGGCTGGGTGATCGGGCTCACCGCCGATCACGGCATGAACGCGAAGCACGATCCGCAAAGCGGCGAGCCCAACGTGATCTATCTGCAAGACCTGCTCGACGAATGGCTCGGCGCGCGTAAGGCGCGCGTGATCTTGCCGATCACGGATCCGTATGTGGTGCATCACGGCGCGCTCGGTTCGTTTGCGACAGTTTATTTGCCGCGCGATGTCGATGTCGCGCAGGTGATCGAGCGGATTCGCGGGCTGCAAGGCGTCGAAATTGCACTCGATAACCACACGGCGTGCGAGCGCTTCGAGCTGCCGAACGACCGCGTCGGCGATATCGTCGTGACCGGTACGAAGCATGTGGTGCTCGGTACTCGCCGCGACGAGCACGATTTGTCGGGGCTTACGGTGCCGTTGCGCTCGCACGGCGGCTTGTCCGAGCAGGAAGTGCCGCTCCTTTTCAACCGGCGTGTCGACGGATTGCCGGGCGCGGGGAGCGGAAAGAGGCTGCGCAATTTCGATATCTTCGACGTCGCGTTGAACCGCGTGTCGGCATCATGAACGCGACGCTGCGGGACCATCCGGCGTTCCGCGCGGAGGCGCTGCGGCTCGAAGGCGAACGCGCGGCGCGTCCACGCTCGCTCGATGTAGTCGATCCGTATACGGGTACGCGCGTGGGCTCGGTCGCGCTTGCGAGCGTCGATGATGTGCGCGCCGCATTCGAATACGCCGCTGCTTATCAGGCAAAGCTCACGCGTTATGAGCGCTCGCAGATTCTCGAACGCGCGGCCGCGTTGCTGCGTGACAGGACCGAAGAGGCGTCGGATCTGATCTCGCTCGAATCGGGTTTGTCGAAGCAGGACTCGCGGTATGAAATCGGTCGTGTGGCAGACGTGTTCAGGTTTGCGGCAATCGAAGCATTGCGCGACGACGGGCAAAGTTTCTCGTGCGATCTGACGCCGCATGGCAAGCGGCGACGCGTGTTTTCGCAGCGCGAGCCACTTGCGGGCGTGATCGTCGCGATTACCCCGTTCAACCATCCGATGAACCAGGTTGCGCATAAGGTTGCGCCGGCAATCGCGACGAACAATCGCGTGGTGCTGAAGCCGTCCGAGAAAGTGCCGCTGTCGGCGCTTTATCTCGCCGACATTCTGTACGAAGCCGGCTTGCCGGCGCCCATGCTGCAAGTGCTGACCGGCGACCCGCGCGAAATCGCCGATGAACTTATCACGCATCCGTTGGCTGAACTCGTCTCGTTCACGGGCGGCGTGGCGATTGGCAAGTACATCGCGGCAAAGGCGGCGTACCGCCGCGTCGTGCTCGAGCTAGGCGGCAACGATCCGCTGATCGTGCTCGAGGACGCCGATCTCGAGCGCGCGGCGACGCTCGCGGTGCATGGCTCGTACAAGAACTCCGGGCAGCGCTGCACGGCGGTCAAGCGGATGCTCGTGCAAAAGCGCGTCGCCGCCGATTTCGCCGACCTGGTCGTCGAGAAGACGCGGGCCTGGACTTTCGGCGATCCATTCGATGCGGCCAATCAGATGGGCACGGTCATCGACGTCGCCGCGGCGCAGCTATTCGAGGCGCGGGTGAATGAGGCGATTGCCGGCGGCGCGCGCTTACGTATCGGCAATCGACGCAATGGCGCGCTGTATTCGCCTACGGTGCTCGACGGCGTGGAGCCGGACATGACCCTCGTGCGAGAGGAAACCTTTGGGCCAGTGTCGCCGATCATCAGCTTCGACACGCTCGACGACGCGATACGTATCAGCAACGGCACATGCTTCGGGTTGTCTTCAGGTGTATGCACGAACCGGCAGGACGCGATCACGCGGTTCATCAACGAACTGCGAGTGGGGACGGTCAACGTGTGGGAAGTGCCTGGCTATCGGACAGAGTTGACGCCGTTTGGCGGCATCAAAGACTCGGGGCTCGGCTACAAGGAAGGCGTTCAGGAAGCGATGAAAAGCTTCACTAACCTCAAGACTTTTTCGTTACCGTGGGAGTAATAGCGTGGCATTGAGTGTGACGGACATCCGTTCGCTGTTCGAGCAATACGGTGACATCGCTTATAGCGGCGAACCGGTGACGCAGCTTCAGCACGCATTGCAGAGCGGCGCGCTGGCCGAAGAAGCGGGCGCCGGCGACGAACTCGTCGCCGCTTCGTTTTTGCACGATCTCGGGCATCTGCTGAATCTTCAGGGCGCGACGCCGACGGAGCGGGGCATCGACGATCTGCACCAGTACTTTGCGCTGCCGTTCTTGCGGCCGGTGTTGCCCGATGCGGTATTGGAGCCGATTCGTTTGCACGTCGACGCAAAGCGCTGCCTCTGCGCGATCGATCAAGGCTATTTCGATCAGCTTTCCGCCGATTCGGTGCGGAGCCTGGGTCTGCAAGGCGGCATCTTCAGCAGCGAGGAAGCGGAGAGATTTCTGCAGAAGCCGTACGCGCAGGACGCGCTCCGGCTGCGCAAGTGGGATGACCGCGCGAAAGAAGAACACCGCGTAACGCCGGGTCTAGATCACTACCTCGATGTGGTGGAGCGTGTGATGCGTAAGAGCGCGATGGTGTAGTTCTGGCTTGTCTATGTCGTTGTCCTGGCGCTGCTTCTTGCGCAATTTCCGTGTGTCGAAATAACGCTTGCAAGGCGCTGGCCGGCTCGCTAGAATCTCGCTCTTTCGTGCTCCGGACACTGGGGCACGGGAAGCGGGAAAGCCAGTAGTGGCAAGGCTTCGAGCGGTGGCAGCAGGTTCAGGCAGTAGCAGAAACCTGTTGACGGCGCAGCCGGAGTTCTTCATAATCTCGTTTCTCTGCTGCAGATGCAGCGACGCAGAACGAAGCGGTGCCGGGTGGTGGTAGGAAGGCAGCGCGGAGTGGGCGGATCGATCTTTAAAAACTAACAGCCGATAA
>NZ_JBQEPV010000014.1:0-179239 GCF_052045935.1 Paraburkholderia sp. 22098 | reverse complement strand
AGCAACGGGGGATCGCTGCCTGATTCAAGTTCGCCACTTCGCTAAGCGCCACAACTCGGAAACGTGTCGCCAACTTCTGCGCCCCCAACCACAACACGACTTTTTCAACAGAATCGGCCAACAGCGGCCGTTCGACGCCCACACTGAAATCATCGACAATCGACCTTGATGGGACATTGCCAGGCGACGACTCGTCTACTACGACATCGGCGAACAGCCAACCGAACACCATGGCGAAACCAATACTGACCATATTGTTGAAGGGTACATTTCCGGAAAATCTTCGCTTCGTCGAAAACTTGCTTCAGCCTCTTGGACTTTTGCTCGCGAACCCTGATAGTGGGTTGATAACGCACTGGAGCGACGATGGCCGGCAGGTTGCGGTATCCCGTGCTGCGATTGTTGATGAGGTATCCGATGGTGTGATGAAGAACGTTCAGTTCTGGGAGACCGGTTGCGAGGACCTATTCGTGTCCTGGCTCGATGTCTCGTCAGGATGGGAGTTCTCCTTTCACCTCGATGGCGTTACACCAACGCTGAAAATCGCCTTAGCGACCGTACTCTCGAATGCGGTCCTGATCGACCTACAGCAGCACTACCAAGACGAGACTGTTTTCAGGATCGACTTTGACGAACCCTCCCTATCGCGGATTTGATCTGCGTTCGCATCGCTACGACCAACGACCGCTTCCGGGCCAATTGACTGGCCGAAACGGGTCGGGAAGACTCGTTCGCCTCTCCCAGGAGCCGACGTTCGACTGCACCTCACTGCCAATGTCGGCAAAGCGGTGCACTCCGGCCGCACGAGGGCTCAACGGTGAGCATCGGCTTTCGGCCGAAAAATGGTCCGATCCGTTCGATTGCTCCTCGTCCGTGCAGCCAGTCCGGTCGCTGAACCCGGATCTAAAATCGTTGTATAAAGATAACCCTTCTTATCCTGATAGCCGTATTTCTGTGCGAAACTCACGCTCATGAAAACGCGCCTCACTGCCGCCGAGCGAAACGGACCCGACGACTTTCCGCGCGCCGACGCGCTGGCCGCGCTGCGCGCCTGGTATGCCGGCCTGTCGACCCGCGAAGCGGTCGCCCGCTACCTGCCGGGACGGACATCAGGACGGGCAGGGCAGCCGCGTTCGGCGCGCGGCGTACTGGGCGAGATACGGCGTGCACTCGTGGCGGCTGCGCGGCGGGCGCATCGCGACGATCTGGCGGTGCTGCTGGCGCATCCGACCGGCGAGCGTACCCGTCACGCAAAAGCGGTCACGCACGCGATCGACCAGTTGCGGCATGCGCGCCCGCCCGAACCGCAGATCGCGGATCCCGTCGAACAATGGTTCCCTGCACGGGCAGTCCGTGCGCTGCACGCGCACGGGATCGTCACGCTCGCGGACCTGACGGTGCGTGTCCCGCGCCGACGGCAGTGGTGGAAAGCCATTCCTGATCTTGGCGCCACCAGTGCGAGGCGCATCGAGTCATTCTTCAGTGCCCATCCGGCGCTGACGGAGCGGGCGAGGGCACTGATCGCAACGGACACCCCGCGCGGCATCGTGCCATGGGAGAGCCTGCGACTGCCGCACGAGGTTGACGGCTCGGCGGGGACCTTCCGCGCGCCGCCCGCGACCTGCACGCTCGATGCGGGCAACGACTACGAGGCGGTGCACGCGTGGCTGTCGCTGCACGAATCGGTGGCCACGCAGCGTACGTACCGGAAGGAAGCCGAACGGCTGATCCTGTGGGCCATTATTGATCGCGGCCGTGCGCTCTCGTCGCTCACCACCGAAGATGCGGTGGCGTATCGCTCCTTCCTGCGGCGCCCGAGCCCGCGCGAGCGCTGGGTCGGGCCGTTGCGACCGCGCAACTCGCCGGACTGGCGCCCGTTTGCCGGCAACCTGTCGGCACGTTCAGCCGCGCACGCGCTGTCGATCCTCGGCGCGCTGTTCCGCTGGCTGATCGAACAGCGCTACGTGCTCGCCAACCCGTTCGCAGGCGTGAAGGTCAGGGGTGGCGCCAAGACAGGGGATCTCGATGCGTCACGCGTATTCACGGAAGGCGAATGGCTGCTGGTTCGGGCGATCGCCGACGGACTCGAATGGTCGTGTGGCTGGTCCGCACCCGCCGCCCAAAGGCTCCGTTTTGTGCTCGATTTCGGTTTCGCAACCGGCTTGCGGGCCAGTGAACTGGTCGGGGCAAGACTCGGCCAGATAGACAGGGATGCGCGCGGTGGGCACTGGCTGCGGGTGACAGGCAAGGGGCAAAAGGCGGGGAAGGTCGCATTGCCACCGCTCGCGTGGGACGCACTCACGCGGTATCTGCTGGGAAGGCAACTCCCCGTTTCGCCGACGCGGTGGAAGCCCGACACACCTCTCGTCGGAAGTCTTGATGCCGATGACGCGCGGGAAATCAGTGGCATGCGCTTGTGGGCCGTGCTGAAGCGGTTTTTCCGCCAGGTGGCAGATCTTATCGCCGCCGACCGTCCACCGCTTGCCGGGAAGCTTCGTCGGGCGAGTCCCCACTGGATGCGGCACACGCACGCGACGCACGCGCTTGCGAACGGCGCTGAACTTACGACCGTCCGCGACAACCTGCGGCACGCGTCGGTCTCAACCACGTCCATCTATCTGCACGCCGATGACGCCAAGCGGGCGCAGCAGATAAGGAAGGCATTTGAAGGGAAATGAGCCCGTCGCGCTTGTCGAGCCGCCGCGATGCAGGCGGCCACTTCCAGTCAGATTCAAGTCGCCGACGATAGCAGCCTGAGTGAGAAGCTCCGCATGATTTGAAGTCGTCGAATCAAAACCTGCTCATCCGAAGCGAGGCCACAGGATAGTCATAGCGAAGCGCGCTACCATTTGTATGGCAGGTCGTCCGCAGCTGATCCCGGGCAAGACTAGTATCCAATTGCGAAGTCCGCTCATCGGCATCGCCTCGGAGGCTGACGAGCAGTCCGCAATGTCGTATCGCGTTGCAGCCACACCTGATCTTGGTACGTGCATGACACCATCAACAGGGATCTAACTATGATCTCGTGCAGGCGAACGTGCGTCCCGTCAGTCTCCGTTTCGTCAGAGCGAAAGCGCAATGAAGTTAAGCTTGCGGACTGCTGATCCCGTCCAGGGAGCCAGGAACAAAATTACTTTTAAAAACGGGAACAAATTTACTTAAGCCAACGCTAGTTCGCGCAGCCGTCTTCGAACTGTCCTGCTTCCACGCGAGTAAGGCGTGCTGAGACCCGTCTAACGTTATGAAGAATAGCAGTTGGCTTCGGACACGGCTGGCGAGCACGTTCGACTTATTCCGCCGGACTGCGGTCGATCTACCTGCCATTGCTATCGACCTTGCAGCGCGACCACTTGAGGCGTTAAATGGCTGTAAGTGTAGAGATTTGCGACAGTCGAGAGCGTGCGCACCGGCAAAGCGGCTTGCGTTGTCTGCAGGTGCAGTTTCGAAGTAAATATGGGAAAACTCTACGGATTGGACTAAATTCGGGAAAAACTCGCTGAGAACGGGAGCGTTTGGACGCGCGAACACCGTTCATTTGGAACTAAAGTTGGGAAACGGCTGCGGTGCATACTTTTCCCTGATTTAGTTCCAAAATTTTCCCTTATTTAGTTCCCAGAACTACAGCAGGCAGCCCGAAGCAGGAAACCGGACATTTCAATTTAGCGGAAACGCGACATCTGAAATTTGGACTAACATCCATTCCGTTGATTCTTGGCACCTCGGGCATCGTGTTGCGAAGGTTTGTTCTTCAACTCTTCCTTTATTTATAGCGGGGAAGTTATCCACAGGCACCGATATTCGCTGAAGGGCTGTTGCGTCATCGAAGTGCACCGTCTGTTGCGCGGTTGGACGTGCGACTGCGCAACAACGGCGGCCTGGTCGTGGCATCGCATGATCGGATGTTGTTGCGAATCCGTGCTGCCTAGGCAGGAAGGGTAGACCGCGTTCCGAGCTGCCACAGCATGTCGATGTTCTTCAGATAGGTCGCGACGTTTTCAGCAGGCGCCTGGATGATCGAATGCTGTGTGCTATCCATGCTGTTGATTTCCGCTGTCCACGGATCATCAAGATGGGCGCATACGTCGCCGACGTCCTCGCGATATCGCTGGAACGTGTCTTCGTCCCAAGTCTTGACGGTTGCGGGTGCAAGCAGCACTGAGAGCACGCCTTTGCGTTCGCCGATGAATCGCACCGGTGCAAGCAGGCCAGTGAGGTACATGATCAGGATCGCATCGAGTACCCGGTCGTCGTGATCTTCGTCCCAGATAATTGCGAAGTCGAGGAACCTGCCGTACTGAATCTGGTTCATCAGTTCGTCGTGCCACGTCGGTACGCGTAAAACAGAATAATGCGTACCTCGCCCGAGGTATCCGACGGGGCCGGGCTCATCGTGCAATGTCTGGAAGCAGGGTGGGTAAGACATTTCGTGCTCCTTTCGGGAGAGAGGCGGCTTCCGCCGCCGAACCGCAGCCATTTCGTGGCTGTGGCGATCATGCAAACACTATCACGTCACGCAGACAGTCAACGCCGCCTTCTATCTCCACGGCGCTTCGGGCTCTCTTCCGGCATTGGAGATATTGCCGCCTCCGGTATCGCGCCAAGTTTCGCAAGTCTGTCGCGCGCGTCGCGATACTGTGCATAGAATCTGGCCCATTTGCTGAAGCCGCCCAGTTCGCCGACCGCGCGCAACATTGCAAGGTGGGAAGCCGTCAGCAGTTGCACGGTGGTTTCGAGTTCTGCAATCCTGATGTCCCTGTCGGTGAGCGACGCTGCGGTGTCGGCGCCAGACCGTTTGCCAACGCGGCCGCGCCAGCGGCGGTATGCGGCCTGCCGCTGCTGATATTCAGCGAGCAACGTGCTCCGCGCTTCGCTGCGCGTAATTGACGATGCTGCGTTGATGGACGGGTGCAGCCGCGCGACAGCGCGAGCTGTAATGTCTTCATCATCGGCGAGCAACGCTTCGAGAATCTCGCGCATCGCGTCGTTGCCGGACCCGTTCGGTTCAGTCATCAAGTACTCCACGTTGCCGCGGCAGTGACAGGTCAACGCCGTCAGGGAAGGGACGTTTGCCCGATGGTGTTGCAAGGAGCCTCTGTACGCCGGCCAGCCGCTTCTCCGCGTGATCGAGCTGGTTCCTCCAGCCAATGCTGGTCGATGGCCTGGCCTTGATCGTTTCCAGCGCGAGCTTGAACTTGCCCTCGAGATGGATCAGGTTCTGCCGGTTCTCCGGCAGATCGGTCGCCGAGAGGTGGCGGCAATCCGCGAAGCATTCGAGGTGTTTGGGGCAGGGGTCAACCGTGAACGAATTCAGGCAGTGCCCGTACGGCGTGGCATGGAAGCCGTCCGCTTCGGCGCGCAGGTACTCGTATGCGGCAGCGTCGCCCTCTGTTTCCTGAATGCGCCGGAACGCATCAACGATCGGGCCGTTGGCCTTGCCGCCCTTGATGAGCCGGGCTACCGTGCTGGCCTTCTCGCCGAGCATGACCTCGATGTCCTGCGGGATTTCGATCTGGTCGAGGTCTTCTGCAAGACTGCGATGGTCGTACTCGTAGCTCTGTGCGACGCTGCGCCGGTTGAAGCGCTTCGAGATGATCGTATCGGCCACACCCAGGCGGAACAGTTCGGTGTTTTGCAGGTGACGCAGCATGTGTGGCTCCAATTTCAAAGCCCTGTCTTCTCCGGTCTCTCCATACTTCTCGAACAACGACGGCACTGCCTTGTCGTAACCAAGCCCGATGCCAATAAAGCGTGGATCCGGGCGGCTCACCGCCATGAACCGCGTAACGTCGCAGAGCCCGTCGTTCCGTTCTTCAGCAAGCGAGCGCTTCGGCTGAACGAACAGGAATTCCCAAGGTTGCACGGTACCGACCGCCAGCGGCAACGGGGATGTATCAGAGACCTTCGTCGGTGTCGTGGAGCGGATATGTTCCTCCAGCTCGTCGATGCGAAGGTAGGTGTTGTGCCAGCCCATGCGCTCCCGGACTCCGATGACCTTGCCATCAGCACGTCGGAAGCGCAATGCGATTTGCCCGTCACGCATCCTGTCGAGCAGGCGTTTCCCGAACTGATATACCGCCATATCCAGCGCGATCGGACCATTCCCGGGTCTTTCTGCCTGATATCGCTGCAGGTCGATCAGCACATCAGGATTGAAGCTCTTTCGATAACGTTCGATGAACGGGTCGCGCTCGATGTCCAGCCAGAACGGGTTGCCCATCAGCCGCACATACGCTTCCGTGAACGGCACAAGGTCATTGGCCCGATACCAGGGCAGTAGCCGACCGGTCTCACACTGCAACTTCAGCGTCGCGCGCAGCGGCTCCGTGAGCTTCGCGACGTGATCGAGCGTGTCGGTAAGCAATTGCCGGAACATATCTGGCACAGGCTGGGTATTCTCGAACAGAACACGGCTATCCGACTCCTCGATCTGCTGCTTTTCGGCGAGGTGGCGAATCATGAGCGACGTTGAGATGCCACCGGATTCACTGGCAGGGCGCCCCTTCAAGTCGACGTAAGTTCGCTCACGCTGCCAGTCAACCGGTAGCAGCGCGGCTTCACCTATACGAAGCCCCGTCACGATCATTGTCCGTATCGCGGCGAATCGCAGATCGTCCATGAACGTACGCGGCTTTTCGGTCATCACGATGCGGGTCAGCTCCCAGAACGCCCGGCGCTCCGGCAACCGCTCCTCACGCTTGCGCGCCTCGAGGTCAGTGCGCAACTCCTCCTGCGACCAGGTATGCTTCGCCCTGATCGCACTTTTCATTTTTATGCGGGGAACGGCGAGCGATGAGTACGACTGACCAGCGTCGCAAAGGTGCTGGGCGTCGAACACTATCTTGATGATGCCGGCCACCAGGTCTCCCAGCTTCCCTGTGGCCTGGATCTCCTTTCCGACGCGGATCGCCAGACGCAGATCGTCGACGGTCAGTTGCCATGGCTCGCTGTCCACGCATGTAGCGATTACACGCAGCGGACGTGCGATGGACTGCGAGACATACCCGGTGGTGTTCCGTTTGAACAGCAACTGTTCGGCGACTGCTGCCTTGACCAGGTCCTGCCATGAGGGAGACAGCGGTTGGCGTGCCAGTGGCGTCAGGTCGCGCTCGGCGCGCTCTGCGTTGATGATCGCCAGCGCCTTCGCATCAGCGCCAAGGTCTCGCAGATAATGCGTCGGTGGCGGCACGTCATTGGCAATAGCGGTCAGGTTCCAGCCGACACCGTCGCGTGCGACGCCTGTTTCATCGAGAGGCATGTCCCACGACAGGCCTTTCTCACGGGCTAGCGTTTTGCCTAGCTCGATGAACGCGCAGTAGTGTGGGTTCATCGGTCGTTGTCTTCCAGTTCTTCGATGACCGTCTGTATCTCGGCGATCGTGCGTTGCAGTTGAAGGTAGGCCGGCGATCTGGTGTCGCCACGGGAACTCTGGTCGAAGAACACAACCACTTCACGCATGGCGGCCAGCACCTGCTCATGCATCGACCTGTCGTGCAACGGCATGAACTTCCTGCATCCGTAGCACGACGTGACCGGGTTATAGGGGCAGGCCGGCTGTCCCGAAGAGCATCCGCCGATACCTGCAATCGGAATGCCGTGAGGCACACCAGCGATCTGTTGTTCACCTTTAAGAAGGGTGAGCTCTTCCGGGAGGATGAACCGGTCGTGCGCAATTTTCGCCACGCGCCGGTATATGTCCGACGCGCCGAGCGCCCGGTTGACCCGTTCCGCGTGGGTGGCCGATGTCTCGTAGTACACGAGTCCGGTCTGCACATGCGAATGGCCCATGAATTCGGCGAGTTCTTCGTGGCTTGCGCCGGCGTCAACGAGCCGCTGCGCAGCGGTATGACGAAGGTCCATGGCGCGAGCATCGTCGCCGATCAGACGTTCCAAACGGCGAGCGATGCGGGATCCGGCTTCATGATTCGAACTGACGCCGAAGACGCGATCATTAGCATTGCGGCCCTGAGAGTCTGCATATGCAACCAACGCAATGAACAGTACCCCCCATTCCTGTTTCACACGACGGACCATCGGCCTCTTTCGAAGCTTTCCCTGTTGTTTGACCATCAGGAACGTGAGATGCACGGTCGGTTCGGTGTCGGGTTCCGGTTTCCAGATTCGTATGTCACGCATCGTCAGCATCGCGACCTGAATCGGACGCATGGCAAACTGATAGGAACAGAGCACCATCGCCGCGTCGCAGAGCGCCTCATACGCGAGCCCTGACCAGCCACTTGCCCTTACGAGGTCAGACGTTTCATCCAGATAGCGAACAATCGCGGCTTCCTCGTCGGCGGACAGGAACACATCGCCTGATCGCACACGGGCGTACTTGTCTGTTGCGGGGCCGGGCAGGGAAGTACTGACATAGGTCAGGTAGGACTCGGACCATCCACATAGTCGATGCCGGCACAAGAGACGGAGCACGGCCTTAACGAAGCGATAGGCGTGAACGGGCAACTGACGGGCGCGCAGTGCCAACCATATCGCTGAGATGCCTGTCGGTCCGGCTTCGACGATGTGTTCGACGTCATGCACATCAAGATGCATTGCTGCGTTCAGAACATTGAAGCAGGTCGAGATATGCAGATCTTCGCCCAGCAGGAAGACCAGCAGGTGCTTCTGGAGAGCACTGTATGTCGGAGGGTAGCGGCTAAAGTCAAGCCGGAACAGTCGACCGTTGATATGAAGCCCCAAGGCATCGCTTTGGCGAACTTCAGACAAGGAGCGGAGTTTGTCGTCGAAGTCGTCGTAGTAACGCACAACGGGCGGCAGTTGCGGCAACGATCTCAGCATGCGTTCGAGCGTCGATGGCTCGATTCGGGGGCGGATCTGGGCCGATGGAGTTTTCGGCATGTTCAACGGCCCTTCGGAAGCGAGCGCAACACGGCCACACGATCATCGAATTCGTCGCTCCATACGCTCGCGAGCCTGTTTTCGAAGACAGCCCGGGCATAGCGCGATGGCATGTCAGATCTTTTCGACCAGCCGAAGAATGTGCGCATCTTCTGTAGCGCTTCGGCCATCGCGTCGCCGCGCTCCAGTAACTGGTGAAGCCTCAACACGGCGCAGGTGTGGCGGAGATCGTGGCACGTCACAGTCCTTTTCCCGGTGCGATCGTAAAGTTCCTGCCGTATCTCGGAGGGCAGCGCTTTCGATATCAATGTAAAGATCTTTGTCAGCGACTCGGTGGACAGAGGGCCGCCAGTCTGGGCATTCAGCATGAACGAATGGGAAGGCCGGCCCCGATAATTTTCGCAATAGACCTGCACGAGGCGGGCAGTCGCGTCGCTGACAGGAATCTGCCTGATCGAATAGATGGTCTTGATGCTGGGTTTCGAGTAGCGGCTATCGCCGTCCGCTTCTTCATATCCATTCTGTCGGACGTTCAGCCAGTACCGTGTCCGATCAAGCTTGCGGTCATGGCTGCTCTTGATGGCATCCGCGGTCAGCAGCAACAGTTCGCCTCGCCGTAGTCCCTGATGGAGCATCAACACGAACGCGATGAAGACCCGCCAGCGCGTATGAGAACGTCGGAACGGATTGGTATCCGATTCCGGATCCAGTATCTGATAGAGACTTTCGACCACGCCGGCTGGCAGCGATCGAAGAGTCTCCGTACGGCCGCCTTGCCGTATGTGCAACTGGCGGTAAAGCGTCGACAGCCGATGGATCCGCGCTTCAATCTGCTGCATGTTCGCGTCGCCAGACTTCGAAAGCCACGTGACCACCGACGTCACGAAACCCAGTCCGGTCCGCCACCGGTCCTCGTTGCCGCTGCTTGCGACAGGCTGGTTGCGCAAACTCACGAACCACGACTCGAGAATGTCGGCAAGCCGCGCTTCATCAACACTGGATAGCGCGTCATCGAGCGCATTTGCCTTGAACGATCGATCCGCGTGCTCGTACAGATTCTCGATGAACCGCAGTCGCATCGTCTGCGTCGACGTAGCCCACTGTGACGCAGCGATGACCAGCCAGACCGCGGCCCAGTATCGAGGAACATGATTGCTGTCGACCAGCAGAACGCCTTGGAGTGCTCGCGGCACCACGTCGGCACCGATCTGAACGAACATGGAAATCCCCGCAACAGAACGCGCTCGCAAAACCTACCATATGCGCATGTCACGGTTGCGGTATGTAACGTCGTGAGGCCGTGCGCTGAGCAACGGCCCAGAACATACCAAAATCGTTGATAATTTATCTTATGTCAAATCACCAACGATGATCTCCCGCAAGACGACCTCGCCCACCAAATTGCCAAAATGAGAAAACGGCGTGCCCCATCGTTCAACTTTCGGATTCATCGACTTCCCCTCACGTCGACTGCCGGCGCACCAGCGTCGGCAACGGCGCGACGACGGAAGCCGGCGGCGCAGCGGCGTCCGGCGCATGAATCAGCCGGATCAGCAACTCGATCGACGCCTCCGCGATGGCTTGCGTGTTGATCGCCACCGTCGTCAGCGAGGGCCGCACCTGGTGCGCCAGCTGGATATCGGTGATGCCGATCACCGACACGTCGTCGGGCACCTTGCGTCCGAGCGTGGCAAGCGCCTGCAACGCGCCGATGGCCAGCAGATCGTTCGTCGCGAACAGCGCGCTCAGATGCGGCTCGCGCTCCATCAATTCGATGCAGGCGGTGAAGCCCGCGTCGATCGTGTCGGGAATCTGCAGCACGGCGGCGTCGTCGGGTTCGAGGCCCGCATCGCGCATCACGGATCTGAAACCGTTCGCGCGCGCGTCCTGCAAGCCGCCGCAACCGTCTCCCACCAGCATGCCGATGTCGCGGTGTCCCAGTTCCAGCAGATGACGCGCCGCCAGCGCGCCCGCGTGCGCGAAGTCGACGGCGACACACGGCAAGGCGGGCAACTCCTCGGGATGCTCCCATAGGCTCAACACGATTGGCGCGCCGACCGCCGCGGACGCGCACAGCTCGTTGATCGCGATGTCCGTGTTCAGCACGAGTACACCTTCGGCGAGCGTGCCGGCGATCTGCGTGAGGTACGCGCGCCCTGTCTCGGCGTCGTCGTCGGTGTTGCACACCATCAGGAAATAGCCGGCGCGACGCGCGGCGCGTTCAGCCGCCAGCACGAACTCTGGATAGAACGGATTGGCGATGCTGGAGAGCATTAGCGCAAGTGTTGGCGAACGGCCCTCTGCGAGCGCTCGGGCATTGAGATTCGGCCGATAGCCCAGTTCGCGGATCGCGCGCATCACCCGCTCGGACGTTTCGGGCCGCACTTTGTCGGGATTGCGTAGCACGTTCGAAACGGTCGCCGCCGTCACATTCGCGCGACGCGCGACATCACTCAATGTGGCCATAAGCAGAAGATCAAGAATTTTCCCATATTCAGGGAGCGCCAATCAGATGTTGCGCGACGCATCCGGCTTGCGCTACCTTTTCTCGAAACGATCAGGAGACAGTCATGAGCACCCTGCCGCGCATCCTCGAATTTAACCGCTTAAATGGCCGCACCGCAAGCGTTGCGGCGTTTTTCGTCGACCGATTTTTAAGCGCTTAAACGGAGGACCGACCATGGCGGCCATCTCCCTGCGCGGCATTCAGAAAACTTTCGGCGGCAACGCGCCGGTCCTTCGCGACCTGAACCTTGAGATCGGCGAACACGAGTTCTGCGTGTTCCTCGGCCCTTCGGGCTGCGGCAAGTCGACCTTGCTGCGCATCGTCGCCGGCCTCGAAGATCAGACCGACGGCGACGTGACCATCGGCGGCCGCACGATGAACAGCGTGCCGGCTGCCGAGCGCGGCGTCGCGATGGTGTTCCAGAGTTATGCGCTGTTCCCGCACATGACGGTCTACGAGAACATGGCCTTCGGTCTGAAGCTGGCAAAAACACCGAAAGCGGAGATCGACCGCAAGGTGCGCGAAGCGGCGCACGTGCTGCAACTCGACGCCCTCCTCGCACGCAAGCCCCGTGAACTGTCGGGCGGGCAACGCCAGCGCGTGGCGATCGGCCGCGCGATCGTCCGCGAACCGGGCGTGTTCCTGTTTGACGAACCGCTGTCGAACCTTGACGCCGCGCTGCGCGGTCAGACGCGTATCGAAATCGCGCGGCTGCATCAGCGTTACGCACAGGCGAGCGTCGTCTATGTGACGCACGACCAGATCGAAGCGATGACACTGGCGGACAAGATCGTCCTGCTGCACGCAGGCGCGGAAACGCAGCGCTTCGGCAGCATCGCGCAGATCGGTGCGCCGCTGGAGCTTTATCACCGGCCGCGCTCGAAGTTCGTTGCGGGCTTCATTGGTTCGCCGCGCATGAACTTTATCGACGGCGTCGTGGAGCGCATCGCCGACGACAGCGTGGAAGTCAGCATGCCCGGCACCGCGTTGCGCGTGCTGGTCGACGGCAGACGCCTCAAGCCAGGACAGCGCGTCACGCTCGGCATTCGTCCCGAACACGTGCGGTTCGACGGCGGCACGCCGACGCTCGCCGTCAACGCATTGCTGACCGAGCAGCTCGGCGAGCACAGCTATCTTCACGCCGACCATGCGGGCGGCACGCTGATCGCGAAAGCGCCCGGCGACCTGCATGTGCGCAATGGCGAGCGGCTCGCACTGCATCTGCCCGCCGATGCGTGTCACCTGTTCGACGAAGACGGCATTGCACTGCACCGGACGATCGTCGGCAACGCGCAGGCCGTCGCGCTACAGACGGCATGAGAATGCGGCGCGCAAGGCTCGCATTCGGCCTTGTCGCGCGCGAAACGCCGCAGCCGGTCATAGAGCCGTCGCGGCTCGCAGCAACCGCCGTTCGCGGACGCGGGCGGCCGACAACGCAGTCACAGGAGACAACACGATGGCCTTTACGCACACGAGCCGCTTTGCGCGGCTTGCCTCATTCAGTCCGCGCGCCGTCACGGTCGCGCTCGCTCTCTCGGCAACGGTGCTGAGCGGTTTCGCGACGCAAGCCGACGCCGGTCAGTTGAACATCAACGTGTCGGCGCGCGGCAATCAGCGCTCGACGTGGCAGGACGCATTCGACAAGTTCAAGAAAGCGAATCCCGACGTCGACCTGAAAGTCACGTACATCACCGAGGAAGCGTACAAGGTGCAAATGGGCGGCTGGCTCGCGACCGATCCTCCCGATGTCGTCTCGTGGCATAACGGCGAGCGCATGGCGTACTACGCAAAGCGCGGCTTGCTGGAAGATCTCTCGGGCGACTGGAAGAAGAACGGCTGGGACCAGCAGTATGCGTCCGTCAAACAGGCATCGACATACGCCGGCAAGCAGTATTCCGCGCCGCTCGGGTACGACGCATATGGCTTTTTCTACCGCAAGGATCTGTTCGAGAAAGCGGGCATTTCGAGCGAACCGAAGACTTGGGACGAACTGCTCGACGCCTGCAAAAAACTGAAGGCGAGCGGCGTCGCGCCGATTGCCGTGGCCGCGCGCGATAGCTGGACGCTCGCCGCGTGGTTCGACTATCTGGACTTGCGCATCAACGGCAACGCGTTCCACCAGAAGCTCATGGCAGGTGAAGTGCCCTACACCGATCCGCGCGTGAAGAAGGTCTACACGACCTGGAAGACGCTGATGGACGACCATTACTACATCGACAACGCGCTTTCGTACGACCTCGATTCGATCGGGCCTTTCCTCGTGAACGGCAAAGCCGCGATGATGCTGATGGGCACGTTCTTCTCGGCGGGCCTTCCGTCGAGTGTGAAAGGGCAGATCGGCTTCATGCGCTTCCCCGTGATCGACCCCAAAGTGCCGGTGGCGGAAGACGGCCCGGTCAACGTGCTGCTGATACCCGCGAAAGCGAAGAACAAGACTGACGCGCGCCGTCTGCTCGCCTTCATGGAGACGCCCGAGATCAACGCGGACCTCGCGCGCGGCTGGGGCCAGTTGCCGTCGAACAGCAAGGCAACGGAACCCGCCGATCCGATTTCCCGAGTCGGGTTCCAGACGCTCGCCAGCACGACCGGCGGCATCGCGCAGTTCTACGACCGCGACATGACGAAAGAAATGGCGGACGAAGGCATGAAGGCGATGCAGCAGTTCTACAACGACCCATCGCAACTCGACTCGCTGCTTGCTCGTCTCGAAGCGACGCGCAAGCGCATTTACCACAACTGAGTCTGCTGGCGGCAGGTATGTCGGGCGTGGTCGTCGTGCAGACGTCCACGCCGTCACAGGACTTCACACCGGGGCGGCTCGCAGGCAGTCGTTCGCCCCGCCCCGCCACACTGATCCGCTTCTGCATCGAAAGAGGATTCGTCATGTCCACGTCCATTGCCCGTCTGCCGACGGCGCGCGGCCGACGCGCGTCCGTCTCGGGCCGCGCCCGCCATCGCGCCGCGTTCTTTTTCCTGCTGCCAGGCTGTGCGCTGTTCGCGCTCTGCGTGATTTATCCGATCTTCTCCAGCATCGCGCTCAGCTTCTACAACTGGGACGGCATGACGCCCAGGACCTTCATCGGTCTTGCGAATTACGTCGAGCTGTTCCACACCGACACGTTCTATCTCGCGCTGAAGAACAATCTGATCTGGCTCGTGTTCTTCCTGCTCGCTCCGCCGCTCGGCCTGCTTTTCGCGTTGTATCTGAACCAGCAGATCAAAGGCATGCGCGTGGTGAAGTCGCTGTTCTTCGCGCCGTTCGTGCTGTCGGGCGTGGTGGTGGGACTCGTGTTCAGCTGGTTCTACGATCCCGCTTTCGGTCTGCTCAAGCTGATCGTCGGACACGGCATTCCCGTGCTCGGGGACCCGCGCACCGTGACCTTCGGTATCGTCTTCGCCGCGCTGTGGCCGCAAACGCCCTACTGCATGGTGCTGTATCTGACGGGCCTGACCTCCATCAATCCGGAAGTCGTCGAGGCCGCCCGCATGGAAGGCGCGAAAGGCTGGAGCCTGCTCTGGCATGTGATTCTTCCGCAACTGCGCCCCGCCACCTTCATGGCGGTCGTGCTGACGGTAATCGGCGCATTGCGTAGCTTCGATCTGATTTCGGTGATGAGCGGCGGCGGTCCATTCGACAGCTCCACCGTGCTCGCGTACTACATGTACGACCAGGCCATCAAGTACTACCGCGAAGGCTATTCGGCGTCGATTGCCGTCGTGCTGTTCGCGATCATGCTCGTCTACATCGTGTTCCATCTGCGCCGCATGCTGCGCGAGGAACGCTGAGCCGCGCGCTTCCCGATAGAGCGAAAAAGGAGACTCACATGTACCCGCTTCCCGTCGAACGCTGGAAACCGTGGAGCCGCGCGCTGTACAAAGCGTCGCTGCCCGTCGCGCTGTTCGTGTGGCTGCTGCCGATGCTCGCCGTGCTCATCACGTCGATCCGTTCGTCCGACGAGTTGTCGCAAGGCGACTACTGGACCTGGCCGAAGCACTTCGCGCTCATCGACAACTACGGCGCGGCGCTCACGCAAACGCCGATGCTGCACTACTTCGCCAACAGCATGCTGATCACGGTGCCGTCCGTGCTCGGCGCGATCCTGCTCGCGTCGATGGCTGGCTTCGCGCTCGCCACGTATCGCTTTCGCGGAAACATCGTGGTGCTGTTCACGTTCGTCGCCGGCAACTTCGTGCCGGTGCAGATCCTGATGATTCCCGTGCGCGACATGGCGCTCAAAGTGGGCCTGTTCAATACCGTCTGGGCGCTCATCATTTTTCATGTCGCATTTCAGACGGGCTTCTGCACGCTGTTTCTGCGCAACTTCATCAAGCAGTTGCCTTTCGAGCTGATCGAGGCCGCGCGCGTCGAAGGCGCGAGCGAATGGACCATCTACGCACGCATCGTCTTGCCGCTGATCCGCCCTGCCCTCGCGGCGCTCGGCATCCTCGTCTTCACCTTCGTCTGGAACGACTATTTCTGGGCGCTGTGTCTCACGCAAGGCGACGACGCCGCGCCGATCACCGTCGGCGTCGCCGCGCTCAAAGGCCAATGGACGACCGCCTGGAACCTGGTCGCGGCGGGCTCGGTGCTGGCCGCGCTGCCGTCGGTGCTGAAGTTCTTCGCGATGCAGAAGCACTTCGTTGCCGGACTCACTTTCGGCGCCAGCAAGGGCTGAGCGGTCGCTCAACGTAGACCGCGCGTGCGAGCGCAGCGCGGCACAACACCGATCTCAGGAGATCACGACAATGCAACTGGGTGTCTGCTACTACCCCGAACAATGGCCCGACACGATGTGGGCCGACGACGCGCGACGCATGGTCGACATGGGCATCACGCACGTGCGTATCGCCGAATTCGCATGGAGCCGCATGGAGCCGCGCGCGGGCGTCTATGAATGGGCATGGCTCGACCGGGCGATCGACACGCTGGCTGGCGCGGGCCTGAAAATCGTGCTCGGCACGCCGACGGCGTCGCCGCCGAGGTGGCTCGTCGAAGCGATTCCCGACATGCTGCCGGTGCGCGCCGACGGCACGACATGGAACTACGGTTCGCGCCGTCATTACGACATTTGCAGCGAGCCCTACCGGCGCGAATGCGTGCGCATCACCGAAGCAATGGCCGCGCGCTACGGCGCGCATCCGGCCGTCGTCGCGTGGCAGACGGATAACGAACTCGGCTGTCACGAGACCGTGCCGAGCTATTCGAACGCGGCTCGCCAGCGGTTTCGCGGATGGCTCGCGCGCCGCTACGAGACCGTCGGCGACCTGAACACGCGCTGGGGCAACGTGTTCTGGAGCATGGAGTATCCGTCGTTCGACTCGATCGAACTGCCGAACCTCACGCCGACGGACGCAAACCCGATTCATCTGCTGGACTTCCGCCGCTTCATGTCCGACGAGGTGACGAGCTTCCACCGGGAACAGGCCGAGGTAGTGCGGCGGCACGCGCCGCATGCAGACGTGCTGCACAACTTCATGGGTTTCTTCACCACCTTCGATCACTACCGCTTCGCCTCGAACGGCAGTATCGACGTGGCGACGTGGGACAGTTACCCAATCGCCCGCACCGAAGTTATTGCGCTCACGGAAGCCGACAAGGCCCGCTATGCGCGCACCGGACATCCCGACGTGTCCGCGTTCGATCACGACCGCTATCGCGGCATCGGCCACGGCCGTTTCTGGGTGATGGAGCAGGAGGCCGGACCGGTGAACTGGGCGCCGTGGAATCCCGTGCCCGCGCCCGGCATGGTGCGGCTGTGGGCCTACGAAGCGTTCGCGCACGGCGCGGAACTGGTGTCGTATTTCCGCTGGCGTCAGGCGCCGTTCGCGCAGGAGCAGATGCATTCGGGCCTGCACCTGCCTGACAACACGCCGTCGCCCGGCGGTCGCGAGGTGGCGCGTGCGGCGCAGGAAATCGCGAAGTCTGCGGAACTGTCGGCGCTCGCGCAAAGCGGGCCGGCGGGCCGCGCACCCGTCGCTCTCGTGTTCGATTACGAGACGCAATGGATGTTCGAGATTCAGCGCCACGCCAAAGACTTTGACTATCAGACGCTCGCGTTCGAGTACTACCGGACCTTGCGCGAGATGTCACTGGACGTCGATATCGTATCGGCGCACGCGAACCTGGACGGCTACGCGCTGATCGTCGTGCCGGGGCTCGCGGTCTTGCCGCCCGGCTTCGTCGACACGGTTCGCCGCTCGGGCGCGCAGTGGGTGATCGGGCCGCGCACGGGCTCGAAGACACTCGACTTCGCGATTCCTTCCGAACTGCCGCCGGGACCGTTGCAGACGCTGCTGCCGTTCAAGGTGCTGGAGGTCGACTCGTTGCGCCCGAGTTTGCAACCGTCCACCACACTCGGCGGCGTGTCCGGGATCGCACTGCACTGGCGCGAGCATCTGGAAACGCGCGACGGCGTCGAAGTGCTGGCGCGCTTCGACGACGGCTGGCCTGCTGTCGTCGCGCGCGATCGCGTCCGCTACGCGAGCGCATGGTTCGATCCGCCGTTGCATCGCGCGTTGCTCGAAGCGGCGGCACGCGATGCGTCGCTGAATCCCGTTCACCTGCCCGAAGGCGTGCGCATTCGCAGGCGCGGCCCGCTGACTTTCGCGTTCAACTTCGGCGCGCAAGCCGTCGAAGCGCCTGCACCGGCAAACGCCCGCTTCGTGCTGGGCAGCCGTACGCTCGGCACCGCGGACGTGTGCGTGTGGACTCAGGCATGACGAGCTTGACCGGCCACGCCGCCGACCACGCCGACGCAAACACCGGCAGCGCGGCCGGCGGCCATGCAACGCTCACGCTGAGCATCGACGCCAGCGCGCCCGCCACCGCGCCGTTGCACGACACGCTGCGCGTCGGTACATCGACCTCGCCCGACGGCGGCACCCTCGGCATCAACAGCCGCTATCTGACACGCGACGGCAAGCCGTGGCTGCCGGTGATGGGCGAGATTCACTACGCGCGGCTGCCGGCCAGTCAATGGGACGACACGCTCCTTAAGACGAAGGCAGCCGGCGTCGATATCGTCGCGTCGTATGTCGTGTGGCGCCATCACGAGCCGCGCGCGGGCACATTCGACTGGAGCGAACGCCTCGACTTGCGACGCTTCGTCGAAACATGCGCGAAGCGTGAACTGCTCGCGTTGATTCGCGTCGGGCCTTGGGTGCATGCGGAGGTTCGCTATGGCGGGCTGCCTGGCTGGGTCGTCGATCAGATGCCCACGCGCGGCGACAACCCGCTTTATCTGCACTACGTGGCAAGACTTTTCTCGCAGATCGCCGCGCAGCTGCACGGCCTGTTATGGAAGGACGGCGGACCTGTTATCGGCATCCAGCTTGAGAACGAGTACAACTTGAGCGGTGCGCAGCAAGGTGCCGCGCACATCGCGACGCTCAAGCGCCTCGCGCGCGATGCGGGGCTCGACGTGCCGCTGTACACGGTGACGGGTTGGGACAACGCGGTCTTTCCGCGCGGCGAAGTCGCGCCTGTGTTCGGCGGTTATCCCGATCTCCCGTGGGGCGTGTCGCCGCACATGTCGCCGCCGAACGAGGTCTATGGATTCCGCTTCGCCAGCCGGGTGGGTGGCGATCTCGGCGCTCAGACTCACAGCGACGCGCCGGGCGATGCCGACGCCGTCGCACACGAAACGCCCTTTCTCGGCGCGGAGTTCGGCGGCGGCGTGCCCGCAATGTACCGGCGGCGGCCGGTCCTCGATGCGGACGACATCGCCGCGATGCTGCCCGTGCAGCTCGGCTCAGGCGTCAACCTGTACGGCTATTACATGCTGCACGGTGGACGCAATCCGCCCGGCGACATGGACGGCCAGGAGTCGACGGCTAGCGGCGGCTACAACGACGTGCCGATCGTCAATTACGACTTCCAGGCTCCGTTCGGCGCGAATGGCGAGGCGCGCGAAGTGCTCGGCAAGCTGCGGCCGATTCACTACTTCCTCAGGCAGTGGGGCGCAGTGCTTGCGCCATGTGATGTGTATGCACCCGACACCGTATCGCACGGTCCCGCCGACCTCGCGACGCCGCGCTTCGCCGTACGCGCGAACGGCGACCAGGGGTTCCTGTTCTTCAACAATCACGTCCGCGAACATGCGATGCCAGCGCATCGAGGCATGCGTTTCTCGGTGAAGCTTGCGAGCGGCAGCGTCGCGCTGCCTGTGGAGCCCGTCGACGTTGCGCCGGGCACATCGTTCATCTGGCCGGTCGGCTTGCGATTCGGCAGCGTGCAGTTGCGTTACGCGACCGCGCAGCCGGTGACGAGGATATCGAGCGACGATGGCGATGTTCAGGTGTTCGCGGCCACCGACGGCATCGCGCCCGAGTTCGCATTCGACTCCCGCAGCGTGGCGACGATCGCCGCGCTGGAAAGCAGTATGACGCCCGCGCCTGGCGGTGAGCCGGCGTTGAGCCAGCATGAAGCCGACGGCGTGCTCGTGGTGCGGCCGCGCAACGGCGCGGCGTTCGTCGTCACGGATCGCGGCGGCGCGCGCCTCGTCTTCGTCACGCTTTTGCGGAAGGACGCGGAGAGACTGAGCGTGTTGCCGTTCGACGGCCGGCGCAGGCTCATACTGAGCGACGCGTTCGCCTTCGAACGCGACGGCCATCTCGTGCTGCGCTCGAACAGTGCTTCGGCGTTCGATGTCGATGTCTATCCGCCGCTGCTTCAGTTGCCGTCCGCGTTGCAGGCGGATCACGCAAACATCGACGCATCGAGCCAAGGCATGTTCCAGCGTTTGCGTGTGCACGTTCCGCAGTCGGCATTCGACGTGCGCGTCACGCCGCTTCGCGCGCCGCAAGCCGTACCGCCGGTCATGCGCGGCGGCACGGCCAACGCCGCTGTCGCGCCGTTGCCGGAAACGTTCGGCAAGACGGCCGCCTGGCGCATCGACGTGACTCGCGACGCGCTCCACGCGCATGGTCTCGGCAACGCTTACCTGACGATCCGCTATCGGGGCGACGTGGCGCGCCTTTTCAGCGGCACGGAACTGATCGACGATCACTTCTATAACGGTTTGCCGTGGCGCATCGGCGTGCGCAATGTGGCGATCGATCCGGACGCACCGCTCATGCTGACGATTCTGCCGCTGCGCGCCGACGCGCCCGTCTATCTCGCTGCTCGTCATGATCCGCGTCCGGACAGCGGCGAGCAGATCGCCGAACTGGACAGCGTGACGTGGGAGCCCGAGTACGAAGTGATTCTGGCTCCTAATCCTTCCTCGCGCGACGTCGAATGAGACTGGGTGCCGAAGGCCGCTGCCACGACGCACCCGCTTTAACGTTACGGACTGACACCTCCGGACGATTACAGAAGTCTTAAGCGCATGCTAGACTCTGCACCCATGTCCTACTGGCGCAAACTCTTTCTCGTCGTGCTGCTTGCACTGAGCCTTCCGGTTCAGTCATTTGCGGCCGTCTCGATGATTTGTGCCGCCCCGGAAGCGGTCGATGAAGCAACCGCTGACCATCTCCATCTGGACGAATCATCTGATGGACATGTGCTCGTAGCCGACCATGACGACCATCGTGGCCACAACCACAGCGGTGCCCATCACACTCATGCGTGTTTGACCTGCGCCTCCTGTTGCGTCGGTGCTGCGCTACCGCCCGTGCCTGCGGTGTCCGCTTCGGCTGACCGGGCCCACTTCCCAGTTCCGCTGCCCCCTGCTACCGCTGTCGTGTCGTTCCTGACTGACGGCATCGAACGTCCTCCCCGCTTCATTCTCGTCTAGTCCGCGCACGCGCATCCGTTGGCTGCGCCTGCAAGTTTTCCGGTGTCCGTAACGGACGCTGGATGGTTCACGACGAGAAAAATTCATGCGAACAATTTCTGCGGCGCTCCTGGGCGCGGGCGCAGCGTTGTCGTCGCTCGCGCACGCGACGACTGCAGTTCCCGACCCAACTGATGCAGCGGCATCGGTTCCGGTCGTCATCGTTGAGTCTGCCTTCGACGGCTACAAGTCATGGCAAGACCGTGACGCGCCGAGCTGGCAGCAGCTAAACCGTGCCGTTGCGCCAACCCGAAGCACGGCGGGCATCAAGCACAGTCAGCAACCACTTGCGACAGCGGGTGAAAAAGGCGGCCACGGGCACGGAGGCGAGTCGAAATGATTCGATATCTCGCCCCGAACCGCGTGGGATGCATTGCCCTCGCGACGATGCTTCTGGCCGGCTGCACGACGTTCTCAAAGGACGGCGGATTCAACACCGTATCGACGACTGCGTCCGAGCGACTTGGTAAGGACGCCGTCTACCTGAAAAACGACGAAGACCGCGTCGCTGCTTTCAAGCGTACGCAGGAACTGCTGTCGAAGCCACTCGGCATGGATGACGCCGTTCAGGTCGCGCTGCTGAATAACCAGGGACTTCAGGCGTCCTACGCCGAGCTCGGTATTTCCGAAGCCGACCTCGTCCAGGCTGGCCGCCTGCCCAATCCGGGCTTTACTTTCAGCCGGACGCACTGGAGCGATGGCTTCGGTATCAGCCGAGCGTTCTCCATGGGCGTATTGGGTGTGCTCACGCTGCCTGTGGCGACGCGCATCGAGAGCCGGCGGTTCGAACAGACAAAGCTCGAGACGGCCAATGCGATGCTCGCCGTGGCCGCCGATGCCCGAAAAGCCTATGTGAATGCTGTGGCCGTGGAGCAGGCAGCCCAATACGCCGCTCAGGTCAAGGACTCCGCCGAGGCAGGGGCAGAACTTGCCTTGCGCATGCGGCAGGCAGGCAACTTCAGCAAGCTCGACTATGCGCGCGAACAGGCCTTTTACGCCGAGTCGGTTGCGCAGCTGGCCAAGGTGCGGCAGCAGTCAGTCATGGCCCGCGAAAAGCTCACGCGCACGATGGGCCTGTGGGGCTCCGGAACCCAATACAAGCTGCCGGACCGTCTGCCTGACCTCCCGAAGGACAGGCCGCAACTAAACGACCTCGAAAGCTTTGCGATGCAGAACCGCCTCGACATACAGGCGGCGAAGCTGCGGACACAAGGCGTTGCAACCTCGCTGGGGCTCAGCAAGGCGACCCGATTCATCAATGCGCTCGATGTTGGCTATCTCGACAACTTCGAGACCGATAAAGGACACGAGCACGGATACGAAATCAGTGTCGAGATTCCCATTTTCGATTGGGGCAGCGCGAAGGTCGCACGCGCCGAAGCCATCTATATGCAGACGGCGAACAGGCTCGCCCAGACGGCGACTGACGCCCGCTCCGAAGTACGCGAGTCGTACTCCGGCTATGTGACGAGCTAC
Source organism: Paraburkholderia sp. 22098 (assembly GCF_052045935.1). Taxonomy (NCBI): domain Bacteria; kingdom Pseudomonadati; phylum Pseudomonadota; class Betaproteobacteria; order Burkholderiales; family Burkholderiaceae; genus Paraburkholderia; species Paraburkholderia sp. 22098. The sequence continues at coordinate 156,625 of NZ_JBQEPV010000014.1, read as the reverse complement.
GACGTTGCGAAGCATTACCGCGATGAGGTCGTGCTCGTACGCAAGACTATCTCGGACGAAATGCTGTTGCGCTACAACGGCATGCTCGCAAGCGTGTTCGAACTGCTTGCCGATTCGCGCGACCAGGTGGCTGCCGTCAACGGATACATCGACGCGCTGAAAGATTACTGGCTTGCGGAGACGGACTTGCAACAGTCGCTTGGCGGCCGCCTTCCGCCGCTCGCAATGGCACCGACGCCTGGCGCACCGCAGAGCGACGCGCCGCCGACACCACCGGCCCCGGTGCAGGACTCGCCGTTGCCTGCTTCCGCGACCCACCCGGCATCGCCGACGAATTCAGAAGGTAAATGATCATGGTCTCACGTCGAACATTTCTCGGCGGCTCCGGCGCGGCGCTACTCGGCGCAGCATTGGTCAGCAAGGCTGGCGCAGCGTCACTTCCAGAAGCGCCAACTATGGACAGGACCGCCACGCAACCGCCGCTGGTGCCGCCCAACGGCCGACCCTATACGCCCGTGGCCACACTGAATGGCTGGACGCTGCCATGGCGGATGAAGAACGGCTGGAAGGAATTCCATCTGATTGCCGAGCCCGTGGTGCGCGAGATGGCGCCCGGCATGAAGGCGAACCTGTGGGGCTACAACGGCCAGGCGCCCGGTCCGACCATCGAGGCGGTCGAAGGCGACAAGGTTCGAATCTTCGTGACCAACAAGCTGCCGGAACACACGACGGTTCACTGGCACGGAATGCTGGTGCCGTCCGGCATGGACGGTGTGGGCGGTCTCACGCAACCGCACATTCCGCCGGGCAAAACGTTCGTCTATGAGTTCCAGCTCGAGAAGCACGGCACGTTCATGTATCACCCGCATGCCGACGAGATGGTGCAGATGGCGATGGGCATGATGGGCACCTTCATCGTCCATCCGAAAGACCGCGGCGTCATGCGGGTGGACCGCGACTTCGTGTTCCTGATGTCCGCCTACGACATCGACCCGGGCAGCTTCACGCCGCGCGTCAATGAGATGACGGACTTCAACATGTGGACATGGAATGCACGGGTCTTTCCGGGCATCGACTCGCTGCCGGTCCGCGCAGGAGACCGCGTGCGCATCCGCTTCGGCAACCTGACGATGACCAATCATCCCATCCATCTGCATGGATACAGCTTCGAGGTCGCAGGAACAGACGGTGGATGGATTCCTCCCGCCGCACGCTGGCCTGAAGTGACCGCCGACGTTGCCGTCGGTCAGATGCGTGCCATCGAGTTCACCGCGGACCGGCCTGGCGACTGGGCGTTTCATTGCCACAAGTCGCATCACACGATGAACGCGATGGGGCATCAGGTCCCGAACCTGATTGGCGTGCCGCAGAAGGACCTCGCCAAACGCATCAACAAGCTCGTCCCGGACTACATGGCAATGGGCAGCGCGGGCGGTTCGATGGGCGAGATGGAAATGCCGCTACCGGACAACACGCTACCGATGATGACAGGTACCGGGCCGTTCGGTGGGCTGGAAATGGGCGGCATGTTTAGCGTCGTGAAGGTGCGCGAAGGACTGGGCCGCAACGACTACCGTGACCCGGGCTGGTTCAAACATCCGAAGGGAACGGTCGCGTACGAATACACCGGTGAGCTGCCGGAAAGCTGATTTCGTGACACGCCGGACATGGCTCCGGCCGATATTTGTTAATTCAACTGTGGGAGAAGTCTTGATGAAGAACGCAATTGTTTCCATCGTGATGGGTTGCACTGTAGCCGTATCCGCGACCGCATATGCCGCGGGCGATACGGGCAACATGAATATGGCGGGCGGCGCACAACAGGGCGCAGACGCGAAGAACGACATGTCGCACGGCGAGGTGAAGAAGGTGGATAACGCCGCCGGGAAGCTGACCATCAAGCACGGGCCGCTCAAGAATCTGGATATGGAGGCCATGACGATGGTGTTCAAGGTCAAAGATCCAGCCATGCTTTCACAGGTAAAAGTGGGCGACAAGATTGACTTCGTTGCCGAAGAAATTGACGGCGCGCTCACTGTGACGAAACTGCAGAAGCAGTGAGCTTTTAATAGCGCTCCAGCGGTGCAGTACACACTGCGCCGCGATTGAGTTAAGGGACGACACACTCGTGAACATCAAGATATCCAGATTACTCGTTACAGCAGCGGCGACCGCAGCTGCCGCGCTTTCACCTGTTATCACGTTCGCGCACGGCAAGCTGGAGAGCGCGATCCCAGCGGCCGGCAGCGCGGTCGACTCGTCGCCTGACATGCTGCGTCTGACTTTCAATGAAGACCTCGAATCCGCGTTTAGCTCGATCAAGGTCGTTGACGCGTCGGGCACAACGGCGAGTAAGGACAAAGCAAGGGCAGATTCGTCGAACCCGCGCGTACTCATGGTTGAGGTCCCCAAGCTCGCCTCCGGCTCGTACACGGTGCAGTGGGCAGTCATGACGCATGATGCTCACAAAACCAAAGGCTCTTATACATTCGCGGTGAAGTAATGAACGACGGTTTCCTCGGCATTTTGCGGCTGGCATCTGTGGCACTGCAGAACATCAGCTTCGCTATTCTTATAGGTGTTCTGCTCAGTGACAGGTGGCTTTCCCGCAGCACTTCACGATGGCAGACGAGCGTCAGTGTCCATCTGCTTCTCACCTTGCGCATCGCTTCTTTTACCGCGTTGGTGTCCAGTGCGTTCGCGTTCTGGATTCATTGTGCGCTAATGAGTGAGTCGACCCTCGAAGAGGCGGGTCCAGCCGCCCGTGCAATGCTTGTGGAAACCGACTTCGGCCATGCCTGGCTGGCAGGCGCGGGGTTCATGCTACTGGTGGTGATTCTGTCGCTCGTGCAGGCTCGACGTCCGATTCGTTTCAAGCCCGCGATCTGGCTCGCTCTCGCAGGAGTTGCGCTGGCGCGCAGCCACGGAGGACACCCCATCGATGCAGGCGCATTCAGTCTTCCGGTATGGGTAGACTGGGTGCACCTGCTTGCTATCAGCGTGTGGGTGGGGCTCGTGCTTGTCGCAACTTACATCGTGATGCCCCGTATATGTCGTGCGCCCGCCGCTGAGCGGGCGGACACTGCGGCGTTCGTTCAATCGCTTTCCGACGCCGCGACGTTGGCGCTCGCCGCCATCTTCATCACTGGTGCCTACAGTGGCTGGCGCGGAGTCAATGCAGCGGAGTACCTCTGGACATCGACGTATGGACGCGTCCTGATGGTTAAGCTTGCTCTCGTGGGTATTGCCGCCGCGCTTGGCGGACATAACCGGTTCTTCGAGATGCCCCGGCTGCCCATCTCCCTGACAGAAACGTCCTCGGAGTTCACTGCACGACCGTTGAAGCGGTTTGCCGCTGTCTTGCACGTCGAATCAATTGTGCTCGCTGCTGTGCTCGTCTCGGCTGCCGTTCTTGTCTCCAGTCCACTGCCAGGGACCACGTAGGCGACACGATCGTGACGCTCCGGGTGCGGTGCGCCGAACCGCCCCGCCTTGCCCCGCGCCTACTAGATGCCAGGTATCATTTGATACGGCTCGGTGTGATCCTCCACATGCTTGACGCCGGGTATGTTTTGCGCCGCAACGCGAACGGCATTCACCGCCTCCGCCGACTGGAAGACGCCCCATAGATGCACGACGCCGTCCGTCACCACGATATTGCGGCCAGCAAAACCCCATTTGCGCCCTGCCAGTTTGCCCATCAGGGCAGCACGGATTTCGGCGTCGGAGAGTGTCGCGTCCGACACCGGTTCATCTGGCACGCTCGCGAGCGCTTGCACGAGATTGGCACGACTAACGATTCCGACGACACGTCCGGCATTCGTCACGGGCACTCGTTTGATGTGCCGTGCCTCGAGAATGCCAGCAACCTCGCCTAGCGGCGTGTCGGGCTGCACGGTCACCACCTCGGTGGTCATCACGTCGCTCACCTTGAGCGCATGGGTCTTGACGTAGTCGCGCGCCTCGTGACTCGCGGACCAGATATCCAGCCACGACGTAGGCTTGCGCTCGTCGGTTCCGATCTCGCAACGGCGAAGCAGATCGCCCTCGCTGATCATGCCGGCGATGCTGCCGTCCGTATCCATCACCGGCGCGCCGCTGATGCCGTTATGGACAAAAACTTTGGCAACCTGACGGATGGTCATGTCGGGCGTGACAGAGATCACGTTGGTGGTCATGACATCAGATGCGCGCATGGTAAGCCTCCTCAAGGTTAAGTCGTTCAGTTCGGGGCTAGACGGCGCACATGTCAATCCGTGACGCCGACAAGCCCCTGTGCAATATCAGATTAGGCCTGCACGCTCCCCTTCCGCTTGACGTGGATCATCCCGGCGACGCTTGCGTGCGACAGCGTTTCGTCACGGTTGACTGACCGAGGTCAATTTCGTTGGATGCATGGAGCCGATACTGGACGCTAGGTAACCATCATGAGGAGAAAGTTCATGGCTCAGCTTATGAAAGCCGCTGTGGTTCACGAATTCGGTGCGCCCTTGCGCATCGAGGAAGTTCCCGTCCCGAAGCCCGAGCGCGGAAAGATTCTCGTCAATGTGAAGGCATCGGGCGTCTGTCATACGGACCTGCACGCCGCCGACGGCGACTGGCCGGTGAAGCCCGCACTGCCGTTCATTCCGGGCCACGAAGGCGTTGGGTACGTCGCGGCCGTCGGCGACGGCGTCACCCATTTCAAGGAAGGCGATCGCGTCGGCGTGCCATGGCTCTACACGGCGTGCGGTCACTGCGAGCATTGCCTGGGCGGATGGGAAACGTTGTGCCACGAGCAGCAGAACACCGGCTACTCCGTCAACGGTGCTTACGCCGAATATGTGCTGGCCGATCCGAACTATGTCGGACATTTGCCCGCGTCTGTCCCGTTCGAAGAAATCGCGCCCATTCTGTGTGCCGGCGTGACCGTGTACAAAGGCATTCGCGTGACGGATACGCGGCCCGGCCAATGGATCACGATCTCCGGAATCGGCGGACTCGGCCACGTCGCGGTTCAGTATGCGATCGCGATGGGCCTGCGCGTTGCGGCCGTCGACATCGCGGACGACAAACTGGCTCTCGCACGGGAGCTTGGCGCGGAGCTGACATTCAACGCTCTCGAGTGCGACCCCGCAGCCGCAATCCAGAAGGAAATAGGCGGCACGCACGGTGTGCTCGTGACCGCCGTCTCACGCAGCGCCTTTGCACAGGCGCTGGGCATGGTCCGCCGTGGCGGCACCGTGGCGCTGAACGGATTGCCGCCAGGCGACTTTCCACTGCCGATCTTTTCAACGGTGCTCAACGGCATTACTGTGCGCGGCTCGATTGTCGGCACCCGGAAGGACTTGCAGGAATCGCTCGACTTCGCCGCACAAGGTCGCGTGCGCGCGCGGATTCACCTCGACCGGCTGGACAACATCAATCACGTTCTCGCGGAACTGAAGAACGGTAAGGTAGACGGCCGCATCGTGCTGAAGCTCGACTGAGCGGCGCCAGTGGCGGGCGGCGCGAAGCTCCGTCCGGCCCTCACCCTGCCGCCCTCACCCTGCCGCCCTCACCCTGCCGCCCTCACCCTGCCGCCCTCACCCTGCATTAGCCAGCACGCACGGAAAGCGTGTTCGACATCTTGAGCCGGACCCAGTCCATCCCCTCGCTCAGACCCGCGAGTATCGCTTCGCGCTCGGTCGGAAAGATGCTGCTGTGCGTGAACTCGTGTTTGAATACGCCTTGCGGCGTGTGATGACTGATCTGGATCGCGCAGCCGAAGCCGCCCGCCGTACAGTGTGTAGTGGCAACAACGGACCAGTCGCCGTCGCCCACGTTGCCCGAAATCGTCATGAAACGCTCCCCGTTACTCGGAGTTCCGTGAACCGAACGGACCGGGACGCGTCAGCGGCACCGGTCCTGTGGTCAAGCGGGCAGAGGCGCATGTATGCCCCCGTCAAGTTGTCGACGACCGCATGCACACCCGCACTGCCCACGCAGCACCGCGCACGGCTACCGAGTCGACCTTACACGTCAGCGTGACTGCCGCGCGCTGTATGAATGACTCTAGACCCGGCTGAGGTAGCCCGATTGACGTGCGTCAAGCGAGCCGCATCGCAGGTTCACGTTTGACGGAGGACTGTACGGTTATCTGCTGCTCGCAGTTGGAATCCGCCGACGAGCTCGCCGTGATCTCGTGCGCCGGTGTAACCCGCTGCACGACGGCTGATCCAGATCAACCCGCGCACGGCCCGGCCTGACACAGTGATGACATGAATTCGTGCAGGAGACCACGACATGAGCGCACTGCCGCAGACGGCCGCCTGGTCCGTCGACGAACAGGAGCTGGACAGCACCGCGAGCATCCACGAAAAGCTGCGATTTGCGCTGCGCTATGCGGTGCTGGCGCCCTCCAACCACAACACGCAGCCGTGGCATTTCATCGTCGACGGCGACAGCGTGACGCTCTGCGCGGACCGGCGGCGGGCATTGCCGGTGGTCGATCCGTTCGACCGCGAGCTGATCATCAGTTGCGGCGCGGCGCTCTTTAACCTGCGCGTGGCGCTCAGCCACTTCGCGCTCGCTTACGCTATCACGCTGTTTCCCTCGCGTCTCGATCCAGACGTGCTGGCGCATGTGCAAATCGTTCCCGACGGCCGCTGCGACGCTACGCTGCCACCGCTGTTTCCGGCAATCCGCCAACGCGTCACGACACGCGAGATCTTCCCGGACGAGCCATTACCGTCAGGGCTCCTTCAACAACTCGTCGACGCCGCCGAGGCCGAGGGCGCCGATGCCGCCTGCGCTTTGGGCGCATCGCTGCGCGAGAAACTTGCCGAGCTCGTCGCCGATGCTGACCGCATCCAGTTCAACGACCCGCGCTTTCGCCGGGAACTGGCGAGCTGGATTCACCCTCGACGCCGCGATGACGGCATGCCTGCGCTGTCGCACGGCATGGCAGCGCTGCTTGATGTTGCCGCGCCGCTGCTTGCCTCGGTTGTTCGCACGTTCGATCTGGGCGGCGGACTCGCCGCCGCGCACCATGCGCTCGCCGCGGGGTCACCCCTTCTCGTCTGCCTTGGGACGTCGACGGACGAGGCGCCTGCGTGGCTCTCGGCCGGCCAGGCGCTCGAGCGGCTGTTGCTGGTCGCGGCGAACACCGGCATCACTGCGTCCTATCTTAATCAGCCAACCGAGATAAATACGCTGCGCGAGCAGCTGCGTGCCACGTTAAAAATGGACGCCGTACCGCAAGTCCTACTGCGCGTCGGACGTGGCCAGCCGGCGGCTCATTCACCGCGCCGACCGCTTGCCGAAAGCGTGTCCTGAAAGGCCGACGTCGGTCCGATGAGGCTGCTATGAAGCATTTTTTCAGACTTGGCACGACTACACCCAACCCGACGCAGGCGCGCCCCGTGCATGGCGAGCCGACACCGCGCATCGTCTTGCCCCCGCCCCAGTCGAGCGGCGGCATGCCCATCATGGATGCCTTCTCCAAACGGCGCACGACGCGACGCTTTGCGCCAACCGGGCTTGACGACGCAACGCTCGGACAGCTGCTGTGGGCCGCCAACGGCGTGAACCGGAAAGATCCTGAAGGAAACGACAGACGCACAGCGCCTTCTGTTCTTGCACTCCACGAAATCCAGATTTATGTTGCACTCGCACGCGGCATGTATCTCTACGATCCGCTACAGCATGGCCTCGATCTCGTGATCGCAGCCGATCTGCGGGCGTTGACCGGCTATCAGGATTTTGTCGGCGAGGCGCCCGTCGAACTGGTGTATGTCGCCGACCTCGCGCGCATGCAGGACATTGCCTCGTCTCAACGCGAGCCGTTTGCCTATGCAAGCGCTGGCGCCATTGTGCAAAACGTCTATCTATTTTGTGCCGCGGCTGGATTGGCGGTAGCGGCGAGAAGCTGGCTGAACCGAAGCACCTTGGGTGCCGAAATGCGCCTGTCGCGCGATAGCGTGCCTGTCCTCGCGCAGACCGTCGGCCACTTCGATGCAGCCGATTTGTGAGAGCCGCAATGAAGCGTCTGTTCGAGGTCGAGCGCGACGGCGATCGCAGGGTCGGTATGCGCAATCGACTAGCGGCCGTGCGGACCGCGCTCGCGGGTCAAAGCGCCGGCGGTGGCATGCATCGAATGAGTAGATAGACCGAAGGCGTGATCGCTCAAAGCGGCGCCTGACGCTCTGCATCTGCGGGTTCGCGAACCAGTAGAACGGGACAGGTCGTATGGCGAACGAAGCGCTCGGCAACGCTGCCAAGCACCATGCGCCGAAACCCGCGCCGTCCATGAGTGCCCATCACGACGAGGTCCGCGCCGCGCCGTTGCACGCAGCGCAGCAACGCGCTGGCAATATCTTCCGCGAAGCCTTGTGTCTCCACGATCTCGCTGTCGCCCACGACGTTCAGTTCTCGCATCTGGTGCAGCGCGTCGTGTAGCAGCGTAGTTCCGACCTGCCGTGCGGCGTCAGTCAGAAGATGCGGATCGCATGCTCCTGCGTAGGTGAAAGCCGCCGACTGATCCAGCACGTAGACGGCCGTCAATTTGCCGCGAGAGAGCTTCGTTAATTGAATCGCCTCGCTTAGCGCGTGCTTCGCTGCCTGGCTGCCGTCGAGCGCCACCACAACATTTGCGTACATAGCTGCCTCCTGAAAAACGTTGGTCCTGGCACCCGGAACCCGTATCGCAATTCAGGCGCGAGCAATACGGCGCCCCAGAAACCGCTCAGCCGCGTCGAAGGCTGCTCGCACCGCTTCATCCGGATCGTGGCTTTGCCGATGCTCAATGGGAACGAGTTCTCTCGTGCGCAGCACGAGGTCAAGGCGCGCATCGAACAGGCGTTGGTCTGAAACGTTTTCGGGCACGTCAAGGCGCACGCCCGGTACGCCGTACCCTGCACGCTCGCGGATGGCTTCCAGCGCCAGATGGCACCCCGAGATGCATCTGCCGAACCGCTCGAGGCGCACCAGTTGTGCGGCCGCCTCGGACTCGATCTGCGCAGACCCCGCAAAGCCGAGATAGACGATCTGCATATCGATTCCCATACCGCCTCCGCGCGAACTGTACTTTCTCTCGACCGCTGCGGCCGCGAAAGCCACGCGGATCGGTGAGTCGACGAGACCATCATGGGCGCGTATCCATGCCTGACGGTTGACCTGCGTCAACGAGGTATTGGGGCCGCGCCACCGTAGGCCCCGTTGATCCAGCGCAACGCGCATTTCCACTCCGCGGGTATGGTCTATACGTTCACGGTCATTACCTTGCGGGACCATCATGAAAAGATCCGACTATGCCGGCGTGAGCGCACTCACGCGTCAGGCTCGCGACGAAGCGATTGACTCTGGCCATTTCTATCTTGTCGGCGGCGGTATTGCGTCGCTCGCGGCAGCGGCGTTTCTGATCCGCGACGCCGATGTGCCAGGCTGCCGCATCACGATTCTCGAAGCACTCGGCGACGCGGGCGGCAGCCTCGACGGCGCGGGCACACCGCGGGACGGTTACGTCGTACGCGGCGGCCGCATGTTGGAAAGCAAGTACCTGTGCACGTATGATCTGTTCGACTCGATCCCCACCCTCGACGGCCGCAGCAGCGTGACGAAGGAAATCTTCGACTGGAACAGGACGATACGCACGTCGTCGAAAGCGCGGCTCGTGCGCGACGGCAAGCGCGAGGACGCACCCGCTTATGGCCTCGCCGAATCGCATCTGCTCACGCTAGGCCGCCTCTCGTTCGAACCGGAAGCGCTGCTTGGCGATAGCCGCATCTCGGATCACTTCGACGCTGATTTCTTCGACACCAACTTCTGGATCATGTGGTGCACGACGTTTGCCTTTCAGCCCTGGCACAGCGCCGCCGAGTTTCGCCGCTATCTGCTGAGGTTCGCGCACATGACGCCGGGCTTCAATCAGTTGCACGGCATCATGCGCACGGTCTACAACCAGTACGACTCGATGGTGCGGCCGCTGCGCAAATGGCTCGACGAACACGGCGTGGTGTTCCGCAACCACACACGTGTGGTGGACCTTCGATATGACGAAAGCGGCGAGCTGAACAGGGTTGCGGCCATCGTCTGCGAGCACGACAATTGTCGCGATGAAATTCCGCTTGGCGAACACGACAAAGTAATCGTTACGCTCGGCTCGATGACAGCGGGCTCGAGCCTGGGCGGCACGGACCGCCCAGCCGCATGTGCTGGCAACGACAGCAACGACGGCAACGACAGCAGCGGCGCATGGGCGCTCTGGAAAACCATCGCCGCCGGGCGCACCGAGTTCGGCCATCCTTCTGTTTTCGCCGATCACGTCGACGAATCCAGGTGGCTCTCCTTCACCGCGACGCTGCACGATCCTACGCTGTTCCGTCTCATTCGCGATCTGACCGGCAACGTGCCGGGCGAAGGCGGTCTGATCACGTTCCCGCAATCGAACTGGCTCGCGTCAATCGTGCTGCCGCATCAACCGCATTTCATCGGTCAGCCGAAAGACGTCCAGGTGCTGTGGGGTTACGGGCTTTTTGTCGACCGCCCGGGCAATTTCATCGCGAAGCCGATGGTCGAATGCACAGGCCGCGAAATCATGACGGAGTTGCTCGGCCATCTGAAGATCGAGGCGCAGGCCCAGCGTATTCTCGACGACGCGATCTGCATCCCCTGCGTGATGCCGTTTATTACCAGTCAGTTCCTGCGCCGCAAGCGCGGCGACCGGCCGCAAGTCGTACCCGAAGGTTGGGCGAACCTCGCGTTTGTCGGACAGTTCTGCGAGTTGCCGAACGACGTCGTGTTCACCGTCGAATATTCGGTCCGTTCCGCTCAGACCGCTGTCTACACGCTGCTCGGGTTGAACCGGACCGTTCCGGCTGTGTATAAAGGTCAACACGATCCGCGCGTGGTCTACGGCGCGGCTTCCGAGCTACGCCATCACTAACGGAACGATGCTGTGCGCCGGGCGGCTGTCGAGCCGATGACCCTCGACGAAGCACGCGCCTGCTCAAGAGAAACGCGATCGCCGCCGCGCTAGACGAGCCGGCGAATCAGCAAGCCCATTCGAGCGCGGTGTAATGCGCGAGGTGACGTTCCAATACGCCGACGAACAGTTCAAACGACGCCGTCGCCACGCCGCGTTGCATCTCGGCAGCCCGCACCTTGCATTGCGCGACCGGCGCCTTGCCTGCGAGCGAGTGCATTTCTTCGAAAGCGGCTTCGGCGCCGAGGCCGCCGAAAGTGCAGAAAAACCCGACGTGGCGAAACCTGGAGCGGTGCTGGAGCAGGTACGCGCGAACCGGCGCCGACACCGCTCCCGCCCAGACAGGCGTGCCCACGAGCACGAGGTCGTATTGTGAAGGATCGAGCCCCGCCGGGACGATCTCGGCCCGCCGCTTGCGCCACGAGTCGATAACACAGCGCAGATATCCCAACGCTCCGCGACGCTCGCTGAGGTCGCAGATTTCCTCGACGTCGGCGGACAGGACGCCCGCAAGCGCGGTAGCAAGCACGCGCGTGGTACCGGTACGTGAGAAAAAGACGATGAGAACGCGTGGCTTTGACATGACTCGCTCCTTTGATGGACAGCTCACTGGCGCGCACTCGTGCGCCATGCTTGTCCCGAGCATAGAGGGGGACGTACGGCTGCACATGACCCAGGTCAAACCATCCCGTGACCCGGGGCGCGTGTATCGCCATTGATCTGCATCAACGGGACAGACGCCATCGTTCCTAGACTCAAGCTCACCTGTCCCAGAGTCACGTTCACTCTCCCGGAGCCTCCGCCATGAGCTACAAGACCATCGTTGTTCACCTCGACACGAGCGCGAATGCCCATCCGCGGCTCGAGACCGCACTGTCTCTCGCGAAACATTTCGGCGCGCATCTGACCGGCGTATTCGCGCTGTTCTCGCCCGACCCGCGGTCGTTGTACGTGATGGCCGGTACCGCCGAGTACTACCGCGAGCACGCAGAGCGACGCGCGGAACGGCGCGAGGCGCTCCAGCGGTTATTCCATGCGGAACTGCGGCGTGCCGAAGTAGAAGGCGAATGGATCGCCGTGGACGAGTCCGCGAGCTTTGCGATGCCGCGACTTGGCCACTGTGCCGATCTCATCGTCGCCGGCCAGGACAATCCGGACGATGCCGAATCGTATGTCGGCGACTTCTTTCCGGAGAACCTGATTCTTTCGAGCGGCCGTCCGGTGCTGCTCGTGCCGTATGCGCGCAACGAGCGGACGACGGGCAGCCGGATCCTGGTGGCATGGGACGGCAGCCGCGAAGCCACGCGCGCCGTGCATGATGCCCTGCCGTTCATGCGCGCGGCGCAAAACACCACGATTCTCACTGTCAACGGCATGCAGGAAGACGGGAGCGCACGCATTCCCGGCGCGGATATCGCCACCGTGATCGCGCGGCACGGCGTGCGTGCCGATGTGCTCGACATCGAAACAGGTGCAGATGGCTCGATCGGCGAAGTGCTTCTCTCGCAGGTTGCCGACACAGGAGCCGACCTGCTGGTGATGGGCGGATACGGTCATGCACGCTGGCGCGAACTGGTGCTGGGCGGTGCGACGCGCACGATCCTCAAGTCGATGACCGTGCCCGTACTGATGTCGCACTGATCGGCAAGCATCCGCCGGTGCAGCTCGCGCGCACTAGCACGAATCCGGCGTATCGCGGACAATGAGAGCAACTATCAGCTTTGCGCGCGAATAGACTGCGGTCCCCCCCACGTGGACTGCGGACCCGCCCCTCAACCGAAGTGCCTGGCTCTGGCGCAGCATTGCGGCGGCGTGTTGCAGCGCAAGGATTCCTGTTCGCAATCATGTCAAGAGGCGCACATGCCCGTCAGCGGTAAGACGCCCACGCCGCACACTGCGGTGCCGCACGAGCGGTCGAACTGGTTTGCGGCGCGGCCCGCGCTCGCGGCAGCCGCCGTCTTCGTCGCGGCACTGGCAGTGATGCTGGCCGCGCGGCGCTGGCTCGATCCGGTGCTGTTCATCTGCGTCGCCGCGGCGCTGCTCGTCGCCACGAGTGCATTCATGCTTCTGCGCGCGCGCCGGGAAGCCTCTTTTGCGCGCAGCGAGGCAAGCGTTGCAATCAATCAGTCCGGTGTGAACGAAGCGCGCATGATGGCAATCATCCGTTCGTCGATGGAAGCGATCATCACCATCGACGAACAGCAGCGCATCGTGCTCTTCAATCCAATGGCAGAACAGGTTTTCGGCTGCACGGCAATGGAGGCGATCGGCGCATCGCTCGAACGCTTCATTCCGGAGCGGTTTCGCGCAGCGCACGCCCGGCATGTCGAACAGTTCGGCGTGACCGGCGTGTCCGACCGGCAAATGGGCCGGCAGCGCGTGCTGTCCGGCTTGCGCGCAAACGGCGAGGAATTCCCGATCGAGGCCTCCATCTCGCAGACTCGCGACGGCGGCGCGAGGCTCTACACCGTGATGCTGCGGGACGTCACCGAACGGGTCAGTGCCGAGCATGCCCAGCAGCGGGCGCGCGAGGAACTGCGCGAACTGTCCGCCAACCTGCAGAAGATCCGCGAAGACGAAAAGACGCGCATCGCACGCGAACTGCACGATGACCTCGGTCAGCAATTGACTGCGCTGAAAATGGACATTTCATCGGTCGAAGAGACGCTTGGCGGGTCAGCCAGCGAGCTGGTTCGCGACCATTTGCAGGGCATGCGCCGCCTGATCGACGCGACCGTGGCGTCGGTTCGCCGCATTGCCGCCGATCTGCGGCCGGTGATGCTCGATGACCTCGGACTGATCCCCGCAGTCGAGTGGCTCGCGAACGACTTCACGAACCGCTATGGCATCGACGTGGAGCGCGACATCGAAACCGGCGACGCCCGCTTCAGCCCCGCGGGCGCAACAGCCCTCTTCCGGATCGTGCAGGAGGCGCTGACGAACGTTGCGCGCCATGCCGACGCCACGCTCGTCACACTCAGCCTGCGCGCCGGCGACGAGGCATTCGTGCTGCGCATCGCCGATAACGGCCAGGGCGCGCATCGTGACGGCGAACTGGCGGGCAAGTCGTTTGGTCTGCTCGGCATTCGCGAACGCGCGCACATGCTCGGGGGCGCCGTCGACATTCAAACCTCACAAGGCAACGGCTTTGCGTTGAGCGTCACCATTCCAGCGGAGGCAGTGCAAATGCAGGAGCTGCAATCATGACCCGGGTCTTGCTCGCCGACGATCATGCACTCGTGCGCGATGGTCTACGTCATATCCTCAAGGGGGCCAGCGGCTTCGAAGTGGTGGGCGAAGCAAGTGACAGTGCGAGTACCATCGCGCTGATTCGCGCTTCCGCTGCAGACGTGCTGGTGCTCGATCTGTCGATGCCGGGCCGCAACGGCGTCGAGCTGATAAAACAGATCAAAGAGGAAAAGCCGGCGCTGCGTATCCTCGTGCTGACCATGCACGCCGAACAGCAATACGCAGTGCGCGCGTTCAAGGCGGGCGCGTCCGGCTATCTGACGAAAGAAAGCGCAAGCGCCGAGCTTGTGGCGGCGGTGACAAAGGTGGCCGCAGGCGGCGTCTACGTGAGCCTTGCGATGGCCGAGCGGTTCGCGCAGAGCCTGAACGAGCCCACCGATCTGTTGCCACATCAGCGCCTGTCAGATCGTGAGTTCGACGTCCTCAAGCGCATTGCTGCCGGTCAGACGATCACGGAAATCGCGGCGGAGCTGTGCGTGAGCGCCAAGACCGTCAGCACCTACAAGACGCGCATCCTCGAAAAGATGCAGATGCCGCACGAAGCCGCGCTGGTGCGTTATGCGATGCGTCACAAACTGGTCAGCGACGAAGAGGACGATATTTAAACGCCCCCACCGCCCCGCTGGCGGCCTGCGACGCATGCTGTAGGAATCGCCCTACAGCCCTTCTTCGTCGCCTACTCCAAGTTCGCTCCTCGCCGATTTTATTTTGAGATGGCGCGGCCGATACTTCGAGGCATGAACTCAGGCCTCAACCACCCCGCCCTGCGTGTCTTTCTCGTCGACGATGCATTCCCGGTACGGCGCCGTATGGCTGCGCTGTTCGGCTCACTCGAGGGCGTAGAAATTGTCGGTGAGGCCGAGGAGCCCGGTGCCGCATTCGCGGGCATCGAGGCCCGCGCAGCTCACCTTGTGGTGACG
Organism: Paraburkholderia sp. 22098; assembly: GCF_052045935.1. Taxonomy (NCBI): domain Bacteria; kingdom Pseudomonadati; phylum Pseudomonadota; class Betaproteobacteria; order Burkholderiales; family Burkholderiaceae; genus Paraburkholderia; species Paraburkholderia sp. 22098. Next base: position 141,514 of record NZ_JBQEPV010000014.1, on the reverse strand, counting down.
GAGTTGCATCTGAACGGCGGTAGCGGCATGGAATTGCTGGCCCTGCTCGCGCAACGCATGCCTCACGTCATCACGATGGTGTTGACGAACCGATCCGGCGCCTGGTTCCGGCGCGCGTGCCTGACGTGCGGCGCGCAATACTTTTTCGACAAGACTCGCGAATTCGAACTTGCGCGAAGCGCGATCCAGCGGATCGCCAGCGAACATCGTGCACGCACCCCTCTTCAATCTGGAGCAAATCATGTCTGACGTTGTCTCTTATCCGGTCAGCTCTCGCACATTCGTCCCGCTGCATGTTGCATCGACGCCGGAACAGGGACGTACCACGGACCGCGCGACGCGCAAGGACGCGATGCGCTGCTCGTCGTGTTCGATGCGTCCGATGTGCATGCCGCAAAGCCTGACGCCCGAGGAGTTGCAGAGAATCGAAGCGCTCATCTGTCCGTCACGCACTATCAGGCAGGGTGAGACGATCTTCCGCGCGAACGATCCGTTCGAGAGCATCTATGCAGTGCGGGCCGGGTCGTTCAAGACCGTCGTCATGCACCGCGACGGCCGGGAGCATGTGACGGGCTTTCATCTCGCCGGCGATTCCCTCGGGTTCGACGGCGTGTGCTCCGGTCACCATAGCTGCGATGCGGTAGCGCTCGAGGACAGCAAGGTCTGCATCATTCCGTTTCATCTGCTCGAGACGATGTGCCGCGAAGTGAAGGCCGTTCAGCAGCACGTGCACCGTATGATGGGCAGCGAGATCGTGCGTGAATCGTCGCAGATGATGCTGCTCGGCACGATGTCAGCGGAACAGCGTGTGGCCACGTTCCTGCTGAATCTGTCGGAGCGCCTGAGAAAGCGCGGCTATTCGCCGGCCGAGTTCCATCTGCGCATGACGCGCGAGGAAATTGGCAGCTATCTTGGGATCAAGCTCGAAACGGTGAGCCGGATGCTGTCGCGGTTCCAGCGCGACGGCTTACTCGATGCGCGCGGCAAGGACATCCGGATTCTCGATCACGACGGCCTCATTCGGGTTTGATGGCGAGCACCGCTGCGCCCGTCAGGCGGCCATCGCGCAGGTCGGCGAGTGCGCGATTTGCGTCCTCCAACGCATAAGTCGTGGTTTCAAGCGTGAGCCGCGCTTCACTCGCAATGCGCATGAAAGCCAGCCCGTCGTCGCGAGTCAGATTTGCGACCGAAACAAGGCGCCGTTCGCCCCATAGAAACGAATAGGGAAACGACGGAATGTCGCTCATGTGAATTCCGCCGCAAACTACTACGCCCCCTTTCACGACTGCGCGCAAAGCCTGTGGAACGAGCGCGCCGACCGGGGCGAACAGCAACGCCGCATCCAGTTCGTCGGGCGGCGCCTCGTTGCTGTCACCCGCCCACGCCGCACCCATCCGTAGTGCGAGTTGCTGCGCCGCCTGATCGCCGGGCCGCGTGAATGCATAGACCGTGCGCCGTTGATGACGCGCCACTTGAGCGACGATATGCGCCGCGGCACCGAAACCGTAAATACCGATGCGCAGTGCGTCGCCCGCCATGCTCAAGGTGCGGTAGCCGATGAGTCCTGCGCATAGCAGCGGCGCCGCCTCGATATCGGAGTACTGTACCGGCAGATGAAAGCAGTAGCGGCTGTCTGCGACTGTGCGTTGAGCGTAACCGCCGTCGATCGTATAGCCGGTGAAACGGGCCTCGTCGCAGAGATTTTCCCGCGCCGAAAGGCAGTAGCGGCAGTGGCGGCATGTGTAACCTACCCACGGCACGCCCACGCGATCTCCGACAGCGAAACCCGTCACGCCGGCACCCACTTCCGCCACCGTGCCGACGATCTCATGACCGGGAATAACGGGCCGCTTAGGACGAGCGATCTCGCGATCGACCAGGTGAAGATCGGTGCGGCACACGCCGCACGCGTGGATATCGATCAGCACTTCTCCAATACCGGGCGTAGGATCCGGCACATCCTCTTCGCATAGGATTGGTGAGTCACCATCGAAAACCATTGCGCGCATAGGAACTCCCTTTGGTCAGTACTGAACCTCTGTCGCCCCAAAACAATAGATTCGTGGGCTTCAGTCACAAAAGCGGAAGTAACCACTGTGTAAGAGCACGGCTTTGCGCCATTCCCGTTTAGCAGATTGATTGTCTGCTTGTTCGATGCGACGCCGATCAATTCAAACGCAGCGAGCAGATCTTCTTCGCGCAGTGAATCGGCTCTGAAGCCCAAATCTTCGCGACAGCCACCCGATTGTATGGCGTATGCGGTCTCATCGCAGTGTGCCTCTCATCAGCATAGGATCTACGCGCTGCCGGTCAAATTCACACGCCTTATGCCGGTTGATCGAGGTCAACGGCGCAGCAGCGGCGGACCTTACACTGGTCTCATTCCCATGAACAGAAGCGCGCGCCATGAACGCCATATCCCGTCGCTGCCGTCTCGCATGTGCCGCGTTTCTGCTGGTTGCTACAGCCGTTCAGGCCGAGCCGGAGCCGGCCGCGCTGGTGGATCAGCATCACTGCATGTTCTGCCATACACGTGACGCGCCCTTCCTCGCGCCGTCGTTCGAGCAGATCGCCGCTCGCTACCGCGACGTTCCAAACGCGCAATTCATGCTTGAGCACAAGCTGCGGTTAGGCGGCAAGGCGCATTGGGGCGACATGGCGATGCCGTTGCCAGCCGATCGTGGCGGGCCGATATCGGCAGAAGACGCACACACGCTGGTGCAATGGGTACTCAGTCAATAACCGCCCTGCGAAAACCACGGTTTCCGTAGTCCGGGTCAATTGACGGCAGCTACGTTCGGAGATTGTCATGCGCCTCACAGTTCATCTCGATACATTCAATTGCGTCCATCCGATGGCTTTTGCAATCCTCTGGCTCGATGAGGACACGCGGCGATGGTCGCGCGAGGGTCACCTCGGGCTGGAACTGCCGGAATGGGGTTCGTTGCACGTGGATTGCGGCAATACGCTCGTGTGCGGCCCCAACGACGCCACGCCGCTATGCGTTCTCGAAGGGTTGGAACTCAACGGTTGCGACGGTCCCTTTGAAGGCGAAACCGGGCGCGCGCAATGGTGCGCGAAGCGCGGCCGCGCGCTGATGACTGGGCACTGGCATGTCCAATGTATCGATCACGAGCAGGCGCCGCCCGAGCATGGCCTCTTCGCTGGTGGCGACGAAACTTGAACCGCGCGCGCGGTGACCGTTCGACAGGAGGCTGTCGGCATTTCTCAATTTGCGTAGTGCTATCGAACCGTGGGACCAAAGTCCTATTGGCTGCATTCACCGTATGGTTGATCGTTCAGGAGGAATTTGAGTCGAGACGTAGTTTCGGAACGGTGCCTGAGTTTCCAAGGGTCGGTACGTTCATCTTAGTCAGGCGAAAAGTGTGCCATCAGGACGACGTCAAGCCGGGTATGTCACGACGGTCGAGCGGAATCGATTCACCCCAGTATCGGAGCTGAAACCATGGCTGACGCAATTGTGGATGTCACGGAGCAGAAGCGTTTGAACGAACAGCGTGAAGCTCAGGTCCCGTGGAAAAAGTGGGGACCTTACCTGAGCGAACGGCAATGGGGGACGGTCAGGGAGGATTACAGCGACGACGGCAACGCATGGGACTATTTTTCGCACGACCAGGCGCGTTCACGCACGTACAGATGGGGCGAGGACGGACTCGGCGGACTGTGTGACGATCAGCAGCGGCTCTGCTTTGCGCTCGCGCTTTGGAACGGGCAAGATCCGATCCTGAAGGAGCGCCTGTTCGGTCTCACCAATAGCGAAGGCAATCATGGCGAGGACGTGAAAGAGTATTACTTCTACATCGACAGTACGCCCACGCACTCGTACATGAAGTATCTCTACAAATATCCGCAGAAGGAATATCCGTACCGCGACCTTGTCGAAACCAACCGCAAAAGATCGCGAACAGAAATGGAGTACGAACTGCTCGACACTGGCATCTTCGACGAAGACCGCTATTTCGACGTGTTCGTAGAGTACGCGAAGGCAGATCCGGAAGACATACTCGTACGGATTTCCGTGCACAACCGCGGACCGGATGCGGCACAGATCCGGATCTTGCCGACACTCTGGTTCCGCAACACCTGGTCGTGGGGCGGCGACGACCGGAAACCCTCGTTGACCGAAGCGGGGTCCGGCATTATCCGCGCCACCCATCATGAGCTAGGGCAGTACTGGCTATATTGCGATGGAGATTGCGAGGCTCTGTTCACCGAAAATGAAAGCAATGCTCAGCGTCTGTGGGGCGTGGCGAATTCGTCTCCTTACGTGAAGGACGCGTTTCACGACTACGTCGTCTCGCGAGCGGACGCGGTCAATCCCGCGAAAAGCGGCACGAAGGCAGCGGCTCACTATGCTGTCGAGGTGCCGGCCGGAGGCAGCAAGACGTTCCGGCTGCGGTTGATAGCAGCGCAAATGGAGAATGCGTTCGACGGCTTCGAGAAGGTGTTCGACAGCCGCATCGCCGAGGCCGACGAGTTCTACGAGCGCATTGCGCCAAAGACGCTGACGGAAGATCAGCGCCGTGTTCATCGGCAGGCGCTGGCCGGGATGTTATGGAGCAAGCAGTATTACTACTTCGACCTGGAAAAGTGGTTACGTGAGCATAAGAGCCATCCGTTGCTGGACTCGGCTCGACGCGACGTGCGCAACACTGACTGGTTCCACATGCTCAACGCGGACGTGATCTCCATGCCTGACAAGTGGGAGTATCCGTGGTACGCGGCTTGGGATCTGGCGTTTCACACGGTCTCGCTCGCGCTGGTAGATTTCGACTTCGCCAAAGAACAGCTGCTGTTGATGCTGCGGAATCTGTACTTCCACCCTAGCGGACAGATTCCTGCTTACGAGTGGAACTTCAGCGATGTAAATCCGCCGGTACATGCCGCTGCCACGCTCTGGCTCTACAAGTATGAAAAACAGTTGGGCCGTGCAGACCCCCGCTTCCTCGAGCGGTCGTTCCAGGCATTGATGCTCAATTTCAACTGGTGGGTCAATCGCAAAGATCCTTCCGGCCGGAACGTCTTTGCGGGCGGCTTCCTCGGGCTGGATAACATCGGCGTGTTCGATCGGAGCGCACAACTCCCGACGGGAGGCACACTGGAGCAGGCGGACGGAACCGCGTGGATGGCGTTCTATTGCCAGTGCATGTTGGAGATGGCCACCCTGCTGACGGAATACGATCCGCTCTATGAAGAGGTTGCTTTCAAGTTCGTCCAGCATTTCATGTGGATTTCGTATGCGATGGACCGCCGTGGCGTACATCACGACGAAATGTGGGACGAGGAAGACGGCTTCTTCTATGATCTGCTGCGCCTTCCGGACGGCCAGGCAACACGGCTGAAGGTGCGATCGATGGTAGGGCTGTTGCCGTTGTGCGCGTCGACGGTATTCGAAGGAGATGCGGTCGACCGGTATCCGAAGCTGATGGAGTTGATTGCCCAGTTTCGCGAACGCCATCCAGAGTTGATTGCGCAGGTCGCACCAACAGAAGCAGGTTTCATCGGTTACAAGAAAAGACGCCTGCTCGCCATTCTGAACAGGAAGAAACTCGAGCGCGTGCTCGGCTATCTCCTCGACGAAAACGAATTCCTTGGACCTCACGGCATCCGGTCGCTTTCGCGCTATCACGAGGACCACCCGTTCGTATTTCGTACTGGTGGCATCGACTACACGGTTCAGTACCTGCCGGCCGAGTCGAATACCGGCATGTTCGGCGGAAATTCCAATTGGCGCGGGCCCGTCTGGATGCCGGTCAATCTGCTCATCGTGCGGGCGCTCATTAATCTGTACAGTTTCTACGGCGACGAATTCAAGGTCGAATGTCCTACCGGTTCTGGCCAGCAGATGTCGCTGTTCGAAGTGGCCGAGGAAATTGTCCGCCGATTGTCGGGCACCTTCCTGCGCGGCGAAGATGGCAGACGGCCCGTCTACGGCGGAACGGAAAAATTCCAGAGCGATCCGCACTGGCGCGATCTGATCCTGTTTTACGAGTACTTCCACGGCGACAACGGAGCTGGTCTGGGGGCTAGTCATCAGACGGGCTGGACAGGATTGATTGCGCCGCTTTTAGACATATTTGGGCGAATCGACGCGAAATCTTTGCTGGAAACAGAACGCGCGTACCTGATGGCGAAAGTCGTCAAGGAGCAGGTTGCGGGTGTGGGACAAGACCAAAGGTGAAGTCGGCTACGACGTCTTTGAACTTGCTGCAATTGGCTCGATCGGTGGTCACTCCCGCGTGGACGTGAGTGGGTCGTGAGTTCGTTTGCTCCAGATCAAGCTGGGTTCGCCAACCTTGCTTTATTCATTGTTCATTGGGACATGCCGGCCGGAGTCACGAAATGGGATTTCTCCATGAATTGTTCAGGCGTCAGCAGGCGCATACGATTCCGGATGCGAGGACCAGCGAAGCGGTTGCTCGTGTTCTTTCGATGAACCCTGGACTAAAGTATGCGCGTCACTATGAGGCGAAGCTCACACACGCGGTGACTCTGTCATTGCGCTATGCGGACGATCTTGTCGGTTCGCTGCCGCCGCCGCACGATGCCAACGCCGACGCATGGTCGCGCGATCCGGCAATCCGCGCCTTCTTTGCGACGCGCGACGATCTGGCTGAAGCCTTTAGCCGGTCGGAAACCTTGCGTGCTTATTTCGATCGACAGACCAATTTAACCGAAGCATACGCCGTCCTCGGGATGGCAATGACCGAGCGGCACACATTGGGCGTCACCATGGAAGGAGACTCCGTTCGTCATGACGTGCCGCAAACTACGCTGTGCTTCAGCGATCATCGCATTAGAATCTGCGGCAATTCTGACGTGTCGTTGCGTGCGGAGATTGCGCACCGCATGATCGATCAACTGGCGTTGGAAGGCCTTGCAGGTCTCGCCACGAGGCAACGTGATCTGGCGACGCAATCGCGAGCATTGATCGAGCAGCGAGTCGCGCTGTTGGAACGGCAAGGCACGGGTCTGCGGGCGGTCGTCGGCGCGCCCTTCAGTACCGACTCCGGTACCGACTCAGGTACCGACTTCGCCGAGCTGGATCGACTTCAAGAGCAGATCGACGAGCATACGAAGACACTTGCCAGCCTCAGGGTGCCCGGGACGCAGGCCGAGCTCGAGCTGGAGTGCGTATGCAATGTATTGTCGAAACCGTCCGATCACCTTTATGTGCAGAGCAAACGCGTTCGTCTCGACATGATGAATGTGATCCAACCTCGAGAGGGCGAGACGGACCGGGAAATCGAGTTCCACTTCGCGCGCATTCCAGGTAATCCCGCCATAGTGCGGGCATTTGTGCTTGTACGGTTCCCGCGTCGCGAGCTGCTGCCGGGCGGATTGCACATCGATGCGGCGACACGGGCGATATGAGGCCGTAGCCAGGGCATCCAGAGCAATCGCTATCGGGAGAAACACAAGAAGTACATCCGTTAGCATGGCGGGTCTTCTCCTTCCTCGGACCCGTAACAGAATCCCGCCAACCGCCGGCTTGTTAGAACACCAAACCGAATAGTCTTTTCAGTAACTCCTCAAGAGACATCATGGTGAGCGCTAACGGCACGATGGGCACAAGAACGGCGGCGGCGAGCCGTAGGATTGCGTCCTTCGTGATGGGCGCAATTCGCATGGTTTTGACGACTTCAAAGCTGTTCGCAAGATCAGCCAGCGACTGGATATCTGCGCTGCCGACCAGCGGTTCGTTCTGCGACCCGCCATTTCGCAGCCATTTTTCATCGAATTCGCGCACGTAGCGCTGGGCCAGAGAGCCATATTCGCCCAGCCCTGTGCGTTTAGCACTCGCGAGTTGGGGGGCAAAAACCAGCAGCGGTCCGAAGACTATGCAGAGGAGAAACAGAACCATCGCCCCAGTCTCTACCTTGAACTCGGTGAGCGCTGCGCCCGTAAACAGGATTCGATTTGCGAATTGCGCTGCCAACATGGCACCGTGCGCTACCAGCAGGACGGTAAACGCATAGACCGTGTTTGCGAGGAAGCCGAGCCCCCCGACCCGATCGGGGTGGGTCGGGACAAGGCTGAGCTTGATACGTGAGACCTGCCAGAGAAACCGGGTCCAGACGAACAACCGGAAATACCAGCGAAGCAGCAGAAACTGGAAGATTGGAAGGCTCACGTAGCCGTACCACATTCCGGCGAGCGATAACTTGAGATCGTCCTGCGAGGCCGTCGCATACCAGGTACTTGCGTGGAGTGCGGTGTAGTGACGCCAGATGACAAGAACGCCGACGCCATAGACGAATGCAAGCATCAGTACCTCGGCAAGCACGGAATTGCGCAGGCGGGATGCGGACCTGATTGCCTCATCGAACCGTGCTGACGACGCTTCTGGAATCGTTTTTCGGTCAATGAATGCTCGTGCAATGGGGCGGAGCCTCCGATGCACGACAAGCTCGGCGAGTATCAATAGCGGTACTGCGACAAGGAGCCTGATATGAACTTCGAAGTCGTACAGGAACGGCACGGCGATAGTCCGGTCCAGCAGATGCCCTTCAAGCGCGGCAAGCGCAGCGAGAGGCACCCAGGTCAGCAGCGCGATGACGGCGATGCGCTGGCGTATCAGAGCCAGCGTATCGTTGGCCATGTGCGCGCGACACAGAAGCTGGAAGAACGGACCTCCAAGGACTACGGAAAAATCATCACTATCCTTGAGTATCTCTTCGGCGGACGGTGCGGCAGTGACTGTCGCACGCTGATGTATGTCCAGATTGCGAGACATTTTCACTTCCTCCCAGGTCGCTCGCGAGCCGACCATGTCGACGGGTGGCATAAGACCCGTCGTCGCATACCGGTAGCCGGAGCCCTATTGTCGGGAGAACCCGCTTTGAGCGCGCATACGTGAATTACCGTAGCAAGGACGACGAGTTCATGAAAGAAGAGTAGAAGTAACCTGAGAACCGGGATTGATCTGGGTCATGACGCCACCTTTCTCGCCGGCGAAGAAAGACGTGTTGACCATGATTTTTCAGGCCCGGCTGTCGCGCTCAAAGGCGTTAGAAGCGATGCCGCAAGCCGACGGTTGCCTCGATCGAAATGCTAACGATTCTAATTTGAAAGGTCACCGACCCGTTTCCGCCCGAGTCGGCTCGGAGTCGTTAGCCGCCGAGCGTAATGATTGCCATCGTAAGGAGAATGCCAACCGCGATCATGGCAATACCTGCCTTCATTGGCCCTGCACCGGTATAGCGCCCCAGCGCAAAGCCGGCGATGAAAAGCATCCCGAGAGTGAGCACGCGCGAGGCGATCAGTGCCGTTGTGACATCCCTCACGACGAGAAACGGCACCGCAACGGGAAACGTACCCAGGACCACAAGCAGAAAAATGCCTAGCGCGCCGACGAAGTCACCACGCACAAAACCGGCTCGGGGTGGCAGCGTCGATGCGGTCGCGAGGCGCGCGCGGATCGGCTCGAGGTCGGCATCTTCGACGAGCCGCCCCAGCTTCTCGGGCAATGCTTCGCGCAACAACCGCAAGGCTACCGCCGGGTCCTGCTCCCGCTGTACGGTCTGCGCGAGTTTCAGGCGCTGCCCTCGATCGGCGAGCGTGCGTACGAGGTACATCACAGCGTCGGCGAGGCCCCACGCCAGATTGCATCCGAGCGCGGCAAAGAACATCCTGTACCCTTCATCTTCGCGTGCAGTCACTGCCTTGACGGCGCCGACGAATGTCAGGGCCATGAACAGGCCAAAACATATTTCACAGACACGATCAACGGTATTAAGAATCGGTTCACGCCGTTCGGGTTCGGCATGTCCGTCCGGCACGATAGTACTCATATGGCCTCGACCGGAGATAGTCAACGTGACGTTTCGTAGCTGCCAACATGCGATGCTGATATGAGCAGTATATGAAAGAGACGGCAGTTCGGAACTTGTTTTCGCAGGCGTGAGACCGGCGAGTACCGCGAGTACCGGGACAAGCGCGAGCATTCCGACGTCAGCGGCATGCGGCTGCAGACCGGCAGCGACGTGAGCATGCCTCCGTCAGCTCAAAGCTGCGATTCGATGGGCAGCAGACCCATGAACCACACACCGGTGCGGCGCAGGACGGTGGTGTCCGGCTCTGTGTGCAGTTCCCTCACCGTCCCGTCCGCAGCGGTATCGATCCAGACGATTTTGCGACTGCCGTTTGCGTCGGTACGCAGTACGAGCTGCCACGCGATCTGATTCAGCCGCGGTTCGACGTAGCCGATCACCTGGTTCGCGATCACCGCGCTGTCGCACAACACGCCGATCTCAGTGTTGAGGTGGACCGAGCGCGGGTCGAGATTCATCGAGCCGATGAACACCCGTTCACGGTCGAATACGAACGTCTTCGCATGCAGCGATGCTTTCGACGAACCGAAGAACTGCTTCTTGTTCGCCGCGTCTACGCCTGCTGCAACGGGCTTGAATTCATAGAGCTGCACGCCCGCGGCGAGCAGGTCTTCGCGGTAGCGCCGATATCCCGCATGAACGGCGGCGACATCGGTTGCCGCCAGCGAGTTGGTCAGCACCGTCACGCGCACGCCATTTTCAGTCAACTCACGCAGCCAGGCCACGCCATTTTTTCCAGGTACAAAGTACGGGGAGATGATCAGCAGTTCGCGACTCGGATGAAGGTCCTGCGCTCTGAGAGCGGTCAACAAGCGGCCTTGCGACTCTTCAGGGGCGCGCGTGACTTTCGACGGGTCATCGTAGAGCAGCGTGGCTTTGCCCCAGCTATACTCGGCGGCGCCCTTCTCGATGACTTGAGCCAGCCGCTGTCTCGCGTGCGCGACATAGGGTGAGGCCTGTTCCGAAGCGACGTAGCGGTCCAGTTCGGCGCGATACGCCGCGAGTTTTTCGGGGTCTGCGGGGGTGCCCATCAGTCGGTCGATCGGATAGGCCGCATCGGAATTCCAGAACGTGTCGAAGGAGTTCGAGACATCCTGGACGATCGGCCCATGCATCAACACGTCGAGATCCCCGAATGACACTGCACTCGACGCACCGAAATATTCGTCGCCGACATTTCGGCCGCCCAGAATCGTAGCCCGGTTATCGGCGATCAGTGCCTTGTTGTGCATGCGGCGGTTCACGCGCGAGAAGTCGAGTGCAGCCGAAATCTTCTTGAACCGGCGGCTCGCCACGGGGTTGAAGAGCCGAATAGAAATGCTGGGGTGGGCGCTCAATGCGAGCAACGCCTGGTCGTCGGCGTTCGTGCCGAGATCGTCGAGCAGTACCCGCACCCTGACGCCGCGGTCCGCCGCCTTCAGCACGGCCAACGCAAGAGCGCGCCCCGTCAGGTCGCTGTGCCAGATGTAGTACTCGAGGTCGAGTGTTTTCTCAGCCTTTTCGGTAAGGATCACCCGCGCGAGGAGCGCGTTGACGGAATCGGGTAGCAAGTGGAACGCGCTCTCGCCAGGATGTCCGTGCTCGCCGGACGCGAAGTGCTCGGCAAGCGGCGTCGCTTGTGTATCTTGCGCCGCATAGGTCGGCGTGCGTCCGACTTGTGGGGGCAGACTGGCGCACGCGGCCAGCATGACAATCAGAACGGCTGCGGCAAGATTTCGAAGTCTGGCCATAATCGAGCTCTCTTCGCTTGCTGGACCGCTTGCAGGATCCGCCTGCCGACGCGCCTGTGCCGGCTTTGCGCACCAATGGGCCACAATGGGCCAGCGCGGCCACGAGCCACGATGACGGAAAACAATCATCGCAGATTCGACCGCCTTCCGCCATGTCCGCGCGGCTCTCGGCTACGCAACCGAGTCCCGTATGATCCAGCCGGACATGAGCAATGTCGACCGAACCCACGACTCGCGACTCGCGCTCACTCACCCAACCGCGACACGATTCCTTCCAGTCTCTTTCGCGCGATAAAGCGCACGGTCTGCGCGCCGCATCAGCGCGTCGACGTCGCGTTCGCCCGCCTCACGCGTCACCACGCCAATGCTCACCGTGAATGCAATCGGCTTCGTCCGCCACACGTGTTCCGATTCCTGCTGCTCACAGCGCTTGCGCAATGCATCGGCGATGCGGAACGCGACGGACGCGTCCGCGCCCGGCAGCGCTCCGACGAACTCCTCGCCGCCCCAGCGCGCGAATAGCTTCGACTCAAACGGGATCGTCATGCCCACATCTGCCAGCACGCGCAAGACTTCATCGCCAATATCGTGGCCGTAGCTGTCGTTGATCTTCTTGAAGTAGTCGATGTCTAGAATGAAAACGGACAGCACACCATCGGCGGCAAGCATTTTTTCGACGGAATCGATGAACTCGCGGCGATTCGGCAAGCCAGTCAGCGCATCGGTGACCGCCTGTTTCTTGAGTAGCTGGATAAGCCGGGCACGATCGGAGATGTCGCGAACGACAGCAGTGAACTCCACTTCGCCCTCGAGTTCAATCTTCGAAATCGCAATCTCGACCGGAATAATCGTGCCGTCCCGATGCCGCCCGTACACGCTGTTGCTTTCGTCCATGCGCGGCGGCGTCACCGCGCGCAGGCTTTTCTGCGCCGAGTTTGCGAACTGCCGCACATTGCGCGCATGGTTCCCGCGAAACTTCTCCGGCAACAGCATTTCGATCCGCTGTCCGATGACTTCGTCCGCCCGATAACCGAACAGATTCTCGGCCGCGCGGTTGAACAGTCTGATGCGGTGCTCCTCGTCAATGGTGACGATTGCGTCGTAAGCCGAGTCGATCACGGCCTGAAACCGCGATGCGCTAGCTTCCAGTTCACGCGACACCTGCCGCGTCGGGGCCTGGCCAATGATCGTCATGCAGACAGTAGGCGTGTGCGCACCGACCATCGGCTCCAGTGCGACTCGCCATGTCCGTGCGCCATCGAGGGACACGCAGGTCGGTTCCGGTCCTTGGACTTTGCCCGAGTCGAAGCACGCATCGAGCTTTTCGCGCAATCCACACCCTGCCTTGTCCAGCATCGATGTCTCGAGTGGCACAGGAAAAGATCGCGGATGTGTGCGAGCGTCGTCCATCATTGCCAGGAAGACGTCGTTGCACGCGCTGACGACCGGTTCACCGCGCGAATCGCGCGTCACGACAGCGATACCTATCGTCATGCCGTCAATGAACTCGTGCGATGTACTGGGCAAAGCGGACATAACCATACCTTGATACCTGGCGAGGTATCGATTGAAAGGATAGCCAGCGTCCCTGACGCGGCCACACTATGTTATATCGGCAACACTTGACGACGCCTTTAGGCCTGCGGGGCTCGCCGCAAGTTCACCTAACGTTTAGAGCGGCTGTAAACCGCGCCTTCCCGCCAGATCCGAGAGTTCCTTCTGAAGCGCAGCAAGAAACACATTCACGCGGTTGGGCACATATCGCCGGCTCGGAATGACGGCCCAGACCGACAGGTCCTCCATGGAGGCGTCCTGCAGACGCACTTCCACAAGCGAATTGTCAGCTAGCTGCCTGAATACATCCCAGTGGGTCAGCATAGCAATGCCCAGTCCCTGCACAGCAGCAGTACGCGCCGCCTCAACACTCGTGGTGGTGACGTAGCCTTCAATACGCTTGCGTATCAACTTGCCGCCGACGACGAGCGGCCACCGCCCGACAGCATCGAGTTTGATACAACGATGCTGGTCGAGGTCCGCGACCGTGTCAGGCCGCCCATACCGCTTGACATACCCTGGCGACACGCAAATAAGGCGTGGGTTCGGGGCAATCTTTCTGGCCACCAGTTCTGAATCTTCCAGCGGCGCAATGCGCAACGCGAGATCCAGTCCCTGCCCCACTATATCGACTTGCCGATCCGACAGATCGAGGTCGATACGAAGGTCAGGGTTGCTTTCCAGCAAGCCTGGCAGCATCGGCAAAACGACGGATTGTCCGAAACCACTCGGTGCGGTCATGCGCAACACGCCGGATGCAGTGCCCGGTGACGGACTCAGTTCCGCTCGCGCGCCCGCTTCCGCATCGACCATTGCCTTGGCGTACGGGACAAAAGCCTCGCCTTCCGCTGTCAGCGTAAGCGACCGAGTGGTCCGATGAAAGAGGCGCACGCCGAGGTCTTCTTCGAGCGCGGCAATGCGCCGCGAGACCTGCATAGGCACCACGTTCAGCTGACGCGCCGCCGCTGACAGGCTTCCTGCTGACGCTACGGCGAGGAATGTCTGAACGTCTGGAAGGAGCATCGGTTATATCCAAAAATGTTAGGGCGGCTTCACGGTCCAGGCTCTGTTTCCCGCTGCTCTCGCCGCCTACCATGCAATCACCTTCCTTCACGAGACGAGCGGCCAGATGAACGACTCAACCTCCCCTATCCTTTCCCCGTATAACCGCAACGGCATCGCAGTACGCAACCGTATCGCCGTCGCGCCTATGACGCGTATTACGGCCACGGAACACGGGCAGCCGACCCAAACCATGTTCGACTACTACAAGCGATTCGCGAAAGGTGGCTTCGGGCTGGTAACGACTGAAGGCATTTATACCGACAAGGCGTTCTCGCAAGGATACCGGTTTCAGCCGGGCCTGGCCGACGACGAACAGGCGAAGGCGTGGTCAGCGTTCAATCGGGAGATGCACGAGCATGGGACCCTCGTGTTCGCGCAACTCATGCATGCCGGCGCGCTGAGTCAAGGCAACGTTTACCGAAACCATACAGTAGGACCGTCGGTCGTTCGCCCGAAGGGTGAACAGATGACGTTTTACTGGGGCGAGGGACTCTATCCCGAGCCGAAACAGATAACCGACGCCGAGATCGATGAGGCGATCCAGGGCTTCGCCGACGCGGCACGACGTGCCGTGAATATCGCCGGGTTCAACGGCGTGGAAATTCACGGCGCCAATGGATACCTCCTCGATCAGTTCCTGACTGCGGGTACCAATCGTCGGACCGACCGTTGGGGTGGCGACACGAAGGCCCGGACGCAACTGCTCGTCGATGTCGTGAACGCTGTCAGGCACAACGTTGGAAATGCTGTGCCCGTGGGCATCCGGATTTCGCAAGGCAAAGTCAATGACTTTGGTTCGAAGTGGTCGGGGGGCGAGGCGGATGCAGAAGTGATCTTCGGCGCACTTGCGGATGCGGGCATCGACTTCCTTCACGTGACCGAGCACGAGGCATGGCAACCAGCCTTCGAAGGCACGCACGACAGCCTCGTGACGCTGGCACGCCGTTATGCGCCCAAGGTCACAATCACTGCAAACGGTGGCTTGCACACGGCTGAGCGGATTGAAAACGCACTGGCCGCCGGGGCAGATCTGGTGACGGTCGGACGCGGCGCGCTCGCCAATCCCGATCTGCCGGAACTGCTGGCAAAGCAGCGCGAGCCCCGGACATTCGATAGTTCGATCCTTCAACCGATCGCCAGCATCAAGCCCGAAGAACTTGCGATGGAGGGTGGCCGATAGACAGACTCTTATTCGGCGACTTTCTATGCGCAGGTGGTAGAAACACCATGGAGGTCGTTCCCGCCGCGCGGTTCGACAGAACCGAAACGGTTCCGCCATGTGTATGCGTGACCTCTTTCTCGAGTGCGTGACAGGTCCAGTTGGACCTGCCTCGCGGCAAGAATGACAAACACCGCGTCGGAATAAAACGGGCAAGGCGACCGCCTGGAAAGCGCCGGGCTCAAGAAATCCCGCATGCTGCCGTCAAAACGAAGGGTTCCCCGCCGCGGCCGGGTTATAGTGGCGCCCGCCGCACTCGTGACTCCTCTTCCAATGCAAACGACGCTTGTCCACCTGCCGTCCACGCCCCGACATAAAGTCATGGCCGCGGTTGTCGCCGTGCTGGCGATTGCCGCCGCCGTTCTGGTCTGGCCATATGCCAAAGATCCGGGCCCGGTAGTTCCGCCATTTCTCCCAGTGTTCTCGACCTGGGTTACCTTGACCGAGGCCCTGACGGCCCTGCTGCTGTGGACACAGTACGCAGTCTCAGGCCGGCTGCTGTTCGCGGCGCTCAGCGGCGCCTATTCGTTCACCAGTGTCGTCGCCGCGATCCAACTGCTCGTCTTTCCGGGCGTGTTCTCCCCTACCGGCCTCTTAGGTGCAGGACCGCAGACGGCGGTATGGATCTGGGTTTTGTGGCACGGCGGCTTTCCCGCGCTGGTGACGGCATCTTTGTTCGCCCGGTCGGTTCCCGCGAGCTTGACGCACCGCACTCTTGCCAGAGTCGTCGCGGTTGGCGCCGTCGCTGTGGCGGTCGGACTGTGCATCCTCGCCACTGCGGGACAATCTCACCTCCCGCCTTTGGTCGCGAGATCCGGTTCGTACACCCAGTTGTCGGACAGCCCCGCAGGGATCATTGTCGAAGCGCTTTGCCTCGCGGCGCTGGGGCTTCATGTGTCGACAACCCGCGTGCGCTCGTTGATGGACTTGTGGCTCGCCGTAGCGCTAGTCGGTGCGCTCATTGACGTGACACTCACCCTTTCGGCGGGCGCGCGATACAGCGTCGGATGGTACGCAGCGCGTGTCGCTTCGATGGTGTCGTCAAGCGCAGTGCTCGGCATGCTGATCTACGAGACTACGGGTCTGTATCGGCGACTGTCCGAGACGCACCGGAAACTCGTTGAGACCTCGGCACGCGACGGCCTCACCGGCGTTTTCAACCGTGCTTATTTCGACGACCGGTTCGCCCGCGAATTTTCGTTAGCTTCGATCAGCAAACAGCCGTTATGCGTCCTGCTGCTCGACGTCGACCATTTCAAGCAGTACAACGACACGTATGGACATATGGCCGGCGACGACTGCCTGAAGAAAGTCGCAGGGGCGCTATCAGGCACCTTGCGGCGCCACGGCGATTTTGTCGCACGCTACGGTGGCGAAGAGTTCGTGGTGGTTCTCCCGTCATGCGAACCGGCGGCGGGACTACGCGTCGCGCAATCGCTAAGAACCGCTGTCGAGAAACTTGCGATCAGATCGGCATCACCGGCCGGGGCCCCCGTCACCGTCTCGGTCGGCATGGCCAGCACTTTCCCAGATCCGCCCGAATCGGCGCCCGCCCTCCTGGGGCTGGCAGACACGGCCCTGTATCGGGCGAAGGCACGCGGTCGCAATCGGGTGGTCGAAGCTATGGACATTGCCGAGCGGCAGTCGGTCTCCGAAAGCGAGGTTCCCATCGTTTCGGTCATTAAACCCTGACGCGCTACGCGGGCGGCCGGGAACCGGCGCCGAACCACGGTATGGGTCGCCTGGCTGTCCATCGACCTCAGAACCGCCAAGGTCTTCGCGGGAGCCAACGCTAAAGCTGTCCGGCCAAAAAATCCTGAAGCGACGTCAAGACCTCACCTGGCGCATCCTCAGGAAGCAGATGGCCGCCGGGCAGCCCCTTGCCCGTCACATTCGCTGCCCATCGGGACCACGTGTCGAGAGGCAGTATGCTTCGGGCCTTCTGTTCGCTCTCGCTCCACAGTACAAGGACAGGACAGGCGAGTCTTCGTCCCGCAGCTGCATCGCTTGCATCGTGCTCCAGGTCCTCGGAAGCAGCGGCTCGATAGTCTTCGCACATGGCGTGGCGCACATGCGGACTCCTGAACGCGGTTCGATAGGCGTTGAGGGCCAAGGGATCGATCCGCTCGATACCGCCGGCCATCTTCGCCAGTGCAGTGTCGAGATAAGCGTCCGGGTCAGCCGCAAGCATCCGCTCCGGGAGATCGCCGGGCTGCGCCAGGAAGAACCAGTGCCAGGCGTTCAAAGCGAATGTCTTCTCGATAGATGCGAATGCATCGAGCGTCGGTATCACGGTCAGCGAGGCATATGCCGCAACGCATTGAGGATGGTCGAGCGCAAGCCGGTATCCGGCCCGAGCGCCCCGGTCGTGCCCGACCACCGCGAATCGCTCGTGCCCGAGCCGGCCCATCAGCTCGACGAGCGCGCTGGCTACGCGACGTTTGGTCCAACGCGGCTGATCGTTGCGGGTGCGGCTGTCGCCGTACCCCGGCAGATCGGGCACGATAACGGTGTGCGACCTCGCGAGCGTCGGCGCAATGAATCGCCACGCGACGTGGGTTTGCGGGTAACCATGCAAAAGTAGAACCGGCGATCCGCTCCCGCCGATCCTGCCGCGAAACGAGACATCGCCCGCTTCCACGTCCAGGCTCGCGAAGCCCGGAAAGAAGTCCTGCTCGTCTCCCTGCGTCATGCCCATCTCCTCGCAAAACGTGGCTTCATTGCTGCGACGCTGACCTCACAAACTCCGCCAGATCGCGATTAAAACGCGCGGCTTCCTCGATGAACGGCGCGTGCCCCGAGTCCGCGTACACCTTGCTGACGATGCGCGGATTCAGCGCGGCCGCGCGAGCCAGCGTCGCATGCGTGTCGACCAGCGCGTCGTGACCGCCGTAGATGAAGAGTAACGGCACGCGCGCTTTGCCGAGCCCCTCGGCAGCGAACACCGTCATTGTCGGCACTTCTTTTTGCATGTCCCATGATGCCATTGCGGCGTTCGCGAGCAGCCGGTCAAATGTATCGGCGTCAGGTCGATGGTTGAAACACAGGCCCACGAAGGTACGCTCGCCGTCGAGATGCGTCTTCAGATCCGGCGAATTCATGTCCCGATACACATCGGGATGGTCGACGATCTGAACCGGCGCGAGCTCGACCACGCCGTCGACATACACGGCACCCGCGACCGCGCGATCGCCATACTTTGCGAGGTAGTTCGATATCACCACACCGCCGAGCGACCACCCGACCAGGACGGGCTTGCGCGCGTGCGAGCCCTGGATCACCGCTGCGAGGTCGTCCCCCCAACGGTTTCCGTCGTGGTATGGCTCCGGACCGGACGGCTTGTCCGACAGACCGTGGCCGCGCAGATCGTACGTAATGATCCGGTATCGGCGCAATTCTGGACTTTGCACCTGAGCTTCCCAGTTCAGGCGGCTACCGAGCAGCCCATGCACCAGAATGATGGGCGGACCGTCCGGATCACCGCTTTCCTGAACCGCAAGCTTCACCCCATCCGTCGATGTCACCGTATAGCTGGTGGGCGCCGCGATCGCCTCGGGTGCGGATGCGAGCAGTGTTGCTGCGCAGAACACGGCGATCAGAAAGCGAGGGAACGTTCGTAAGGTCATTGTCTTTCCCGAGGAAGTGTCAGTGCGGCTAGTCTCAACCCTTACACTGGTGTGATGGTCAAGCAAATTATGCTAGCCTGCTCTTTATGAAAGACACACCCTCACAGGAACTGCTGACGATCGGACAACTCTCGCAACTCACCGGCGCGAGCGTGCGATCAATCCGGCATTACGACGAACACGGTCTGCTTGCCTCGGTACGTGCGAGCAATGGCTATCGCATGTTCCCCGAGAAGGCAGTCACGCAGGTCAAGCAGGTTCAGCGCATGATCGCGACCGGTTTCACCATCGACGATATTCGCGGCTTTCCCGACTGCATGCTTTTAATCGAAGGCGCCCGCTCCTGCGACCAGATCACCGACGTCCAGCGGGCAAGGCTCGAAGCCATCGATCGCCAGATCGCGGACCTCGAAAAGCGGCGCGCGCGGCTAATCAAGACCTTGCTGGAAGGTGCGGTGCCGCCCGTCGACTGACGCGAACCGCGGCACGCGGAGAGCGCTGTCAAACAGGAACATTGGGCGCGGTTTTCTTCATGCGAACGATTGGGCCGTCGAACTCCCGTCCGATTGCCTATCTGCACGATTCCCGACCGCCAGCCAACTTCTCTCAAGCCGGCTGAGCCTCCGGAAACGTCCATTTGCCGTTCACAACTTCCGGCTTGGGCCGATACAAGCGTACCGTGTAGTTCCACCCTGCAGCGATGGGCAAACAGTTGGATGCTTTTCCGTCGCATCCGCCGAACTGAATATCCACCGAGCCGTCCGCGTTCCTGTGCGCGGTGGTGTTGTTCAACGAGTAGGCGTTGAGTGGATTCGGGTCGATCAGTCCCGCCGCGTTATACACGGTTACCGACCAGAAACCAATAACCGGTACGCCTCGGTCAACGTGGATCTTATAGATCGTCGTACCGTCATTTCTTGAAGGAGTCCGGGTGAGATAGATAGCATCTTTATCCGGATTTCCGCCCCATAAAGTTGCTGTACCGATGAGATGGTGGACCGGATCAACGTCACTCTCACGGCCAAACGATTTGCGCGCGCTAGGCAGAGTTGCCCCAAGCACCAGAAGCGCGTCGCGGACTTTCTTTTGGCTTGCCTCGTCCCAGTTGGGCACGTCGAAACTTCCAACGTTTTTCTGCTCGATCCTGGTGTCGTCCTGCAACGCATGAGCCTTGGCAAGATCGCCCGGATCAGCCGGGTTGACTAGCGTACGGACCGTTGCGAGCACATACCGCGTGCCGATCTGCTTTCTGTCCAGCGTGTATCTGCCGGGGTTGTAGACGACTTCCTGAGCATAGTGATTCTGGTTGATGACGATCATCGAACGGAAGCGCTTTCCCGCGTCGGGCAAGGTGATGGTCACCGGACCAGCATCGAGATCGAACACTGCCGAAGAATAGAGCGTATCCCGATTCACGCGCACGACGATCTGCTGGTCCACCGGAGCAATTTCCCTGTTGTGGAAGAATTTGCCGAATCCGTTGCTTTTCACCACCTTAGCCAACTCTGCATCGGATTCCGCACGAATGAAATTGTCGGTGATGACCGGTACCGGGACCGACTGTGCAAGCGCAGTCTGGATTGTCGCGAGCAGTGACAGCATCGCAACTGCAAAAGTGATTTTGTGTTTTCCCATGACGTCTCGCTAGTAGTTGGAAGTGACTTGAATCCGAAACTGACTCGTGGCCCGGCTTGAGTCATCAATTGATTCGCATGGCGGATTAAATGTAGTAAATAAGGTACAGGAAAGATAGGAAATACGCGAATCGCAGGTGATAGAAAACGCTTAACACGAGGCCACGCTGTCAATGAAACCCGATGTCAAATTCGATGACCAGGCAACGTTTAAGCTAATCGTAGGTCCCACAACACATCGAGTACATGTTGAGTGGAACGCTCAACGTACCCCGCCCGATGTGCGATGCCGAGCCGACGCCACAACGCCGGGCGCAGTGGACGCATGACAATCCGCCGATCGGGGACTGGCGTGGTGGCCTCATGGGGCAGCAGCGCTGCGCCGTATCCTGCCGCTACCAGACTCTTGATCGCGTCGTTGTAGTTGAGCTGGATGCGCGGCGCAGGATGATGCCCCGCGGTCGCAAACCACTCGGCCGTCAGGCGCGAGAGACGTGTAGTCGCATCATTGAGAATGAGAGGTTGAGCGGCGAGCCATTCAGGCGTCACCCGGGCGGGGCACCGCCAATGCGCCGGAACGAAGGCCATTACAGGGTCCCGGCGCCAGGGCTTTATCACGAGTCCAGCCACGCGGGGCTGCGGCAGCGCGACCAGCCCGATATCCAGCGTCCCATCCGCCAGGCGCGACAGCGTTTCATGCGACGTGAGTACCGCAAGCTGGATATCGATTGCAGGGTTATTCTCGCGCAGCACCTCGAGCGCTTGCGGCAACAGGTACGCGATCACGCCGGTCGACGCGCCGAGCCGCACGCGCCCTTCTATCCCCTGCACCTGGCGTTGAATATCGTCCAACGCCTGCTCCGCATCGGCCAGCAGTCGACGCGCGCGCTCCACTAGCACCTCACCTATTGCCGACGGCCTCACCTGACCGCGCTTTCTCGACAGGAGCGGCGCCCCGATGCGACTTTCGAGTTCAGCGATATGCAGGCTGACCGTCGGCGGCGCCAGATTCAGCGCGCGCGCTGCATCGGCAAACGAGCCACGCTCGGTAATCGCAATCAGAGTACGCAGGCGGTCCAGACTGATCTCTCGCATGTCGACGTCCCGATTCAGGAAAACTGAATTGAAAGGTTATAAAATTCAACTTTTCCTATTCTAGCGGTTCGATGAACATGGAGGCTCCTCCCGTCCATTACCACCATTCGGAGTATTTCGCGTATGAGCGCTCCCGTTATTTTCATCGATGGCGACCAAGGCACCACCGGACTGCAGATCCATGAAAGGCTGCGCAATCGGACCGACATCACGGTGTTCACGCTTGCCGCCGCAGAACGCAAAGATGCACGCCTTCGCGCAGAAGCCATCAACGCCTGCGACATCGCGATTCTCTGTTTGCCCGATGCCGCCGCACGCGAGGCGGTGAACGCCATCGTTAATCCTGCCGTCAGGGTCATCGACGCAAGTTCGGCCCACCGCACGCA
The DNA here is from genome assembly GCF_052045935.1 of Paraburkholderia sp. 22098. Taxonomy (NCBI): domain Bacteria; kingdom Pseudomonadati; phylum Pseudomonadota; class Betaproteobacteria; order Burkholderiales; family Burkholderiaceae; genus Paraburkholderia; species Paraburkholderia sp. 22098. The sequence continues at coordinate 119,351 of NZ_JBQEPV010000014.1, read as the reverse complement.
GACGGGCTGGACATACGGTTTTCCGGAAATGACGTCGGGACAGCCTGAGCGCATTGCGAGCGCACGTCGGGTCACCAATCCCGGTTGCTACCCGACGGGTGCGATCGGCTTGCTGCGTCCGCTGTTGCAGGCCGGGCTGATACCCGACAACTACCCTATCAGCATTCATGCGGTGTCCGGTTACTCCGGACGCGGGCGTGCCGGAGTGGAGGAGCATGAAGGTCCCGATGCCATCAACGCGCCTTCATTCCAGGTATATGGTCTGGATCTCGCGCACAAGCACACGCCGGAGATCCAGCAGCACGCGCTGCTCGCGCAGCGTCCGGTCTTCGTGCCTGCGTATGGGGCGTTCCGCCAGGGCATCGTGCTGACGGTGCCCTTACAGTTGCGGTTGCTGGCACCCGGCGTAGATGGCGCGACGTTACACGCATGCCTCGCACGCCACTATGCCGAGGCGATCCACGTGCGTGTCGTGCCGCTGCATGAATCGTGCGCTGAGAAGCACCTGGACCCGCAAGTACTGAACGGTACCAACGACATGCGCTTAAGCGTATTTCCTGCCGTGGATCACGGGCACGTTCTGCTTTCAGCGGTTTTCGATAATCTTGGCAAAGGCGCATCCGGCGCTGCGGTTCAGAACCTGAACCTGATGCTCACGCAGCAATAGCGGCCGATGGTTTGACCCAACGTTCGGCCGCACGTGCAAGCCGGCAGTGCGACATGAGGAATGGCTCGCTCCCCGCCGGACATTCGATATGCATTTTTTTGCCACCGCGCGAGGCCCGGCACATTGATTGCTCCACAGGTATTAAGGATGCGGCAAACGGCTGCGTCCCAATTCTCTCTGACAAAGGAGGCAGAAATCATGAGCAAGGCAACGAGCGCGTTACTCGCGGCTGTCGCCGCACTCACGCTGTCGGGCGGCGCCTACGCACAGGCCGCCGGTGGCTCCGGCGGGAACGGTTCGGCAGGCAGCACCGCTAGCCCCGCAAACCAGGTGAATAGTGCAACGGGCGGCTACGGCACACCGGGCACCACCAATTCCGACAGCGGCATGTCCGGCCGTCCCAATTCGGGTCTGCCGAGCAGCGTTAACAGCGATTCGACTTCCGGCGCCACCGCACCGGTGGGCGGCAACAACACCTTGGCGACGCCGAGTGTGAAGTCGCCGGCATCGGGTAAGTAGAAGCAATTTCGTTGAATCTCGGTGGCGATGAAGCCACCGTCACGACCCGCTGTTCGCCATCTGGCACACGGTAACACTGCTGCCCTCGCGACAGCGGGCCGCCCCACGCATCGTCGTGGGGCACATGAGCTAGCGCCTACGATGGCGCGCGGCGAAGTTCAGTTTCCCGATTGCAGACCGGCGTAGACCATCTTCGTGAACTGATCGCCGTTGAACACGAAATTCCCCCATTTTGCATCGAAGGCGGCGGTCGGCTTGGCGGCAATGATTTCGTCAAGCGATTTACCTTGCTGCTTCAGCGTCATCACGTTATTGCGTACCGTGACAAGCATGTCCCGGAACTCGATCAATTGAGTTCGCGTACCAACGGGGCCATGACCGGGGACAACGATCGTGTGATCAGTTGTGCGCGCAACAGCTTTGTTGGCCCAATTGATCGCGCCGTCGATACTGCCGCCGTCCTCGTTGTCGATGTATGGATAGATGCCGTTCCAGAATGTGTCGCCGAGAGCAAGCACATCGGCATTCTTGAAGTACACCCACAGATCGCCATCGGTATGGCCACCGCCGAAATTTTCCACTTCGACGCTGGTGCCCGAAAAATTGAAAGTCTTCTTGTGATCGACCAGGAGTGTCGGGCGCGCATCTGCCGGCACCGGGTCGAAGGTCCAGTTCCACGCATTGACATGCGTCGTTTCAGTCAGATGCTTTGCGGTATTCCGTTGGGCAACGATAGTGGCACCCGCCTCATGCATCCACGCGTTGCCGTCGGTATGGTCCCAGTGCCAATGAGTATTGACCACGTATTTCAGCGGCGAGGGACCGATGTTGTCGAGCGCCGCCCGGACCTTTTGCTGCGACTTGCTGATGCCCGCGTCCACCAGGAATTTACCGTCCCTGCCCGATAGAACCGTGATGTTGCCACCGGACCCCATCAGCACCGTGATGTTTCCGCGTTGAGGATTGACGACGATGTCTTCATCGGCACGCCGCAGATATCGTGCGCCTGCACCGGTATGAAAATAGTCATCCGGCGTTGCACTCGTGCTCGTCGAGGACGGGCTCACGGGATCGGCCACAGCTGACGTGGAAACTAGCAAAGAACTCGCAGCGATGGAAACCAGTACCAACACGAGCCTGGTTAATACGGCTTCTTTTGCAATCGTTCCGAGTCTGACAAGTACTTTCACTTTCATATCTCCCTTTTCATGGAGCGAACCACGTTTTCCGCTGAAGTCCAACGTGATTCGTATCAGCAGGCAGAAGTCACATCGCCCCGAAAATGCTTCACTGTCGACTCAGAACGGCTTGGTCGGCAGATACTTGCCGTCGAGCGTGATCACGGCCCGCGACCCACCCTCTGGATCGTCCACTTTCTTGATGTCCAGCTTGAAGTTGATCGCGCTGATAATGCCGTCGCCAAACTTCTCGTGCACGAGCGCCTTGAGGGTTGAGCCGTAGATCTGAACCATTTCATAGAACCGATAGATCGTTGGATCGGTCGGCACGCCCCCCGGGATGCTGCCGCGCACCGGAATGCTCTGTAACAGGCGTACGGCGCCTTCATCGAGATCGAGCTTGTCGGCGACGACCTTGGCAGCATCGGCAGGCAGCGGATGCTGGCCGAGCAGCGCAGCCGTGACGAATGCGAGGCTGAGCCCGGTACCTTCGTTGATCTGCTCAAAGGTCAGGTTCTTGCGGATCTTCGCGTCGATGATCACATCCGCGAGATTCTGGCGAGTGGTTTGGCTGAATTGCGACTGGGTCATGATGGTTCCTTCAGTTGATGAACAGGATTCAGGCAGCGCGGGAAAGTCGTGCAGGCGTTGCACAGACATGCGGATGCTCGGAGAGAGAAACAAAACGGTCCGTCGCACCGTCGAGCGCATCAATAGAACCGGTTTCGATGTTGTAGACCCAGCCGTGCAGCGCGAGATGCCCCTGTTCGAGCGCGAGTCTCACGGATGGGTGCGTCTTGATGTTCGCCAGCTGAGCGATCACGTTTTCGCGGACCATCGAGTCGACGCGCTCACGCTCGTTGGCGTGCACGCGCGCCTCGTTGACGACTCTCGCGGAATCCGCATAGCGCAACCAGTTGCGCACGGCGGGCATGTGGTCCAAACATTTGCAGGCGGCGATTGCGGTCATCGCGCCGCAATCCGAGTGGCCGCAGATCACGACGTCGGTGACACCGAGCGCCGACACAGCGTATTCCACCGTTGCCGAAACGCCGCCGGGTTCGGGACCGTACGACGGCACGATGTTGCCTGCGTTGCGTATCACGAACAGATCTCCCGGCTCACGCTGTGTAACGAGTTCGGGGACAAGCCGGCTGTCGGAGCACGAGATAAAGAGAGTGCGCGGATTCTGGCTCGTGGCCAGCCGCTTGAACAGCTCGGAGCGTCGGGGAAAGGCGTCGCGCTGGAACTTCAGGAAACCGTCAATGATGTCTTTCATCTCTTCGCCCCTCCGGCAAGTTGTGAACCGATGGTCGAAGCATGAATCCGTTCAACCATAGCGTCCAAGACCGGTTTATTATGGTTTCTATAGGAGACGCCTATAGTGAGGGACCATGCTGCTCCGACATATCCGCTACTTCCTCGCCGTGGCCGAGCATCGCAATTTCACGCGCGCGGCAGAGGCACTGCATGTCTCGCAGCCCACCCTGTCGCAGCAGATCAGGCAGCTCGAGGACACGTTATGCGTGCAATTGCTCGATCGAAGTGGCCGGACAATCCGGTTGACCGACGCCGGCGCGGCGTGGCTGCTCTATGCTCAACGAGCGCTACAGGATCTGGACGCCGGTAGACAAGCTATTCACGACGTGCACGACCTGAGCCGCGGGTCATTGCGGCTCGGCATGACACCGACGTTTACCGCCTACCTCGTCGGACCGCTTGTCGACAGGTTCAACCAGCGTTATCCCGGCATCATCCTGAATATCGAGGAGATGTCGCAGGAACGGATGGAAGTACTTTTGAACGAAGACCAGCTGGATATGGGCATCGCGTTCGCAGACACGCATTCACCCGATATCGAAACTGAGCCTCTGCTTGTCGAGGCGCTTGCTGTCGTGGTCGGAAACTCGCATCCCCGAGCGAGGAAGCGCGGCGCGCTAACGCCTCGCGACTTCGAACGGGAAGCTTGGGTACTGCTAAACGAAACGTTCGCCACGCGGCATTACATCGATTACTACTGCCGCGAGCACGGCGTGGCACCGCGCATAGCAGTAGAGGCCAACTCTATTAGTGCTGTCATCGGGATTGTCGGCTGCAGTCAGCTCGCGACCATACTGCCCGCGGCCATCGCGCGGCAAAACGGTGATCTGTCGCTCCTCAAGCTCGAACCTTCGTTACCGCAGCGAACAGCCGCGCTGTTGCGGCGCAAAGGTGCATATCGAACTGCCGCTGCGCGCGCGTTCGCTGAAGTCGCTACTGAAGTAAGTCAGAGCCTGTAGGCGTGATTCGCTCACGCACAAGCTTTTGTGCGCAGTCGCCCAAGTCGTTGCATTTTGTCGCCCGTACGATCTGCCATCGGTAGCGCCGCACCGACCGCATACTCTTACGGAGCTAAGCCAAGCATGCTTCACGAACTGCCAGCCATTACACGGAATGTCCACTGGGGCTACTTTGACGCGGCGCTAGCGCCCGCGCTGATCGTCGAGAGCGGCGATTTCGTGCGCGCCGAAGCGATCACGCATCATGCGGGCGACGCGCCCGATCTGATGATGGACGACACGGTGCGGGCGCTCTACGACACGATTCCGGAATCCGATCGGCAACCCGGCGTGCATCTCATGACGGGGCCGATCTTCGTGAGAGACGCGAGACCCGGCGACCTGCTCGAGGTGCGTTACTTACAAATGACCCCGCGTTTCAATTACGGCTCGAATCTCGCCGCGCACTGGGGTCATCTGTTTACCGACTTCGACAAAGAGCGGGTCACGATCTATGAGCTCGATCAGACGTCCAATACGGCTCACGCATTGTATGCATACGACTACCCGGGAAAATATCTGGTGCCGGGCAAGCGATCGGACGTTCGGGACTGCTGCCGGGAACTCGCGCTCGAAGGCATTCGTGTGCCGGTGCGCCCTCACCTGGGCACCGCAGGCGTCGCGCCCGACGTGGCTGGCCGCGTGAGCACCGTGCCACCAGGCGCGCATGGCGGCAATATCGATAATTGGCGCATCGGCGCTGGATCCACCATGTATTACCCAGTCGCGGTGGACGGTGGTCTATTCTCGATCGGCGACCCGCATGTATCGCAAGGCGATGGCGAGATTAGCGGCACCGCAATTGAGGCCTCGCTCAATGTGATGTTCCAGATCGTGTTGCGGCGGGACTTTACATTCCCTTCACCGTTGCTGGAGACGCCGGATTACTGGATCGTCCACGGTTTCGATGAAGACCTGAATATCGCGACCAGAAACGCTTCTCGCGATATGTTGCTTCTGCTCACCGAACGGCAAGGGTTATCGCGCGACGACGCCTATTCGCTGATGAGCGTGGCGGCCGATTTCTCCGTGACGCAGGTGGTCGATGGCCGTCAGGGCATTCACTGCAAGATCCCCCGCAGCATTTTTCCTCCGAAGAAACGACCTCGCGCGTGAGCTGTGCGCGCGCGCCACGGCGGTGCGCCCGCGCACTGCCGTGGCGCAGCGCTGCGGCGCCAACCGGGCTGTTATCGATGGCACGGACATTGCCCTTGAACAACTCGACTGACGTTCGTCAGCGTACGGGAGCCTTGGGTTGGATCTACAGCGTTTCACCACCGAGTCATACGCCGAGACAGATCGCCTGCGAGCATGGAAAGAGGCGCTGGGCCGATTCGGCCTGCGTTCCGGCGCGCCTGAGGCAGCCGCGCCCCACTTGCATGGCACCGTCAGGTCACGCATGTCGACCAACGGCTTCGAGTTGATCGCGCTCGCCGCTTTCGCGCAAACCATCGAACTCAATGTCGACGGCGCAGACAGTCTTCTGATCGTGCTGCATATCGACGGCTGCCTGACGCTCGTTGCCGACGGTGCGAGCGAGAGCGTTGCTACCGGCGATATCGTCTATGCTTCCTCGCGCGAGGAAGCGCTCCTTTCGTTCACGTCAGACTTTCGGGCGTTTGTGATCCGAGTGCCCCGCGCTGCGATCAACGCACGTCTTCTAACACCGTTTTCATTGCGTGCCGGGCGGTTGCCAGGAGACGCCGGTATCGGCCATGTGTTTTCCGGCTTTCTGCGCTCGGTGGCGGAAAGCGTGGAAACGTTGACGCTCGACGAGTTGCGTCCACTGGAACTCGCGCTTGCGGAGTTCCTCGTCGCGTCTCTCGTCGGTCATGACAAGGAAGGCAGCTTCAGTGGTCTCACTCCATCTCAAGCCGCCCTTTTCTCGCGCGTGTGCCGAACGATCGAGGCCAATCTGGCCGATCCGGATCTCGGGCTCACATCGATAGCGAAACAGGAGCGCGTCTCGCCGCGCTATTTACAGAAGCTTTTCGAAGCAGTCGGGCAGAATTTCTCGACTTATCTGCGCTCGCGCAGGCTGGAGCGTTGCCGCGCGGATCTGGTCAATCCTCTATATGAAAAGCTCTCCATTGCCGATGTCTGCTTCCGCTGGGGTTTCAATGACGCGGCCTATTTCAGCCGCGCGTTCCGGGAGCAATATCGGGCATCGCCGCGCACTTTCCGGCACGAAGCGAGTCTCGAACTGGCGCGCCATCTCGTGCGGCGTATCTCACGCGGCTTGCCCGTCAACGCGGGGAACCTGCTCGTGCATGCACAACTCGCCGGCCAGGGTGCCGTACAGGAAGCCGCGGACGAGCCGTACATTGCGACGCAACCCGAAGTTCCTTCCTCATCGCCCACCCGCGAGTCCAGCAAGCCGCGTCATCATCTGCTGCGCGCAACCGCCAATACGATTCATTGGGGCTACTTCAGTCACGATCTCAAGCCCGTGCTGGAAATCGACAGTGCAGACACCGTGACTATCGAAACACTCACGCAACACGCAGCGGACGACTGGGAGCGGATGGTGCGCGGCGATCCTGGCGCCGAAAGCGTGTTCCACTGGACCGCAGCGCGTAAGAACGTGAACCGGCGCGGCGCGGGGCCCATGGATGCGTCCATTTACGGCCGTGGCGCGGGAGAAGGCTTCGGCGTGCACATCTGCACCGGACCTATCGCCGTGCGCGGCGCGCAACCCGGCGACGTGCTGGAAGTGCGCATCCTCGACATTCACCCGCGACGGTGCGCCAATCCGAAATTCGCCGGCCGTGCGTTCGGCAGCAATGCTGCCGCGTGGTGGGGATTCCACTATCGCGAGCTATTGACCGAGCCGAAACCGCGCGAGGTCGTCACCATCTATGAACTCGATGCGGACGCAAACGACAGCGAGACCGCCTGCGCCCGCGCCGTCTACAACTTTCGCTGGACACCCCAGCGCGATCCTTTCGGCGTGATGCATCCGACAATCGATTATCCCGGCGTGCCGGTCGATCATTCGACAGTGGTTGAGAATCACGACATCCTGAAGAATGTCCAGATTCCAGTGCGTCCGCATTTTGGCGTGATCAGCGTCGCGCCGCAGCAGGACGGGCTAATCGATTCAATTCCGCCTTCGACCTTCGGCGGAAATCTTGACAACTGGCGCGTCACCCGCGGCGCGAGCGTGTTCTTGCCGGTCGGCGTGCCCGGCGCCCTCCTCTCCATCGGCGACCCGCATGCATCGCAGGGAGACTCGGAACTGTGCGGCACCGCGATCGAGTGTTCGCTCACCGGCGAATTCCAGGTAGTGCTTCACAAGAAAGAAACGCTCGCCAACCAGGTGTACGCCGACCTCACGTATCCGTTAGTAGAAACCGCAGACGAATGGGTTCTCCACGGCTTCAGCTATCCAAACTATCTGGCCGAGTTCGGTACCAGCGCGCAAAGCGCCGTGTACGAAAAATCCACCCTTGACCTCGCGATGCGCGACGCTTTCATAAAAACGCGGCGTTTCCTCATGACCACCAAGGGCCTGTCCGAGGACGAGGCGATTTCGCTGATCTCAGTCGCGATCGACTTCGGTGTGACGCAGGTGGTAGACGGCAATTGGGGCGTGCACGCGATCATCCGGAAATCGCTGTTCTCCGCGTGACGTAGCGTGACGTAGCAAGCGGCGGCTTCAATACGCGCGCGTACAAGAGTTTGTTCGCAGCAAGCACGATGCGGCGATTTTGGCTTCCGTACGATGGGTCCTGACGTGAACACAGGCGTGCGCGCCGTTCGACAGGACACTGCACCATGGATTCTCCCGCATATCGCGCGCTGGCCGGCCACGGGCGCTTTGACTATTCGCCGATCGGCGGCCGTCCTGTCTATCGCTGGCCCGACGGTTCCCGCCTCGCTGTCTACATCGGTTTCAACATCGAACATTTTGCGTTCGGCGAAGGACTAGGCCCCACCATCGGTCCAGTGATGCCTGAGCCAGACGTACTGAATCACGCATGGCGCGAGTACGCGTTGCGCGTGGGAGCATGGCGCTGTCTCGATCTGTTCGATGAACTGGCGCTACCGGTAGCGGGCATCATCAATACCGCGCTCTATGATCACTGCCCTGACCTGGTCGCCGCGTTCGCCCAACGCGGCGATGAACTTGTCGCCCACGGCCATACCAATTCAGAAAGACAGGGAACGCTGTCCGAGGCCGACGAACGTGCGCTGATCGTGGCATGTCGCGAGCGAATCGCCGCGGAAAGTGCACAGCAGCCGGCGGGCTGGTTATCGCCGTGGTTGTCCGAGAGTCACGTCACCAGCGATCTCGTGGCGGAAGCGGGTTACCAGTACACGCTCAACTGGTGTCACGACGATCAACCCACGCGCCTCGTTACACGCAACGGTCAGCCGCTGTGGGCTATTCCGTACCCGGAAGAAGTCAACGATATTCCAATGATCCTCGCGCGTCAGATGGACGCAAGGTCGTTCGCCGATCTGGTGATAGATCACTTCGAGGAGATGCTGCGGCAGTCCGCCCGCGAGCCGCTGGTGATGGGCATTGCCTTGCATGCATACCTGGCAGGACAGCCGCACCGCCTGGTTCACTTGCGGCGAGCGCTCGAGCATATCGTCCGCGCGCGCGACGAAGGCCGGATCTGCATCACTACGCCGGGTTCGATCGCAAGTCACATGGACTTCCTTGGCCATTGACTCCCCCTCTTCTCGCATCGCCATACCACCTGTTTAACCGATATTTTGTTCAACCTCTTCAAAGGTCCCGCCATGTCCATGTCAAAAGCGTTCAAGCTTCTCTTATGCGCTGTCATCAGCCTTCTTCTCGCACAAGGCGCATCCGCTCAATCGTGCGAGCCGTCGAAAGTGGCACAGAAATATCCGTCCCTGGCCGGAAAGACCATCAAGATCGGCGTCGATCCGGAGTCGCCGCCGTATGCGTTTCGTGACAGCAAGGACTTCAACAAGATTATCGGTGCCGATGCCGACATGGCCCGCGCCGTGTTCGATTGCGCGGGCGTTAAAACGGAGTTCTTCACCGCCGGCTGGCCTGGTCTGCTGCCGGCACTGCGCGCCGGACAGATCGATGTGATGTGGGACTTGCTGTACTACACGCCCGAACGCGCAAAGGAAACGACTTTCGTCACGTATATGCAGGCCGGTACTGGCGGCCTGGTGGCCGCCGGCAACCCGAAGAAAATCGATGACATCGCAAAGCTCTGCGGCCTCACCGTCACAGCGGGCATCGGCACCGTCGAACTGACGATGGCGCAAGCGCAGGCCGCGAAGTGCAAGGCCGAAGGCAAATCGGACGTGACCATCATGACTTCAGCCGATATCGCATCGGGTGCACGCCTCGTCGCCAGTCATCGTGCCGACGTGATGATGTACGACCTGGCGCTCGTCGACGGTCTCGCGAAACAGAACCCGCAGCTCTACACCCGCGGATTCATGGTGACGAGCGGCATGAAGATCGGCGTGGGTGTGAAGAAAGGCAACGCCGATATGATCGCCGCCGTGTCCGACGGACTCAGGATCATGCAGGCGAATCAGACTCAGAAGAAAACGTTCCAGCACTACGGCGTGGATCCGTCGCTCGAAATGCCGAGCACGCTGCTTACTCAATAAAGGCTGCCTGCGCGGCACGCCGTTGGGTGTGTCCGTAGCGTCATGAATCAGGTTCTGACATGAAGGCATTGCGAATCAAACAAAACGTCGTCGGCGCACTCGGTATCGCCGCCATGCTGGTCTTTCAGCCGGCGATGGCCGCCGGTCTTGATGGCGTCCAGGTACTCGACGGTTTCAGGGAACTGGTAGGTTATGTCGGCTCGCCATTCCTGCTCGGCGGCGCGTGGATTGCGGTGAAAATCACGCTGATCGCAATGGCGATTGGGCTTGTGCTCGGCCTCGGTCTTGCGCTAATGCGGCTCTCACGGTTCAGGACTTTGAACTCGGCGGCGTGGGGCTACATCTGGTTCGTGCGCGGGACACCGCAACTGCTACAGCTTGTCTTTATCTTCGATGCTTTGCCATTGATCGGTCTGCGCTTCGATGAAGTCTCGACTGCTGTTATCGGCTTCGCATTGAACGAGGCTGCGTTCAGCGCTGAACTGTTTCGTGCGGGCATTCTGTCGGTGAACCGGTCGCAATCCATTGCGGCCGCGGCACTCGGCATGGGACCGTTGTTGACGTTACGCCGCATCATCCTGCCGCAGTCCATGCGGGCGGTGATTCCCGGTCTCGCCAACGACACCATCGGCATGTTGAAGCTGACGTCGATTGCCTCGGTAATTTTCGTCAACGAGCTCACGTTTCGCTCACAACAGGTCGTCGGTCAGAACTTCAAGTTCTTCACTGTCTTCGGCGCGGCTGCGGTGATCTATCTGTTCCTGACGAGCGGGATCTCATTAGCTCAGGTATGGCTCGAACGCCTCTTCGATCACGAGCGCGACCGCAAACTTACATTCTCGTGGTTCGGACTGCGCGCTTCGACGCCAGATGCGAAACAGCCCGACGCACAAGTAGTCTTGCCGGTCGCCGCTCAGGTGGTGGAGCCGAATGATCACGCATGGATCGGCACGCTACTGCCCGCTGAAAGCCGCACGCCACGGCAGCGCGACGAACCGTTCGTCGCGTGCAGGAACGTCTGGAAATCGTATGGCAAACGCGAGATTTTGCGCGGCGTCGATCTGTCGATCGCGCACGGCGAAGTGGTCGTCATTCTGGGTCCGAGCGGTTCCGGAAAAAGCACGCTGCTCAAGCTCATCAATCATCTTGAACCGCTCGACTGGGGGACGATCAAGGTCGATTCCCAGTACGTAGGTTACCGGGAAGTGCCGGGCGGCGGCGGCACGGTGCGGCCGCTGCACAACCTCGCACGCGCACGCGCCGAAGCGCGCGTGGGCATGGTATTTCAGCATTTCAATCTGTTCAGTCATTTGAGTGCGCTCGACAATATTGTGGAAGCACAGCGGCAGGTCTATGACGTGCCGCGCGCCGAAGCAGAAGCGCTTGGCCGGGACCTGTTGAAAAGCGTGGGCCTCGCCGCGCATGAAGATTATTTACCGCATAGATTATCGGGCGGGCAGCAGCAGCGCGTGGCGATTGCGCGCGCGCTCGCGATCAAGCCCAAGCTGATGCTTTTCGACGAGCCGACTTCAGCTCTCGATCCAGAACTTGTCGGAGAAGTACTTGGCGTGATGCGAGGGCTCGCTGATGCCGGCATGACGATGATCGTCGTTACCCATGAGATCCGCTTTGCCCGCGATGTCGCTGACCGCGTCGTTTTCATGGATGGCGGCGAAGTCATCGAACAAGGTACGCCGCAGCAGGTTATCGACAACCCGACTCACGAACGCACTCGAAAATTCCTTAACGTCGTCGCCAATTGAATAAGAGGCTCTCATGACGGACTTCGAAACTTTCAACCTTGGCCGTGTCGTGCTGCAGTCCGGCGCGACGCTGCCCGACATGCTGCTCAGCTACAAGACCTATGGCCGGCTGAATGCGGCACGCAACAACGCGATTGTCTACCCGACGTTTTATAGCGGCAGTCATGCGGACAATGAATGGTTGATAGGCGAGCACATGGGGCTCGACCCGCGTGAGTACTTCATCATTGTCCCCAATATGTTTGGCAACGGCGTATCGAGTTCGCCGAGCAACAATCCTCCACCTTATGACCGTGGACGATTTCCGCTCGTGACGCTATACGACAACGTCGCGATGCAATATCGCCTCGTGACCGAGAAGTTCGGCATTGAGTCGCTCAGGCTCGTTACCGGCTGGTCGATGGGCGCGATGCAGGCGTTCCACTGGGCGGCGATGTACCCGCAGATGGTAGAACGCATACTGCCGTTTTGTGGAGCGGCACGGTGCTCGCGGCACAACTTCGTATTTATAGAAGGGCTCAAGGCACCTTTGCTGCTGGACCCGGAATTCCGCGACGGCTTCTACGATACGCCGCCGACGCGTGGAATGCGCGCTGCCGCACGTGTATTTGCCGGGTGGGGATTTTCGCAGGCGTTTTTACGTCAACGGCTCGACATGGAAGCCATGGGATATGGCTCGCTGGAGGACTTCATCACTCACTTCTGGGAAGGCGATTTCCTGAAGAAAGACGCGAACAATATTCTGTCAATGATGCGGAGCTGGCAATACGCCGATATCTCCGCGAATTCGCTTTATCAAGGTGATTTCGATCGGGCGTTGGGCAGTATCACAGCGAAAGCTATTGTGATGCCCGGGCGCACCGATCTATATTTTCCGCCGGAAGACAGTGAGTATGAAGTCTCGAAGATGCCCAATGCACTACTGCGGCCTATCGAATCAGTGTGGGGTCATTTTGCGGGCGGCCCCGCGGCCAATCCCGTCGACGTCAGGTTCATCGACGATGCAGTCAGGGAAATTCTGGCTATGTAACGCCCGTGCGAGGCGCATCGATTGAAGTACTCCTCCCGGAGAACGGAAGTCGGAATCCGCTTTCCCTCCAGGAGGTTTCCTTCGGTAGCCACTCAAAAGCACTAAAAATTGTGGTTCATACCGAATGAGACGCCGGTCTGCTTCGCATGTCCGGATGGGTTGAGCGTCGCGTTGGTGACATAGCCGCCAGTGAAATGCGTGTAGTCGACGTCAGCATAGAACTGTGTGCTTTTCGACAGCGAATAGGTGACGCCGAGAATAGAAACGTCCTTCCTGCCGTCCACGCCGGCCGTCGAGTTCTTGTTGTCGTAATACGCGCCCGTCACGTTGAAGAACGACGACACCTTATAGCGGAAACCGCCCCACAGGTATTGGTTGCGAGTCTCGCCGTGCACCGTCGAAGGAACGGACTGTGTAGTGAGCGAATAGCCCGCCATCAGATCGACCGGACCGATCGTCACGGCACCGCCAGCGGTGTATTGATTGTTGGCAAAATACGGGGTCGTGGTCGCTGTAGTCGAAAGCGGATTCGAACGATGCGTGTAGCCGGCGCCGAACTTGAACATCCTGGTGTGGTAATTCAGGCCGCCCGCGATCATGGAGCCGCTAGACAAACTGCCCGCGATGCCGCCCGGCGCGTAGACCGCACGGGGCGTCCACGGACCGAAGTCTCCGTGATAGTGGATCGCGTTGTCGTCGCGGCCGCTCGTGCCGCCCGAAATCGCCGCCGCTTCGGTAATGCCCAGATAACGCAGATCGAATGGCTCGAAGTCTTTGATCAGGCGGTGCTGCAGTGTGAACTGATGCCCCACGTCTACCTGACCGAACGGGCCACCGATTCCAACCGTCGACGTGCGCGAAAACAGCGTGTTGTTAGAGGCGCTGTTCGCGCCAGTCGACAGAATATAGCCCGCTTCGAGATTGAAGCGTACATAGTAGCCGCCGCCCAGGTCCTCGATCCCAAGAAATCCCCAGCGATTCGATTTATAGACGCCGTTCGAGGCCATAGACAGCGCTGCACCGCCTGCCTTGGTGCCGTTCACGAGATTACGCAGCCCGCCGTCCAGCGAGCCATACAACGTAACGCTGCTTTGTGCGTGCGCTGCACCGCTCGACAGTCCCACCAGTGTCATTGCCGCCAGCGAGCGCCGCATGCCGATCCTGCGCGTGCCGCGCCCCCTTACTCCAGTTTCAAACATATCTCCTCCATTGAAATCGTTAATCTGTGAGGCGAGGGGGCATGCCATGCGCTGCCCATCCCTCCGCCATCTTTCGGGGATTGCCCGAGAAATCCGCGCACTCGGCGCAGTGGGCCATCAATCAGAATTGCGTGCGCAGACCGCCGCCGACTGTGGTGCCGGTCGCCATCCTGCTCGCGCGGTCGGACAGCACCGCGGCATAGACATCGGTGCGTTTGGACAGCGGGTAGTCGTACGAAAGCGCCCACGTGTTGCGATAGACGGACGCGTGACCGGAGCTCTTTGAATAAGCATCCGAACCGAGAATCCGGCCCACGCCCACGGGAATGGCGAAACCAATCTGTGCGGTGTCGATGCCGACATCGCCGTTCGAGATGGAATCCCACACGTGCTGATATTGTCCGTAGAGCTTCACGAAGTTCATGCTGTACGAAACGCCGAGGTTCACTACGGACTGCGTGGTTAGCCCCGGAATCAGCGTGCCGAGATCGCCGGCGTTGAGGCTGTACTTGATCTGCTGATAGACGACCGAGGTCGCGAAACCGCCGTTGTTGTACGAGACCTGGCCGCTCCACTTGTTCTGGCCGGGATGGCCCGCTTCGTTGCCGAATGAATACATCGCGCGTCCTACGAGTCCGTTGTACGACGGCGACGCGTAGTACACCGAGTTCCACCATTCGCCCGCATTGCCGAATACACCCTGTCCATTCACGCCGACGTAGCTCTGCAGCACGATCGGCGAAAACACGAACGAGTTGAAGAACGGGTTGAAAGTGATCGTCGAGAACCAGAGCAACGGCGGAATCAGGCCGGCCGTCACCGTGCCGTAACGGCCGGTCAAGCCAACATACGCGTTACGCGAGAACAGTCCGTCCTGCGGAAAGCCGGTGCGGCCCATCGCGCCGGTCTGAATGTTGAAGTAGCCTTCGAGATCGAACACGACCTTGGTGCCGCCGCCCAGATCTTCCGTGCCGCGCAGACCAAAGTACGGCGCGGTCATGCCGCCATTACCGGCGATCACGCTCGCCCGACCATTCATCGGCTTCTTGTAGCCGACAAACGCATCGAGAAGTCCATAAAGCTGCACACTAGATTGCGCGTGAGCGGCTTCTGCACAAAACGCAGCGCCAATAATCAGTGCCATTACTTTCAGTCTTATTCGCATCTAAGTCTCCTGCTTCTCCAACCTGGACGAGCGCATGCGAGCCGGCGCGCGACGGACATGCCAGGATATGTCCAGTCACGTTTACGACGTCGACGGTTTTTACGGACTACGAAATATAGATTCTGTGGTCTCTACTTTTTATATCTATGCGCGTCACCGGAAAACGACGCGCAGGGATGTCCGCCCTCCTGCCCTGCTTATGTCTGATTCTGTGTGCGCGACGGCGCAGCCGAAGGCGTGTTCGGCGCCTTCTGTTTCGAGCAAAGTAGCGAGTGCAATATGACGAGAGTCAGACCGCCCGAAATCACAGGCTGCTGAACGACGAGCTGGAGCATCAGCGGCATTGCGTGAATCACTTCGGGCGAGATGAATAGACCACCAAGGCCAATGAGAAACGCGAGCCCCGATACGATCAGCCGCCGATCGTCCCATTCCACCTGCGCGAGAATATGCACGCCGTGCATGAAGACGATGCCGAACAGCAGCGTCGCGGCAGCCGAGATCACCGGAATCGGCAGGACGACCAGCAGCATGTCGAACTTCACGCAACCGCCCAGTACGATCAGCAGGCAGCCGGCGGCGAGTGTAACGAAACGCGAGCCCACCCTCGTGGCGCGCAGAATGCCGATGTTGTCCGGATACGCAATGGTGCTGAAGCCGCCCCAGACCGCCGCGACCACCGAGCCGAGTGCGACGCCGAACAGGCCCTCTGACATCCGGCCGGGGCTCAGTGTCTCATCGCCCCATTCGGCAACAGCCTGATAGAGCGCCATCGATCCCATGCCGGCGGGAATCAGCACGAGCAGAAACACGGCGACGAGATCGGGCCTCACGCCGAAGCCGAATGGAAAGATGCGCGGCTCGACGAGGAACGGCGCCGCAGCAACCGCGGTGAACGACACGGGCTGAAACAGCGTATAGGCCAACGTGCCGAGCGCGAGGCCCACCAGGATCGCCACGCGACGCATACGCTGTCCGCCCCACAGCATCGCGAACACAATGCCCGCCACCGCCACCGTGCCCGAAAGCAGATTCACGACTGGGAAACCAGGGCTTTTAGTGCTTCCGATCCACGTCGGCAAGGCAACGCTTGCGATCTGCACGACGATCAGCATCACCATCATTCCGGAGATGATCGGCAGGCGCAGATGCTTCGCGAATACGCCTGCAACGCTGCGTCCGCGGATCGGCACCGTGAGCACGCACCAGATCAGCGACGCGGCGAAGAACGATCCGAATGCCGTGCCGAGCCCGCCCGACTGCAAATGCCCTACCGTCAGGAGCGCACCGAAACTGCCTGCATAAGGACCCTGCACGATCGGCAGACGCAACAGCAGCACCGATTGCAGGATCGTGATGATCCCGCATGCGATGAACGTCATTCCGTACAGGTAGGCGATCTGCTCATCGGCCAGATGAAAGGCGCGCCCGAGAATTCCCGGAAAAACGAACATACCGGTCATGCCGAATACGTTCTGCAGCGCGAGCACGGCCAGTTGCGGCAGCGGCAAACGCCCGTTGATCCCGATGTCGAACACGCCCGCCGGCGCAATGTCCGCAGTGGCGTCTCGGGTCGATGCGCCGGGTTTCGGCATATGTGTATTCAAGGTTTGTTCCATTGAACCAAAAGGAAAGCCTGTCTGGCGACGCGCGCCTGCTGTCGGCGAGCTTCAGTTGTCGAGCGGAACGCCTTTCGTTTCCGGACCGAACCAGATTGACACCATGCCGACGATAAAGAGCAGCGACACTGCAGCCGACGCCGCCGGAAACGAGCCGAATCTGCTCACTACCGCGTTGCCTGCGATCGGTCCGATGCTCGTCAACGCACGTGCCATGTTCCAGCAGAAGCCTTGGCCGGTTGCGCGCACACGGGTCGGGAAAAGTTCGGGCAGATAGGCGGCGAACGTGCCGAACGCGCCGATCACGAAATAGCCATACACAGGCATGAGCCAGAGCACGCCGCCGACGTCGTGCACCGTCATGAACAGCACGAGCGAAACAATCAGCGATCCTGATGAAAATATGAAATACGACATGCGTCGGCCGAAGGCGTCGAGCATCCAGATCAGTGTCAGATAACCGAGCGTCGCGCCGAACATCATCAGGATGAACGCGTAGCTGACCGTGGTGCCGATGTTGCGCTGATCGGCAGCGGCAGCCGAAAGCTGATGAATCCAGCTCGGCAGGAACGTGAGACCGCCCCAGCAGCCGAGCATGGCCGCCGACGACACGATCACGCCGATGATCGTCTTGCGCCGAAGTCCCGGCGCGAAAATGGCGGTGAAGGTTTGCATCGCCGATTCCGCGACGACGCTCTCCCGCACTTGCACCCAGCGCTGCGGCTCCGGCACGAAGCGGCGCACGAGAATGGTGACGAGTGCCGGCGCCGCGCCCACACCGAGCACGACGCGCCAGCCGAATCGGCCGAGCAGCAGGTTGTCGAGCGCCGCGGCGAGAAAGCCGAACGCGAACGCCATTTGCATGATCTGCATGGCGCGGTTGCGTTGCCGCCCCGGCCATGATTCGGCGACGAGCGCGGCGCCCGCCGCCCACTCGCCGCCGATACCGAAACCGGCCATTGCCTGCGCGACGGCAAGCTGCGGCCACGTTTTTGCGAATGCGCTCAAGAGCGTGAAGGCCGCATAGATGAGGATGGTGAGGCCCATGACACGCGAGCGGCCGTACCGGTCCGCCGCTACGCCGAACAGCACGCCACCGATCCCCCACGTGAGCAGCTTGCCCGCAATGATGTAGCTGCCGATCTTGCTGATTTCCGTTGCGTCGGTGCTATGCAGCAGCTGGCTCACGCTGGGCACGAGCACGAGCGTGAAGAGATTCAGGTCCATCGAATCGAACATCCAGCCGAGGAACGCTGAAATCAGCGCCAGCCACTGATAGCGCGACAATCTGTATGCCTGCGCGTCGACCGAAGCCACCGGCGCCGCCTTGGCGCCCTGCGATGTGCCCATGGTTCCCGTCTCCTGATCTTCCGCCGTGAGGGCGAGCGGTGTGATTGGTACGGGTCATAGGCCCGCTTTCGTCAATGCGCGCAGTATATCGTAATGCAATTAGATTGCAATACAGATTATTGTATTACGACACGACAGCCAGACGGACGGCACGCGCGCAATTGGCGCGCCCTGCCTTATGCGGGATGGATCAGGTCAGGCAAACTGCGGGCATACGCCGCCGTTGCGATGACCGCTGCTAGTCATTGGCTGCCACGGCCAGAACCTGAACCGCCAGCCTTTCCGCCTGCTCGACATGGTGTTTGCACGCCGCCGCCGCAGCGTCGGCGTCGTTGCGCATCACCGCGTCGACAATCGCGGCGATCTCGTCGTAGCTCTGCACGAGGCGGCCTTCCTGGGAAAGCGTAGTGGCACGCAGCATCATCACGCGGGTATGGACGAGACGCAGCATCTCGGTGAGCACCGGATTGCCCGCTCCTTCGAGGATCACGTCGTAGAACTGCGCCTTCTGCTTCAGGAAGCGCATGGTGCCTTCCTGACCTTGCATGTCGCGCATCGACGCCAGTTCGTTCAATGCATTCTTCAGCGCTGTACGCTGTTCTTCGGTTGCCCGCTCGGTGAACTGGCGGCCCGCAAGCGCCTCCAGTACGGCGCGCACTTCATATAGACCGCGCGCCTCGTCGCCCGTCATGACGGCGACGATCGGACCTTTGTGCGGAATGATCTGCACGAGCCCTTCCGCGACCAGCTGGCTGAGCGCCTCACGAACAAGCGTGCGGCTGACGCCGAGCATTTCACAGAGCTCGCGCTCGATCAGCCGGTCGCCCGGTTTGAACGTCAGATCGCTAATACACGCACGCAGACCATCTATCACCTGCTGCCGCAGCGTGGCCACCGGCCGCACAACCAGTCTATTGGTATTCATCCCTTCCCTTTGCCGTAGAAAAATAGGAGCCGCCATACTTCGTAATACAATCATATTGACATTCGACGGCTAAGCTCCGATACTCGCTCTCATTATACAATCCTACAACCGCTGGACAAACTCGAAGGATACTCATGGAAGACATCACGCTATCCGAACGTCGTGCCATCGGCGCAAAGATCCGCAAGGAAGTACTGGGCGCGAACCATACGCAGAACAACGCGAATCCTCATCTTTTCGACACCGTGTTCCTCGAGTACACGGAAGACGTATGCTGGGGCAACGTGTGGAACCGGGACGGCCTCACGCGAGCCACGCGCAGCATGCTGAACCTCGCGATGCTGGCGTCGCTCGGCCGCTGGCACGAATTCGAAGTTCATACGCGCGGCGCGGTCAACAACGGTGTGACGGAAGAGGAAATTGCCGAAGTTGTCCTGCAGGCAGGCGTCTACGCAGGCATTCCTGTTGCCGCCGAAGGGCTGCGCCGGGCAAAAGCGGTCGTGCTCGATCTGAAGGCAAAAGCCGCCGCAACGGCCTGAATCCCGCAAGCGATCCGTCAAGATCGCGGCACATGCGATCCGTCGTCGCAATTCATCTCGGGCACGTCCGCCTGGCGGTTCCGGGAGTTCCAGGCGTTGCGCGCCGCGAGCTGCCCATCCGGCGGCCGGGCGCGAAACACCTGTCACCGACGCGTTACCTGTACAAGTCATGTCTCAGTCAACTTTCTGCGAACTCCCCGCAGGCCGCATCGCCTACTCCCGTCGCGGGACGGGCCGGCCGCTGGTCCTGCTTCATCCGATCGGCGTCGACCGGAGCTGGTGGGACGAATATGTCGAGGATTGGGCGGCGTCCTATGACGTCGTCGCAATCGACCTTCGCGGCCACGGCGAGTCGAGCGTCATCACGTCGCCCGTCACGCTCGCCGATCATGCGGCCGACGTCGCCGCCGTGCTGCGCAAGGAGCACCTGAGCGGCGCCACGCTGATCGGCGTCTCGATGGGCGGCATGATTGCGCAGCGCGTTGCGATCCAGTTTCCGGAACTCGCCGGCGCGCTGATTCTGTGCGGCACGGCGGGCGGCTTCCCCGACGAAGTGCGTCCGCGCATCCTTGCGCGCGGCGACATGAGCCGCCAGGGCTCGATGTCCGAAGTCACGGACGACACGATCGCACGCTGGTTCACCGCCGACACCCCGCGCCCGGATCTCGTCGAAAAATGCCGCGCACGTCTTGCCGCCGACGACTGGTATAGCTGGAGCGCGAACTGGCAGGCCATCTCGCAGCTGGATAACCTTGGCGAGCTGCCCCGCGTGAAAGCGCCAGCACTCGTCGTCGCGGGCGAGGCCGACGCGAGCATCGCGCCGGCGGTATCGCAGAAGATCGCAGACGCGCTGCCGCACAGCCGTTTTGTCGTGGTGCCGGGCGCCGCGCATTTCGGCGCATTCGACATGCGTGAAGTCTTCGCAACGGTGTTCGACGATTTTCTGTCGAGCCTTGCTCAATGAAATGAAACGCTGGCCGTGCGCACGCGAACACCTTTTCGCACGCCGCGCGGCCCAGCAGTGACCGAATAAATGGAGCGGCGGCTGCCACGGCCGATCGTCTCGAGGAGGCAGTATGGCAATCACAATCCGTTCGTCTTTCACCGTCGATGCACCGCCGTCCGACGTCTGGAAGACCATGATCGACATCGAACGGTCCGCCCCGTGCTTTCCGGGCGCGGAACTGAAGGAACAGCAGCCCGACGGCAGCTACAAGGGTGGCTTCACCGTAAAGCTCGGCCCGCTCACGCTGAAATTCGCGGGCAAATTCAAGATCGCTGAACAGAACGACGCAGACCGCAAGGTCCTGGTGTCCGCAAGCGGCACCGACACGAAGGGACGCGGCGGCGCAGATGCGCAGATCAACGCGGCCGTGACCGACGCCGGCAGCGGCAAGACCAAAGTGGACGTCGTCTCGGACGTGAATCTGTCGGGCACCGTCGCGCAGTATGGACGCGGCGCCGGAATGATCGAAGCGCTCTCGCAGCAGTTGCTGAACCAGTTCGCGAAGAATCTGACCGCGCTGATCGAGTCCGACGCCGCGTATGCCGCTGAAACCGCTACGTCGGCGCAAGCTGCGCACGCGACGCACGCGACGTCCGGCGGCGCCGCATCGGCTCCCAGCGATCAAACTAATGGGATCAACGAGGCAACGCAGACCGCCACGACGGATGCGTCGCGCCCGGCCGTCGAAACGCGCCGCCCGCCGCCCGCACCTGCGCCGGTTGTTCCGCTCGACGCGGGCGCGCTCATGCGCAAAGCCATGTGGCAGTCGGTCCGGAATTTCTTCGCGCGGCTCTTCGGCGCTAAACAGCAACATTGAAGATGCCACCGCTGCACTATCGGAGCACGCATGAAACCCAGTGAATTTCTGTACCACGCGCCGACCACGCTCGACGAAGCCGTGCAACTGCTCGGCACGCTCGAGGACGCGCGAGTGCTGGCGGGCGGTCAGTCGCTGATGCCGATGATGAACTTCCGGTATCTGATGACGAGTCATCTGATCGACCTGAACGGCGTCGAAGCACTGACCCGCATCGAGCAGCGCGGCGATCGCCTCCACATCGGCGCGATGGCGCGGCAACGCGACATCGAATTGTCGCCGCTCGTCATTCAACGCGCGCCGCTGATCCGGGAGGCGTATCAGCTCGTGAGCCACAAGCAGATCCGCAATCGCGGCACGCTCGGCGGAAGTCTGTGCCAGCTCGATCCTTCGTCGGAACAGCCGTGCTTCACCGCCGCGCTCGACGGCGTGTTGACCATTGCACGCTATGAAGACGGCGCGGTCACGCACCGCGAATTGCCGATGTCCGACTGGGCCGTGATGTACATGACGCCCGCGCTCGAAGAAGGAGAACTGCTCGCAGGCATCTCGCTCGACATCTGGCCCGAAGGTCATGGCTATGCTTTCGAAGAATTCGCGCGACGTCATGGCGATTACGCGATCGTCGGCGTCGCGGCGCTCTGCACCGCCGACGCGCAAGGCAACCTCGACCGCGTGTCGCTCACGATCTGCGGCGTTGCGCCCGGCCCCGTCCGCATGCACGACGTGGAGACCGCGCTGCGCGGCCGCCCGATGGACGACGCCGCGCTGCGCATGGCGAGCGACGCCGCCAGCGCGCTCGACGTCATGACCGACGCGCACGTCAGTACCGACTACCGCCAGCATCTTGCAGGCGTCCTGACCGAAAGAGCGCTGAAACGTGCGTTCTCGCGTGTCGCAAGACAATCGTAGAGTGACTAAGGAGATGCACATGGAGACTCGTACTGTCAGAGTCGTCGTCAACGGCACCGCTTATGAGCGCGAAGTCGAATCGCGGCGCATGCTCGGTGACTTCCTGCGTCATGACCTCGAACTCACCGGAACGCACTACGGTTGCGAGCACGGCGTATGCGGCGCCTGCACCGTGCTGATCGAAGGCCGCACCGCGCGCGCCTGTCTGACGCTTGCCGCCCAGGTCAACGGCCGCTCGCTGACGACCGTGGAAGGCCTTGCTCACGCAGACGGCACGCTCAACGAACTGCAGAAAGCCTTCACCGAAACGCACGCGCTGCAATGCGGCTTCTGCACGCCCGGCATGTTGATGACGCTCACCGAATTGCTGAACGAAACGGATTCGCCGAGCGAATCGGAAATCCGCGAAGCGATCACGGGCAATCTGTGCCGCTGCACGGGCTATCAGCCGATCGTGGCCGCTGCGCTGCTTGCAGCCCAACGCATCCGCGATCAGCGTGCGGCAGCGTCGACGACGCCTGCGGCACATGCTACGGAGTAACACGATGGAAATTTCCGATCTGAAGGGAGCGCCCACCGACCAGCGCTACATCGGCAAGCGCGTGACGCGCACCGAAGACAAGAAGCTGTTGCAAGGTCAGGGTTCCTACGTGGACGACGTGCATCTGCCGAACATGCTGCAAGCCGCCGTGCTGCGCAGCCCGCATGCGCACGCGAAAATCGTCTCGATCGACTGCACGGCCGCTCGCGAACTGAAGGGTGTGC
Source organism: Paraburkholderia sp. 22098 (assembly GCF_052045935.1). Lineage (NCBI taxonomy): Bacteria > Pseudomonadati > Pseudomonadota > Betaproteobacteria > Burkholderiales > Burkholderiaceae > Paraburkholderia > Paraburkholderia sp. 22098. The sequence goes on along the minus strand of NZ_JBQEPV010000014.1, from coordinate 95,969 downwards.
ACGCCGTCTACACACACGCGGACCTGAGCGGCCGCGCACGGGGCCGCGCGCCTTCGATGCTGCCGAATCCGGCAATCCGTTTCGAGCGCACGCAGGAATTGCTTGCCTCGACGGAAGTGACGTTCGCGGGCGAAGCGGTGGCCTTCGTGGTCGCGGACAACCGCTATATCGCCGAAGACGCGTGCGGCCTGATCGAAGTCGAATACGACACGCTGCCCGCCGTGGCCGATTGCCGCGACGGCCTGCGCCCCGAGTCGCCGCTTTGCCACACCGACGCGAAAGACAATGTCGTCGCGCATATCGAAATGGGTTTTGGCGACATCGACGCGGCCTTCAACGGCGCGCCGCACGTCGTCGAGGAAACCTACTGGCAGAACCGCGGCTCCGCGCATCCGATGGAAACCCGCGGTTATCTCGCCGAATTTCACGCTGCCAACGGCGAGTTGACTGTCTGGTCGTCGGGCCAGGCGCCGCACCACGAGAAAAAGAATCTCGTCGAACTGCTCGAATGGGACGCGGAAAAGCTGCGCGTGCTGATGAACGACGTCGGCGGCGGCTTCGGTCCGAAGCTGCCGTTCTATCCGGAAGAAGCGCTTGTCGCGATTGCGGCGGTTGCGCTCAAGCGCCCCGTCAAATGGATCGAAGACCGGCGCGAACACTTCCTCGCGGTCACGCAGGAACGCGACCAGTGGTGGACCGTGAAAATCGCGCTCGAAAACGACGGCAAGATTCGAGGCGTGAAACTGGAGATGGTGCACGACAACGGCGCGTTCCTGCCGTGGGGCATCATCACGCCGTACATCTCGATCACGACCACGCCCGGCCCTTACGTGATTCCGGCGATGGGCGCGAAGCTCGACGTCGTCTACACGAACAAATGCGCGACCTCGCCGGTGCGCGGCGCGGGCCGCCCGCAGGCGGTGTTTGCGATGGAGCGGATACTCGACAAGGCCGCACGCGCACTCGGCATGGACCGCGCGGAGTTACGCTGGCGCAACCTGATCCAGCCCGAGCAGATGCCGTACGACGCGGGCTTCATCTATCGCGACGGCAGCCCGCTGCGTTACGACAGCGGCGACTATCCGGCCTGCCAGAAAGCGGCGCTCGAGCGCGCGAAGTATTCGAGCTTTGCGCAACGCAAGGCCGAGGCGCGCCGTGAAGGACGCTTCATCGGCATCGGCATGGCGAGCTTCGTCGAAGGCACAGGCATGGGTCCGTTCGAAGGCGCGACGGTGCGCGTGCAGGCGAACGGCCGCATCGCCGTGATCACGGGCGCATCGCCGCAAGGCCAGGGCCACAAGACGACCTTCGCGCAGATCTGCGCGGAACAGCTGAACGTGCCGCTCGAAACGATCGACGTCATCACGGGCGACACGGGCGGCATCTCGATGGGCGTCGGCACGTTCGCGAGCCGCGTGACGGTGAATGCGGGCAACTCCGTCTACATCGCCGCGCAGGCCGTGGGCGAAAAGATGCTCACGCTCGCTGCTCACCTGTGGAAGTGCAAGCCCGAAGAACTGTTGCTGGTAGAAGGTCACGTTGCGCGGCGCGCCGGCATCGAGCAGCGTATGAGCTACGGGCAACTCGCGAAAATCTCGCAGGGCATGCCCGGCTTCACGATGCCCGAGGGCCTCACTGCCGGACTCGAAGAGACCAAATACTTTTCGCCCGCGCAGTCGACGTATTGCAACGGCACCGCTGTCGTCGAACTCGAAGTGGATCGCGAGACGGGCCACATCACGATCCTCAACTACGTGATGGCGCACGACTCCGGCAAGCTCATCAACCCAATGATCGTCGACGGCCAGGTGATCGGCTCGGTTGCACACGGCATCGGCAACGCGACGCTCGAATGGATGCAATACGACGAGAACGCGCAGCCCACCACGACCAACTTCGGCGAATACCTGCTGCCGATGGCAACCGACGTGCCGAACATCGACATCGTGCACCTCGAAACGCCCTCGCCGCTGAATCCGCTCGGCGTGAAGGGTGCGGGCGAAGGCGGCACGATCCCGGCGGCGGCAGCAATCGTCGCTGCAATTGAGGACGCGCTGTCCGAATACGGCGTCGAATTCACCGAAGCACCGCTCGTTCCGCAGCGCGTGTTCCAGAAGCTCAAGGAGGCCGGCGCCTACGCGCGCTGACCTGCGCAGGCCCCGCTCCCATGCGCGGAGCGCGGGCGCCTTTCCCTGTTTTCATTGTTTGGACTTTACTCCATGACGACCGAATTCACCGCAGCGCTCCACGAATCCGAATACCGGATCACTCTCGGCCAGCCTGAGCAGGGCAACATGCTCACGCTCGAAGCCATGCGCGCGCTCGCCGCGGAAATCCGCAAGGCGGGCCGCGACAACAACGTCAAGATCATCCGCATTCGCGCGTCCGGTCCTGCGTTCTGCCGCGGCCGTGCGGTCGGCGCCCCGCCGGCCACGCCGCCGACGGCCGCGCAGTTCCGCCGTAACGTGGCCGATCCGATTCTCGACGTCTACCGCGCGATGCACGAGAGCGAAGTGCCGGTTCTGGCCGAGGTACAAGGCGACGCGGAGGGTTTCGGCTGCGCACTCGTCACCGCGTGCGACCTGGCCGTTGCTGCCGATACTGCGCGCTTCAGCCTGCCGGAACTGCAGAAGAACTTGCCGCCGACGCTCGTGCTGTCCGTGCTGCGTTACAAGGTGCCGCCGAAAGCGTCTGCGCACATGGTCTATCTGACCGAGACGATCGACGCCGCGAACGCACGCGAGTGGGGCATCGTCGCAGAGGTCGTCGCAGCCGCGAAGCTCGCCGAGCGTGCGGACGCAATGGTCGCCTCGATCTGCACGCGCGACCGGATCGCGATTGCCACGCTGAAGACGTACTTCCGCGAGATCACGATTCCCGACTTCTCGCTCGCGAGCGAAATGGCGGGTGCGTCGCTCGCCAACGCGATGACGTCGATGCGCCGCTAATACGCCTTCTTTACTCGCCGCAATACTACCGGCGCGCTTCGCGCACCGGGCAACACTTCAGGCAATAAGGGCGCCGCGCAATGCGGTGCTTTACGGGACACCCAGCCATGGCAGATCAAGACACTACTTCCAACACTTCCGCGAATGCCGGTTACGCGGACTTGCACGACCACATCGCGCGTCTCGAAGCAGCAGGTTTGCTGTACCGCATCGACGAGCCGGTCAACAAAGACACCGAAATGCATCCGCTCGTGCGCTGGCAGTTCCGCGGCGGCATTCCCGAAGCGGAGCGTAAGGCGTTCCTCTTCACGAATATCGTCGACAGCAAGGGCCGCAAGTACGACATTCCGGTCATCGTCGGCGGCATCGCGGCGAATCCGGAAATCTACCGGATCGGCATGAACGTGCCGTCGCTCGACGACATCGGCGATGCGTGGAATCGCGCGATCGACAATCCGGTGCCACCCGTCGTGGTGGAAAGCGGCCCGGTGCACGACATCGTGATCGAAGGCAAGGATCTCGAAGGTCCGGGCAACGGCCTCGAATCGCTGCCGCTGCCGATCTCGACGCCGGGCTTCGACGCCGCCCCGTACATGACGATGACGGGCGTGATCTCGCGCGACCCGGACACCGGCGTGCAGAACATGGGCACGTATCGCGGCCATCTGAAATCCGCCACGCGCCTTGGCATGATGATGCTCGTGAACCTGCGCGCGGGCGGTCTCGACCATTGGCGCAAGTACGCCGCGAAAGGCGAGAAGATGCCGGTCGCCATCGTGCTCGGCGCGCCGCCCGTCGTGGCGTTCCAGGGTCCGCAGAAGCTGCGTCCGAACACCGACGAACTGAGCGTTGCGGGCGGTCTCGCCGGCGCGCCGATCCGCGTCGTCAAAGGCCGCACGGTCGATCTGCTGGTGCCGGCCGAAGCGGAAGTGGTCGTCGAAGGCTATGTCGATCCGCAATATCTGGAACCGGAAGGCCCGTTCGGCGAGAGCCACGGTTACGTCGCGCTCGAAGACTACAACCTCTCCATCGAAGTCACGGCGATCACGCGCCGCAGGGACGCGGTGCTGACGTCGATCATCTCGCAGGTCACGCCGTCCGGATCGAGCGTCATCAAGCGTCTTGCGTATGAGCCGATGTTCCTGCGCCATCTGCGCGATCACCTGGGCATTCGCGGCATCAAGAAAGTGTCGCTGCACGAGCCGCTCACGAATCTGCGCCGCTTCGTGTTCCTGCAGTTCGAGCGCGGTTCGAAGAAGACCGAAATCTGGCGCGCGCTGTACGGCACGATGTCGCTGCAGGCCGCCATCGGCAAGTTCGTCATCGCGATTGACGACGACATCGATCCGAACAATGCCGACGCCGTGTTCTGGGCGATGGGCTATCGCTGCAATCCGGTCGAGGACGTGAAGCTGATTTCGTACCGCGAGCACGGCCATGGTCCGCGCTCGGACCACGATACGGGCCTCGATTCGGCGATGCTGATCGACGCGACGATGAAGACGCCGATGCCGCCGCTCGCGCTGCCGAAGAAGGAATACATGGAAAACGCGAAGGCGCTGTGGGAGCGCCTCGGTCTGCCGAAGCTCAAGCCGGAGTCGCCGTGGTACGGCTACTCGCTCGGCGACTGGACTGCGGAGTGGGACCGCAACGCGAAGCAGGCAACACGCGGCGAGTGGATGCAGCGCGACGCGTCGTATCACGCGCGCCGCCAGAGCGGCGTCGAGCCGAATTCGCCCGTGCGCGGCGTCGAGGGCAATCGTGGGCACGAATAACAGCACTCCGGAGCGCATCATCGTCGGCATCACCGGCGCGTCCGGCGTGGTCTACGGCATCCGCGCGCTCGAACTGCTCGCCGAGGCGGGCATCGAGACGCACCTCGTGATCAGCAAGGCCGCCGAACTGACGATGACCTATGAGACCGACATCCGCGCCGCCGACCTTCGCGCGCGAGCGTCGCATTGGTACTCGCCCGGCGACATCGGCGCGGCTATTTCGTCGGGTTCGTTCAAAACCAGAGGCATGCTGGTCGCGCCGTGCTCGGTGCGCTCGATGAGCGAGATCGCCACCGGCATCACGAGTTCTCTGATCAGCCGCGCGGCCGACGTCGTGTTGAAGGAGCGCCGGCGCCTCGTGCTCGGCGTGCGCGAAACGCCGCTGCACGGAGGCCATCTGCGCACGCTCGTGCAACTCTCGGACATGGGCGCGATCATCGCGCCGGTCGTCCCGGCGTTCTATTCGAAGCCGCAGACGATCGCCGATATCGTCGATCACACGGTCGGCCGCATGCTCGATCTGTTCGACATCGAGACGGGCGTGATCAAACGCTGGAAAGAGCAGCAACACGAGTCGTAACGAGCGCACCGCCCGCGCCGTTTCCCTACTTCCAGACCCGTCGCGCGACGCGTGCCGGCGGGCTTTCTTCGCGATGACCATGACTGAATCCAATCCGCTTTCCCGGCTCGCAGACCCGAGCCTGTTGCGCACGCTTGCTTACATCGACGGGCAATGGTGTGGCGCCGACGATGCACGCACGTTTGCCGTCGACGATCCCGCAACCGGCGAGAAGATCGCCGACGTGCCGCTCATGACCGGCGCCGAAACGCGTCGAGCGATCGAAGCCGGCGAGCACGCGCAGCGCGGCTGGCGCAAGCTCACCGCCGCACAGCGATCGACGATCCTCAAGCGCTGGCACGCGCTGATGATCGCGAACGCGGACGACCTCGCGATCATCATGTCGGCCGAACAGGGCAAACCGCTTGCGGAAGCGAAAGGCGAGATCGGTTATGCAGCGTCGTTCATCGAGTGGTTCGCGGAGCAGGCCAAGCGCGTGGACGGCGACGTGCTCGCCTCGCCCGCCGCCGACAAACGGATGCTGGTGACCAAAGAACCGATCGGCGTATGCGCCGCGATCACGCCGTGGAATTTCCCCGCCGCGATGATCACGCGCAAAGTCGCGCCCGCACTTGCCGCCGGCTGCGCGATGATCCTGAAGCCCGCGGAAGCCACGCCGCTGTCGGCGCTCGCGCTCGCCGAACTCGCGCATCGCGCGGGCGTGCCGGCCGGCGTGTTCAGCGTGGTGGTCGGCGACCCGCGTTCGATCGGCGCCGAGATGACGAGCAATCCGATCGTGCGCAAGCTCTCGTTCACCGGTTCCACGCCAGTGGGCCGCATGCTGATGAGCCAGTGCGCGCCCACCGTGAAGAAGCTCTCGCTCGAACTCGGCGGCAACGCGCCCTTCATCGTTTTCGACGACGCGGATCTCGACGCCGCCGTCGAAGGCGCGCTCGCTTCGAAGTACCGCAACGCGGGGCAGACCTGCGTTTGCACGAACCGCCTCTACGTGCAGGACGGCGTGTACGACGCGTTCGCAGAAAAATTCGCGGCGGCGGTCGGCCGCATCAAGGTCGGCAACGGATTCGAGAGCGGTGTGACGCAAGGGCCGCTCATCAACGAAGCGGCGGTGGAAAAAGTCGAGGCGCATATTGCCGACGCCGTCGCGCAAGGCGCGCGCGTGCTGACCGGTGGCAAACGCCATGGGGCGGGCAAGCTGTTCTTCGAACCGACCGTGGTGGGCGACGTGACCGCACGGATGCGTTTTGCGACCGAGGAGACGTTCGGCCCCGTCGCCCCGCTCTTCCGCTTCACGAACGAAAGAGAGGCCATCGCCGCGGCGAATGCCACGGAGTTCGGACTCGCCGCCTACTTCTACAGCCGCGACATCGGCCGGATCTGGCGCGTAGCCGAGGCGCTCGAGTACGGCATGGTCGGCATCAATACCGGCCTCATCTCCAACGAGGTCGCGCCGTTCGGCGGCGTCAAGCAGTCCGGCCTCGGCCGCGAAGGCTCGAAGTACGGCATCGAGGACTACCTCGAGATCAAATATCTGTGCATGGGCGGTCTTTGAGCGACGCCGCGTCGCGAGCCCGCGACCGGGCTCCAGGCGCAGCGTCGCGTTGACAGCCGTCTTATTCACATGCAATCATACAATCCTACGGATTTACCCAGCTGGGTCTCATATTAGGAAACGGAATGTCACCCTTGCCCCAAGACCACTCGCAAACGGCAACCGGCGGCGCGCCGCGCGACTTGCAGGACCATATCGCCCGGCTGGAAGCCAAAGGCCTCCTGACGCGCATCGACCGGCCGATCAACAAGGACACCGAGTTGCACCCGCTCGCGCGCTGGCAGTTCCAGGGCGGCCTGCACGAAGATCAGCGTCGCGCTTTCCTCTTCACCAACGTCGTGGACGGCGAAGGACACACCTACGACATCCCGGTTCTGGTCGGCGGACTCGCCGCCTCGCCGGAGATTTACGCCACCGGCCTCGGTCTTCCGGTCGAGCAGATCGGCAAGGCATGGACCGAAGCGATTGCGGAGCCGGTCCCGCCCGTCATGGTGAACGAGGCGCCCTGTCAGGAAGTGGTGATCAGCGGCGATGCGCTGAAGGAAAAAGGCCTGTCGCGTCTGCCGGTGCCCGTCTCCACGCCCGGCTTCGACGCTGCGCCCTATCTCACCGCTACGCTGTGCGTCACCAGAGATCCGGAGAGCGGCGTGCAGAACATGGGCACTTACCGCGCCGCGCTGAAATCGGAAGACCGGCTGGGCGTGCGCATGGCGAGCCGTCTGTCGGGTGCGGGCGGTTATCTGCACTGGGAAAAATATCGCGCGATGGGTGAGAAAATGCCGTGCGCGATCGTGCTGGGCTGCGCGCCCGCCGTGCTGTTCACCGGTCCGCAAAAACTGCAGATCGATCAGGACGAGATGGCCGTCGCCGGCGGTTTGATGCGCGCTCCTGTCGAGGTGGTGCGTTGCAAGACCATCGATCTCGTCGTTCCCGCCGACGCCGAAATCGTGATCGAAGGTCTGATCGACACCGACGCGCTGGAGCCCGAAGGTCCGTTCGGCGAAAGCCACGGCCACATCGCGCTCGAAGACTACAACATGTCGATGCACGTCACCGCGATCACGATGAAGAAGAAGCCTGTCTTCGTCTCCATCATCAGTCAGGTGACACCGAGCGAAAGCTCCGTGCTGAAGAAGGTTGCCTACGAGCCTTTGTACCTTGAACATTTGAGCAAGGTGATGGGCGTGCGCGGCATCAAGCGCGTGGTGATGCACGAACCGCTCACGAACCTGCGCAAGGTGATCTTCCTGCAGTTCGCGCGCGGTACGCAGCAGGCGGAAGTCTGGCGCGGTCTGCAAGGCGCCGCGACGCTGCAGGCGCAGTGCGGCAAGCTCGTGATCGCCGTTTCCGAAGACATCGACCCGGAAAACGCCGATGCGATCTTCTGGTCCCTCGCCTATCGCTCCGACTTCACGCATGACCTGCACGTGACGCCTTACCGCGCGAGCGGTCACGGTCCCAAGTCCGGCCGCGCGCCGCTCGAAAGCACGCTGCTGATCGACGCGACGCTCAAGCATCCGATGCCGCCGCTCGCGCTGCCGAAGGAGCAATACATGAGCGCGGCACGCAAGATCTGGGAAGAGCTGAATCTGCCGAGCCTGACGCCGCAGCCGCCATGGCATGGCTATCACCTCGGCGACTGGGACAAGCGTTGGGACGAGTACGCAGAAGCGGCGACCTCCGGCGGCTGGCGCGAAACGGGTGAACGTACGTGGGCCAACCGGCGAGGCGGTGTGAAGCCGGAAACTCCGGTACGGGAGGCCTCGGGTGGCCACGGCGAATAAGCGCACGCTTGCACGCCGCACTGAACAACCCGTGGAGCAGAGGCATCCGGAGACAGCCATGACTCAAAACAATACCGTCGATATAGCCCACGTCATCGAGACGCAGGAGCGAAGCTGGTTCACTGTGAGCCTTTTCATTCTGTGCGCGCTCGTCATGCTCGCGGACGGCTTCGACAATCAGGCTTTGAATTACGCCGCCCCCGGCATCATCAAGGAATGGGGCATCAACCGGGCGCTGATGACGCCCGTGTTCAACATCAGCATCGTCGGGTGGATGGCGGGTTCGGTGGTGTTCGCCATGCTGGCCGACCGGATCGGCCGGCGCCGCGCGATCCTGCTCGCCACCTCGCTGTTCGGTGTCTTCACGTTCGCCGTGCCGTTCGCGCACAACCTGGTCGAACTGTCGGTCCTGCGCTTTTGCGCAGCGCTCGGCATTGGCGGCGGCATGCCGATGGCGGTCTCGCTGATCACCGACTACGCGCGCTCAGGCAAGCGCGGGCTCATCATCACCCTGCTCTATCTCGGCTATACCGCGGGCTCCTCCGGCGGCGGCCTGCTCGCTGCCGAGATCATCCCGGCGTATGGCTGGCGCTCGGTCTTCTACGTGGGCGGCGCTGGCGCGGTAGTGGCGGGCATCATCCTGCTCATCGGGCTGCCTGAATCGATCCGCTACCTGACGCTGCGCAAGCCTGGCAGCGAACGCATTCTCCACTACGCGCGCAAGCTCAAGCCGAGCGCGCATTTCGCCGACGACACACGCTTCTCGATTCCGGAGCAGATCCGCACGGGTGTGCCGGTGAGGCACCTCTTTACCGAGGGCCGTTCTGCGATGACCGCCTTCCTGTGGCTCGGGCTCGGTCTTTCGTTCGTCACGCACTTCTTCCTCTCGCAATGGATGACGACGCTTCTGACCGACGAGATCGGCTACGCCAACGCAGCGCGCAGCCAGGCGCTGTTCCAGCTCGGCGCCGGCTTCAGCTGGTTCTTCGGCTGGTTGATCGACCGTAAGGGCGTATCGGTCATGACGCTGACGATGATCCTCGGCGCCATTCCGGTAGCGGCACTCGGCGTAGCGGTCGGCACGGGCGCGAGTCTCACCATGGCGATGGCGCTGATCTCGGGTCTGCTGGTGCTGGGCGGCAACATCGGCCTCAATGCGATTTCCAGCATGATCTATCCGACCTTCATCCGATCGACTGCCACCGGAGCCTCGTTCGCCGTGGCGCGGATCGGCGCGATCATCGGCCCGCTGCTGGCGGGTTTGCTGATCGCCGTCGGCACGCCGATCGGCACGATCTTTCTGCTCGGTGCATTGCCGCTGCTCGCGGCGGGTGTCGCCTGCTTCATGCTCAACCGGACCATCACGCCCGAGGCTGCGCGCGAGATGTCGTTGCGCTCGGCGCTATCGCGGCATTGAAGCGGCACTAAAGCGACATTAAAGCGACATTAACGCGACTTCGCCGAACCCCGGCTCAGGCCGGGCAACTACACGGTGTGTTCATGGATAGCGTCAATCTCGAAGTATTGAAGGCGAGCGCGCGCTGGATCGAAAGCGGCCGGCGCGTGCTGCTCGTGACCGTTGTGAGGACGTGGGGTTCGTCGCCGCGGCCTGAAGGCGCGATGCTCGCCATTCTGGATGACGGCTCGGTGGCAGGTTCGGTTTCGGGCGGCTGCATCGAGGACGATCTGATCGACCGCGTGCGCCGCCAGGGCATCGAGCAGACACGCCCGGAAGTTCTCAGATACGGCATCTCCGCCGACGAAGCGCACCGCTTCGGCTTGCCGTGCGGCGGCACGATCGAGCTCGTGCTCGAGCCGCTGACGCGCGCAAGCGGTATCGACGAACTTTGCAGGCGCGTGATGGCAGGCCAGCTCGTCGCACGTTCGCTCGACATGAAAAACGGCGCGGTGAAACTCCTTCCGGCTCACTCAGCCGACGGCATGGATTTCAACGGCCGCATGTTGCTGACCGTTCACGGCCCGCGTTACCGGATGCTCGTGATCGGCGCAGGTCAGCTCTCGAAGTATCTCTGCCAGATCGCGCTTGGACTCGACTATCAGGTCACCGTGTGCGATCCGCGCGAGGAATATACCGACGTGTGGCATCTGCCGGGCACGACGCTCGTGCGCACGATGCCTGACGACACCGTTTTCGACATGAAACTGGACGAGCGCTGCGCCGTGATCGCGCTCACGCACGACCCGAAGCTCGACGATCTCGCGTTGATGGAAGCGGTCAGAACGCCGGCGTTCTATGTCGGCGCGCTGGGTTCGCGCCGCAACAATGCCGCGCGGCGCGAACGGCTCGAAACGCATTTCGATCTCACCGACGATGAACTCAACCGTCTGCGCGGGCCCATCGGCATTTACATAGGCAGCCGTACGCCACCGGAAATCGCGGTATCGATTCTGGCCGAGGTCACAGCGGTCAGGAACGGTGTCGCCTTACCGGGCGAATTCCGGATTGAGGATGCAAAAACGAGGCTGGACGTTGCGGTGAATGAGCAGACGAACTGCGCTATTACCGCGCGTCACTGATTCTGGTGATAGCAGCAGACGCGCGGCCATTACGGCGCGATGCAGATCACGCGCCGCCTCACGAATGGGGACAACAAAGCGGTTCGGGCAGAGACCCAAACTGATTCAGACCAGATGTTAATCGGGGACAAAAAATGTTTCGTCGTCTTTCAATCTCCGGCCGGCTCTCGGCCGTGATGGCCGTGCTGGGCGTGGTCATCGTCACGGTGGGTATGCTCGGGCAGCTCGCGATACAACGTTCGAACGACGCGCTCGACTACGCTTACTCCAACCAGCTGGCCGCATCGATTGCCGTGGGCAGGGCCAATCTGAAGCTGGAGATCGCGCGCGCGGTGCTGAATCGCGCGCTGATACATCCCGAGGGCGCCAATGTGCCGGAGGCCGTCGCGAAAGCGCTCGGCCACCTGTCGGACTCCGATCGCGCGTGGCACGCCTACCGTTCACTCGGGCTTCCGCCAGAGGAGCAGGCGCTTGCAGATCGCGTGGATGAGGCGCGCACTGCACTCGTTCAGCGTGGCATCGTACCGCTCGCCGATGCACTCAAAAAAGGCGATCGCGACACGGCGGACCGCATCGCATCGAAGGCGATCTCGCCGCTCTCGACCGTGCTCTCGAATAGCAGCGAGGCGCTCGATCGCTGGAAGAGCGCATATGGCAAGCAGGCGTTTGCTTCGGCCGAGCGTTTCAATGCAAGGTTGCGTGTCGTGGGCGCGGTGCTGATCGCACTGGGGCTCGCCATTTGCGCGGCCTGCGCTTACGGATTGCGTCGGGCGATCGTGATGCCCCTCTCCAGCCTGCTTGCGGCACTGCAGCGCATTGCGCAAGGCGATCTGACTGGGTCGCTTCGCGCACGCACGAGCGATGAAATGGGCCAGCTCGTCGACGGACTCCAACAGATGCAGGGCGGTCTCGATAAGGTTGTGCGGCAAGTGACGCGCGGCTCGGAATCCATTGCCAGCACTACGCGGCAGATTGCCGCCGGCAACAACGACCTCTCGCAGCGCACCGAGGAACAGGCGGCCTCGCTGCAGGAGACGGCGGCCAGCATGGAGCAATTGACCGCGGCAGTCCGGCAGAATGCGGACAACGCGCGCACCGCGCAATTGCTGACCGAGTCGGCGCATAGCGTCACAGCGCGCGGTTCGCAGGTCGTCGGCAATGTCGTGGCAACGATGACGGAAATCCACCGCAGCTCGCAAAAGATCGCCGACATCACCGGCGTGATCGAAGGCATTGCATTTCAGACCAATATCCTCGCGCTCAACGCCGCCGTTGAAGCCGCCCGCGCCGGCGACCAGGGACGGGGCTTCGCCGTGGTCGCGTCGGAAGTGCGTTCGCTCGCGCAACGCGCCGGCGCGGCCGCCAAGGAAATCAAGACCCTGATCGATGAATCGGTCGAACGTGTGGCGTCGGGCTCGCAACTCGTCAGCGTCGCCGGCGAAACGATGCACGAGATCAGCGACTCGATCACGCGTGTCACCACAATCATGCGGGAGATAGCGAGCGCGTCCGACGAGCAGCGAGATGGCATCGAACAGGTGAGCCTCGCCGTATCGCAGATGGACGAGGTCTCGCAGCAGAACGCCGCTCTGGTCGAACAGGCAGCGGCCGCGGCCACCTCGCTCGACGATCAGGCGAGGCTGTTGCGCGACGCAGTGGCGGTCTTCCGGTTGAGTTAGTCCGTGTTCGCATGCGGTACGGTGGCGCGACTGTTGTGGCCGCTAAATGCGGCCTACTACGTCCCGATGTATAATTGTATACAGCGTATTCAGCCGACGGAGAGATGTCGATGCGGCGCGTGTCGCGCGCCACTGGATGTGTTGAACGAGGCAAACGAATCATTGAGGAACCCGGCATGCTCAATACCCAAACCGCTCGCATTCTTTCCCGTTATAAAACCTGGGCCGACACCGTACTGTTCGACGCTACCGCCGCATTGCCGCCAGATGAAGTCGTCAAGATCCGGCAGACGCTGTTCAAGACAATGATCGGCACGCTTAACCACAACTACGTGGTCGATCTGATCTGGAAGGCGCATCTCGAACGCAAGGAACACGGCTTCACCTCGCGCAACGTGATTTTGCACGCCGACCTGGAAAGCTTGCGCGTCGCGCAACAGCAACTCAACGCATGGTTCGAAAGCTGGGCCGATGCCCAGACCGACGCCTCGCTAGACGAAGAGCTTTCGTTCGCGTTCATCTCGGGCGAGCGTTCCGTCATGTCGCGCGGCGCCATGTTCATGCATCTCGTGAACCACGCTTCGTATCACCGCGGCTGGGTGTGCGAAATGTTCTTCGACGTACCGGCGAAACCTCCGACCACCGACCTGCCGGTCTTTCTCGCGCGCCACCCGGAGTTTGGTTTCAAGGCGTGATCAGCTTTTGTCGATTCTTGCCCTCCCCGCATTCAGTGACGACACCGCAGCGCGCATGGTGTTCTCCGAGACGATTTCCGCGATGCTTCTCACGCACGACAAGTGGCGCCAGTTCACCAGCAAGCGAATCGTCGACGCACACACGGACGCGCAGGTGCTGTTGTGTCTTTCGGCGGATAGTCGGGACGAAGTTTCCAGCATGGTCGATAAGGCGAGCGGTGCCGGCGGCAGGGCCGACCCCACGCCTGTGGAGGACTTCGGCTTCATGTACGGCCGCAGCTTCGAGGATCCGGACGGTCATATCTGGGAGGGTCTCCGGTTGATCGTTTCGACCCGGGCTTGCGCTCGCCCATTGAACTCTTCACACGTAGCGATGTACTGACAACGTTCACCGCACGCTTTGATAACCCGCCTTTAGCGCATCGACTACAAGCTGGACCGCCCGCGAAGATTTTCTTCCGGTCGAATAGTAGGCGTGATGCCCGACGAAGGTCGGACACCAATCTTCAAGCACCCATGCAAGCTTCCCAGCGCGGACGTATTGCTCGACCAGATCCTTCGGCACGTATGCAAGGCCAAATCCGGCAAGGGCTGCATCGACCATCTGATAGACGTTGTTGAACGTAAGTTGTCCTTCGACGCGCACCTGCAACTCGCGCCGGCCTTTCGACAACTCCCAGGGCAGTAAAGAGTCCCGCGTCGGTAAGCGCAGATTAATGCAGCTATGAAGAGTGAGATCTTGCGGCCTTTTTGCGTGCGGCCTCGACTGCAGGTATTTCGGCGAACCTACGATGCACATCGTCATGTCAGGCGCGATACGCACTGCGACCATGTCTTTCTCTATCTGATCGCCCAACCTCACGCCAATGTCGAAGCGATCGGCAACGATGTCAGCTAGCCCGTAGTCATTCACCAGTTCGATCTTGAGCTCGGGATATCGACGCAGCAAAGGCTGCAACCGCGGCCACACAAAGGTGTTGGCGGCGTAGTCCGTAGTGGTAATCCGGACGGTGCCGCTCGGCCGATTTGTCATCCCTCGTAACGAGGCAACTTCAGCCTCGATTTCCTCGAAGCGTGGCCTGATAGCAGACAGAAGCCGCTCCCCCGCCTCAGTCAGCGAAACGCTCCGGGTCGTTCGCGTCAGGAGTTGCAGACCAATGCGTCGCTCGAGACCCGCCACGGTCCGACTCAGCGCCGATTGCGAAACACCCAGTTGCGCCGCCGCGCGAGTGAAATTGCGCTCCCGGGCAACGGTAATGAAACCGGCGAGATCGTTGAAGTCTTCGTTCATTAATGCTCCAGCGCATAAGGGCATCCCGATTTTGCCACCTAGTCCATTAGCCGGCCAAGGCTTACATTGTGGACATGTGTATTACGTTAATCGGACATCGGCGAAGAAATCATGGAACTGAAACGCGCTGGCTCGCAGCCATCAATGAAAGGTCCCGAACAATGGTTCACCGGAACTGTCCGGATCGACCCGCTCAACACCCCGCCGCCGCCCGCGCGAGTGTCTTGCGCCGCCGTGACGTTTGAGCCTGGCGCACGCACAGCGTGGCACACGCATCCGCTCGGTCAAACGCTCCTCGTCACCGCCGGATGCGGCTGGACTCAATGCGAAGGCGAAGAGCGCGTCGAGATCCGCGCAGGCGACGTGATCTGGTGCCCGCCGGGCCACAAACACTGGCATGGCGCAACTGAGACCACGGCGATGACTCACATCGCGATTCAGGAAGCACTCGACGGCAAGAACGTCGAATGGCTCGAGAAAGTCACTGATGAGCAATATCGCAAACCGTAATCGGCAAGCACGCCCGCAAGCACGCCCGCAAGCACGCCTCATATCGCGCCTGGTCGCAGTAGCTTGCGTGGCCGTTTTGCTGGCCGCCTGTACGAATCTGGAAAGGACGAGAAACATGCAAGATTCGCTGACAACCGTTGATTTGAAGTCGGCTTCTCCGGCGTTCGAGCGGTACACCAACCAAACAGTGCTCGACGGATTGTGGAAACGGCCGCAGCTCTCCGCCCGCGATCGGAGCATTGTGACCCTGGCCGTGCTCATCGCCCGCAACCAGACCATTGAGATGCCTTTTCACTTTGGTTTAGCGCTCGATAACGGCGTGACGCCCGCGGAGATCTCGGAAATGATCGCGCATCTGGCTTTCTATTCCGGGTGGGCCAATGCAACGGCTGCTTCCGCGATTGTCAAACGCGTCTTTGATGAACGTAGCATTGGCCCCGACCAACTCTCCCCGGCCGATGTTAAACCTCTGCCGTTGAACGAAGCCGCCGAGAAACAGCGTGCAGAGATGGTTCAGGAGAACTTCGGCGCGGTTGCTCCCGGCGTGGTTCAGTACACGACGGATGCGCTGTTTCGCGATCTTTGGCTGCGTCCCGGACTCGTCCCTCGCGACCGAAGCCTCGTGACCGTAAGCGCTCTCGTCGCCAATGGTCAGGTGGCGCAGATTCCGTATCACCTGAATCGCGCGATGGACAATGGGCTGACCAACGCCGAGGCGTCTGAAATGCTGACACAACTCGCGTTCTACGCTGGTTGGCCGAATGTTTTTTCAGCGATGCCCGTATTCAAAGAGGTGTTGTTGAAGCGGTCGAGCTAAGCGTTCGGCCAAAACGAAGAACGATCAGGCACGGCCTGCAATCTGAACCGGCGCATCCGCGCGAGACCTTTCACCGCGCGGTTGTACCGCCAATCAGAGCGCACCATCCTGCCGACGCTGGCTAGCTCGCTCGATGAACTCGAACACGCCCATGCCGGCGAGCATCGCGGCCACGAAACCCCACGCCTTTGGGAGGCCGGCGCCCAGCGCGACAAGTGCCGGTCCGGGACAAAACCCCGCGAGCCCCCAACCAACGCCGAACACCGCGCTTCCCAGTACAAGTCTCAACGTCACGTTCGCGCTGGCCGGAATCTGCATGGGCAGACCCAGCAGCGACTTCTTGCGACGCTTTGCAAACAGGAACGCTACAGCGCCGACAGCTATCGCTCCTGCCATCACCAATGCAAGTGAAGGGTCCCATCGTCCCGCGAGATCGAGAAATCCCAGCACCTTCGCAGGATTGGCCATGCCAGACACCATCAGGCCCACTCCAAACAGCAGGCCGGACAACATGGCCACGAGCAAACTCATCTCAGCCTCCCAGCAAATGTCTGGACACGAACACGGTCAGAAAACCGGTTGCCATGAAGATTGCCGTCGCGACAAGCGAACGAACGGAGCCCCGCGAGATGCCGCAGACACCGTGGCCGCTCGTGCAACCGCTTGCGTAGCGCGTGCCGATGCCAACCATAAATCCTGCGAGAAGTATCTGGACCCACCCTGCTTCGATATCAGGCGCTATCGGGTCTCCGAGCAGGTTCGCCAGCACAGGTGCACCGATCAACCCTGCAAGAAAAGCGATCCGCCATCCCAGCATCTTGTGTGACCCGCTCAGCAGGCCGCCGAGAATGCCGCTGATGCCCGCAATGCGCCCGTTGAAGAGAACCAGCATCGCCGCTGCGGCGCCAATCATTAGACCTCCCGTCAGGGACAGGCCGGGCGTAAAACTCGCAGTATCAATCGACATGGTCAGTCCTCATCTTCAAGGGGCGCAAAACTGGTCGTAGAGCACGTTCATGACCGCAATCGCCTCCTTGCTCGCGATGGAATAGAAGATGCTCTTGCCCTCGCGGCGTGTTTCGACGAGTTCGTTGTCGCGAAGTACGCCGAGCTGTTGGGAAAGCGTAGGTTGACGTATTCCCAGTTGCTCTTCGAGGTCGCTCACGCACAGCTCGCCTTGCGACAACTGACACATCAGCAGCAACCTGTCGGGATTAGCCAGCACCTTCAGCAGCGCGCAGGCTTTTTCTGCCGAGGCCGGCATCGCCGAAAAGTCGATCGGGACGGACTTCTTCCTCATGTCATCATCCTCTAATTCACACATGTACATTATATTGAACAATATATTGTTCGTGAATAGAATGAACGATCTCTGAGGAGCTCAGCATGCAGCCCACGGTTCAGCCGTACTTCGATCCGGTGACCGGCACGGTCAGTCACGTGGTTTTCCAGTCCGGGCAACTGGAATGCGCGATCGTTGACCCGGTTCTCGACTATGACCCAAAGTCAGGACGCACTGCAACGACGAATGCGGACCGGGTCATCGAGTTCGTGCGCCAGAAAGGCATGCACGTTAAGTGGATACTTGAAACGCACGCCCACATTGGCGACGCCCGTCCCCATCGTGCCTTCCGTGCAGGTCGATATGCGGGCTGGCGATCTGCCTCCTGCCGAGGAAAACGGCACCCGCTGCCTTAAGATTCCCTTAAGCGTGCTTTGATTCGAACGTCAGGTTGGGAAGAGCGCACTGGGTCGGCACGTTCACGATGAGCTCACCGTCCTCAGAAAGCGCTTGCTGCAGACAGCGATAACGGCCCGCACTCAGAGCGAGTTGGCCTTCATGCTCGGCCTGCCTCCGCAATCTCGCTTAACGCCAGATGCTGCAACAGCATGATCGTCTTGCCGTCGACGATCTCTCCACTTCTCACGAGTTGCAAAGCGGTCCCGAGCGGCATTTCGAGCACTTCGAGATCCTCGCCCTCGTCTTCGATGCCCCCGCCATCGTTCACGCGCGTGGACGCGTCGTATTCGCCCAGATAGAAGTAGAGCTTCTCGGTCACTGATCCTGGACTCATGTAAGCCTCGAAGACCTTGCGAATATTGCTCACGCGATACCCGGTCTCCTCCTCTGCTTCGAGGCGTATGCGCTCCTCCGGCGTGGCCATGTCGAGCAGACCGGCGGCCGCCTCGATCAACATGCCGTCGTGCCCGTTCACGAACACGGGCATTCGAAACTGGCGCGTGAGCACGACATTTCCTGTGCGCCGGTTATGCAACAGGATAGTTGCCCCGTTGCCGCGATCGTACGTTTCGCGGCTTTGACGCTGCCACGTACCGTCGCGGCGGAGAAAGTCGAATGTCACCTTTTTCAGCGTGTACCAATCGTCGGAGAGCGTGGTTGACTCGACGATGCGAACCCGGTCTTTCGTTGCGCTCATGGCGTCTCCAGTCGACAGCGAATGGCGCTCATGGTATCGTGCAGTTTCGTGCAATATCAAGATATTTCGTGCACCCCAATGTTAACTACGCAACGTAAGAAAGCTATCCTGGATGCGCTCGCCCGCGATGGCCAGGTGCTCGCGGGAGAGTTGAGCGTTGAATTCGGCGTGTCGGAAGACACCGTTCGCCGGGATCTGCGCGAACTGGCTGCGGAAGGACTATTGCAACGCGTTCACGGCGGCGCCTTGCCCGTTTCTCCGGCGCTCGCACCGTTCGAGGCGCGCCGCGACATTGAAACAGCGGCCAAGCAGCGGATCGCACGGCAAGCGGCCATGATGATTGCGCCCGGACAGACAGCGATCATTGACGGCGGAACCACGTCCGCATTGCTGGTCAAGTCACTGCCCGCTGATCTGCGTGCGACGATTGTCACGCACAGCCCGAGCGTCGCGACGGCGCTCGCTGAGCATCCCTGCGTCGAGGTCATTCTGATCGGCGGCCGGCTCTACAAGCATTCAATCGTTGCCGTTGGCGCCGCTGCTATGGAGGGCATCTCGCGCATCCATGCAGACTGGTACTTCATGGGAGTGACCGGCGTTCATCCACAGGCGGGCCTGAGTACAGGCGATTTCGAGGAAGCCGCGATCAAGCGCGCGCTTGCTGCGCGTGCGGCAGAAACAGTCGTGCTCGCGTCGTCGTCCAAGCTCAACGCGGCGTCGCGGTTCGTCATCGGTGAGATCTCGCTCGCACAGACCATCGTGGTCGAGAAGGACGCCGACCGTGAAGTGATTAAACAGATCAAATCTGCGGGCGTCACAGTCGTGCGTGCGTAGCGGTGCCAACTAACGCCAACCGCACAAGCCTAACGCCGTCTCTCGGCCTTCAAAACAAGCTCGTTTGCGGGCTCGGCGACCAGGCTCCCGGTCGCCCGGGACTGTCAGGCGCTCCCCGCCGGATTGGTGTTGGCGGATGCCGCAACCGCCCACCTAAGCTGCCGCTCCCTGATGCGCAGGTTGATACGGTCAGACGCGAGGCGACCCAACGTGGCCAGCGCGTCACGGTGAGAATGAGGCAGCCTTCTTGGCGCCCGATCGATCACGCACAACGAACCAAGCGCGTAACCCTGGATGTCGCGGATGTTGACGCCTGCATAGAACCGGATGTGCGGCTCGCCTGTCACCAGCGGGTTCTCGGCGAAACGCCGGTCGGCTGTTGCATCTTCGACGACGAACACGTCATCCTGCAGGACAGTGAAGTTGCAAAACGCCCATGAACGGGGCGTCTCTTGCCGGTCGAGGCCCCAATGAGATTTGAACCATTGGCGGTCAGGTGTGAGCAGCGTCAGCAGCGCAATGGGTACCTCGATGATCGTTGCGGCCAGCCGCGTGATTTCGTCGAACGCTTCTTCTTCAGGTGTATCGACGACGCCAGCGGCGGCGACGGCCAGTAGACGCTGCGACTCGTTAGTGGCAGGCTCCCCGCTGACCGGTCCAGTTGCAGTCCGAGCAAGCGCGCCCTTGTCGCTCAGCAACTGGCGCACTTTGCTCTGCAGCGCTTCCGCGGTCCAGTTAGCAGGAAGAATGTGCACGCGGCTGCGTGAAGCCCCCAGGTTAATCAGGTCCTCACCTGTTGCTTCACCCGTCACGACGATACTGGTATGACCGAGCCCCGGATGACTGAGAATCCGTTGAACAATGCGCTGACCGTCGCTGTCGCCGCCACCCAGTTCAAGGACGACGATCATGGGTAAGAGATAGCCGGCAGTGAGCAACGTTCTGAAAGTGTCGGCCTCCACGTGCACCGTGCATTCGGGCGAGAGGCTGAGGGTATCGACGTACCGCTGAAGTTTGTGCTGTGGCGCATGCACCAGAACCAGTGCGGGTCCCTGAATCCTTTCGCGCGCCAGTCGGGCCATGAGATCCATCACGGCGCTGCGGCGCACCCTGCGGTGTCCGCCTGGCGTCTTCCACGAGTCGAGAGCATTTTCTTCAATCCACGTCTGTGCTGTGCGGATTGATACGCCCAGAAGTTCGGCCGCTGCGCGGGTGGTGATGATGGGGTCTTCCATGTCTATTCGTGTTTTGGCCGCGTTGTGGCCGCGTTGTGGCCTTGTTGTGGCCGTAGTGACATTGGCAAGAGGATATGTCATGTGAGCGGTTGACGGGTAGAAGCACCAGTCACCCATTCGGAAAACCGCGAAGGCATCTATTGCGATGCATCTTCTGCACACTCGAGGTCCGCTTCCTGAGAGTCCAGAATCGGGCGCCCTTTTAGCCAGAGGCCGAACTCGCGCATGACTTCGATGACTGGCTTTAGCCGTTCACCGTCACTCGTGATGTCGATACTCGACTTTCACGGGGACCTCTGCAAAGACCGTCCGCTGAATCAGCCCCGCTTGCTCCAGCGCCCGCAAGTCGAGCGTCAACATGCGCTGCGATATGCCCGGCACATCACGGCGAAGCTCATTGAAGCGCTTCGGCCCATCTAGCAGATAGGACACCAGCAGCAAACGCCAGCGTCCACCTAGCAGACGCATGGCCTCTTCGATCGAACATCCCGTTGCACTCTGCCTCATTGCTTTTCTGTCCGGTATAGTTTTTGTACCTATATCACAAACTTCTGCCTTCTTCTTTTTTTAGCCTTTGCGCGGGATACTTCTCGCAACATGATCATTAAAGGAAGACCGCATGAAGCTGTATCACGCGCCTGGAAGCTGTTCGCAAGCAATCTGCATCGTATTGCAGGAGACGGGGCTCAATGCCGATGTCGTCACGGTCGACGCGCGGCGCCATTTGCTGCCAGACGGGACGAGCTATTACGATGTCTCCGAGCTTGGCTACGTGCCGCTTCTGGAATTGCAGGACGGCACATTTCTGCGTGAGGGTACCGTCATCGCCCAGTACCTTGCTGACCAGTCGCCGGAATCGAAACTCGCGCCCGCTCATGGTTCGATTGAACGTTACAGGCTGCTCGAATGGCTCAACTTCCTGAGCACCGAAATCCATAAGGGCTTCATTCCGCTGCTTTATGCGGTGGCTGCAGGAAAGTGGGTCGATACCGCGAGGCCGAAGCTCGAAAGCAGATTCGGCTGGATCGATCGTCAATTAAACGGTAAGCGGTTTTTGATGGGCGACAGCTTTACGATTGCCGATGCTTACCTTTTCGCATTGACAGGATGGGGCACCGCCTCGTGGATGAAATCGGTGTACCACGCGAATATCGATCTCGGTCCGTATCGCCACCTGCAGGCGTGGTATCAGCGAATCAGGGATAGACCGGCCGTCCAGCGGGTGCTGCGGGAAGACGACAGGCTGGCGTGACCCGCTACAAATTCTCTTCGGAGAATGTCGATTTTCGATCATCAGGTTCGTCGTAGGTGTATGTCCCACCCAAAGGAACTCCCATGAGATACCTCGGCCTGGCCTACTTCACCCCCGAAAAATTCGCCGCCATGACACCAGAAGCCGTCAAGGCTCTGGTGAGCCAATGCCCCGCATTAGACGAGAAGATGCGGGCTACCGGCAAGGTTCTGATCTCCGCGTCGCTTGGCGATCTGGACAAATGGAGCACGCTTCGCCCGCTCAGTGGCAAGACGCACGTCACGGACGGGCCCTACACGGAATCGAAGGAAGTCGTGGGCGGCCTGTTCATCATCGAGGCGGATAGCCGTGACGAAGCGTTGCGCATCGCGTCCATGCACCCGGCCGCCACACTGGGCGAAGAAGGCGGATGGGCGGTCGAGCTTATTCCGTTTGATTTCTACCTGGGACCTTGACGGGCTTACCAACACGCGTGAAAGCAGCAAGGGGCGTCGCGGGTCGGAAGCCGGACACCCCACCCTGTTGGCGCACTGGCACTTACCAAGGTATAGCCTTGTTGTAGCGATCCGTGAAGCGCAGACCCGGAACCCCGAAGTTTGCTTCGATCATGTCCACGACAAGCGGAATGCTTTCAGAAATATCCAGCGTCGCATTGCTGCCGCCCATGTCGGTTCGAACCCAGCCCGGCGCCACAAGAAGGAGCGCGCGGCTGTCTTGAGGATGACGTTGCGAGAAGGCTTTCATCAGCATGTTCAAGGCTGCCTTGCTCGAACTGTACAGTTCCCAGAACCCGGCGGAGTTTTCGATGCTTCCGATTTCGGACGACATCACAGCGATTACACCGTTTTCCGCGACGAGGTTGTGGAACATTTCGACGATCCGCATCGGACTGAGCGCATTGGTGAGCATCATGTCGAGAAAGTCGCTTTCGTCCACCTGCAACGGTGTGAGTTCGTTTGCCTTACAAACGCCCGCGTTGACAAATAACACGTCAAGCTTGTGACCATCGAGGCGTTCATAAAGCGCCCTTACCGATTCCAGGTCCACTACGTCTACGGTTTCGGTCGTCACTCTCCCCGAGCATTGCGCCTCCAGTTCTGCCAGCTTTGGAGACGATCCTCGCGACGTGGCGATTACGTTGTACTGGCGTCCACTGAACTCCGACGCAAGCGCCAGGCCGAGTCCGCGGGAAGCACCAATGATTAGTGCGGTTTTGTCAGTTGCCATCGTATGTGCGCTCCTTGAAGAAAAGACTAGCCATGTGTCGTCTCATGGAGACACCGAGCGCGAGTTTTGCGCGTTTGAAGAAGCTACCGCTCACGTGATGTGGAGTCCAGCACGTTGCCGTCATTGCAGAAATGACTGGCTGACATGCTTCAGTTGACGCGAAACGCCCCTCACATCCGGGAGCGCCGTTGCCCAGCAGCTACGCGTTCCGGAAAGAAAAGGCGAGATCAACCGTTGATAAGCGCCTGCGCCCAGTCGGGCGCGCGGAACTTTACATATCCAGTGGATGCGCTGATTAGCGGGACGGAAACGTCGGCGACACCCGCTTCCGCGACAAAGCGGCAACTCGCTACAAGCGGACCAAAGGCTTCATTGCTCTGGGGCTTTCTGTATTTGATCTGCCCTGAACACCGGCTCGCCGCGTGGTGCGACGCTCCCGACGCTCATTCAAGCGGCGTGATTCAGTGCCCGGTGACTTGCCATCTGAGAACTGGGTGCGAGGATAAGGGAGGCATCACCCACGCGCCAGTCGGTCCGAAGTCCCAGCCGACAAAACTGGCCGGGTCGCTCATCTGCGCAGTGGTCAGCCCGTTCGACTCGGGCAGCTGCGGGCCGGTCCCCGCGCTGGCGGTTCGGGTCGTCGTCTGTTTGTCCCAATAGACGTTCGTTGATATCCCTGCGCCAGCCGCTGGGGTGTTGTACGCGGCGATAGCGCCGAAACTGGTTGACGTATCCGGCGGGCTGCAGCAATAACCTTGAACCAGAGCCGCCGCGAACGACTGCTCGATTGTTCCCGAGTTCGAATAGGCGATGCCGCCCGCGCTCACCCCCCCATACGCGATGGCAGTCGAATAGGATTGCGAGACGATTCCGGAGTTGCCGCCAATCAATCCGCCCGCAATGCCATGGTAGCCGGCACTCACGTTTCCGCTTGCGTAGGATTGCAAAACGGTCCCGGTATTGGTACCGACAAGTCCACCCAGAAGACCAGCCGAACCGACGAACGCGCTGCTCGACGAGCGCTCGATCAACCCGTCGTTCCGCCCGACCAGTCCGCCGGTCGTCGCACCTTCGAACGATGCGGTGCCGCGCCAGCCGCTCGTATAGCTGTATGTGATGATGCCCTGGTTCAGCCCGGCCAGAATGCCGAACGCAATTCCTGCTGGAGAGTAGGTATAGGTGCTGAGATTGGCGTTCGTCATCCCGAGATTGCGCACGACTCCTGTCGGACCGATTACACCGAACAGTCCTACCGCCGGCATTAAACCTCGATCGGATTGTGAGAACCTGTCAATCACGTGGCCCAAGCCATCGAACTGACCGGAGAAAGGCGTAGCGGCATTACCGAGCGAAGAGAAAGCGAATGACGTATTGGTTGCGCTCGCGTCGAGATCCTTGCCTAGCGCGTAATTGCCTGCGAGATCGAGCGAGATGTTCTGCAGATCGCTCAATGAATTGACCAGCTTATAGCCGGTTATCTGCGTGACGACGCCGCTATACGGAGCGGCTGTCCATGCTGCATTGGCAAGGTTCGTCCCCGGAGTGTAGCTGCCGTTCATGTCGTAAAACGCACGGACGATGCCGGTACTCTTCGACCAGTCCAGCGTGCCGTTGTTGATGACGCTGCCGCCGTTGTCGACGGCGGATGCGTCGGCGCGCAAGCTCAGATTGCCTGCACCATCGTTCGCGATGGTCGTACCCGCGGCGATCGAGACGTCGTGGTATGCGGCAAGCGTGAGCGAAGCGGGACCGCGCCAGCGCACGCTCGATGCGATACCCAGGTCGCCCGTCGCGCCGTTGGCACCCGTCGTGCTGATATCGACCGAGGTGCCCGAGCTCAGACTGCGCTGCAAAGCATGCGCAGCGTCGCCATCGATCGTAAAGCTTGGCATCGAGAGATTCCACTCACCTGCATTCACCACCGCGTGCCTGCCCAACTCCAGTTGGGCCGCTTGCGTGTCGACGATTCCGCCGCTGCCGTCAGCGTTGCTTGCGGCGATCTTGCCGAGTTGTTCGACACGGCCGCTGTCAGCGACGAGCCATACGTGGCCGTCGCGGCTCGCGGTGCCCGTCGCGCGGATGCGCGTGCCCTTGCCAGCCAACGCATACACGTTGCCGTCGGCGGCCTGCAAGCTGACCTGCGCGGCGGCTATTCGCCCCTTGTTGACGACCGTACCCTGACTGCCTGTCTGCACGAACACCTGCTTGCTGCCGGCAGAGTCTTGCAGCAGCACCTGCTCGCCCGCAGCCAGTTCCGCCGTGCCGTTGAGCGCGGCGACGGTGCCGGCGTTGATGACGTTATGCCGCGCAATCAGGAATACATCGCCGCCGCTCGAACTGATCTTGCCGAGATTGATCACGGCTGCGTTCGAGGTGCCCGATAGCGTGAGCGAGCCGCTGCCCTGCATGAAGGCGTCATTGCAGATGTCCAGCGTCGACGCCACGAAGCGTCCGCCGGTTGCAATAACGCCCGATGGTCCAACGACGATGCCCTGCGGATTGATCACATAGACGCTGCCCGTCGCATTCAGCCTGCCGAATATGGCAGACGGTGAACCGCCCGTCACCCGGTTCAGCGTCGCGCCGGAGCCGTTCTCGAACGTCACGCTGTTGGTCTTGCCGATCGAAAAGCTGTTCCAGTCGATCACCCCGCGCGTTGAACCCGGCTGAGTAATCAGGAGCCCGTTGCCCTGACCTGCTATCGCGCCGGTGCCTGCCACATAAGTGCCGCCTTGTGGAAGGCTGCCCGTCGCGAGTGCCACAGGTGTCAGGGATAGTTCAGTCAGCGAAATGCCGATGGCCAGCAGGAAGCCCGCGTTCGAATCTCGACGCCGCAGTGCGCGTCGCGCAGGCCGAGGTAGTTGAGGACGTGACATACACCCCCTTTTTCCGCCTATCGGTGGAAGGGCTGCAGATGACCAGCAGAGCCGAGCGCAAATGCGTTGGCAACAACGTCTGAAGAATAGCTGCTGGCCCTGCCCACGCCTGCCGATATCTCTGCGTTTTACGCCTTTTGTCGTTGCGGCTGTGGCCGCATTTTCTGTGGCGGCCCTGTCGGCGACTTAATCGGTGTCACGCCAATCGCTCATCGCGAGCATTGAAACGATTCGGCCCGATTGACGTCGCCACCTACGTACCGCGGCCACTCGGGGTAGTCGCACAGCGGCCGCGTGCGGCCAGGCACGCCAGCGGTATCGGTCGTTACCTGCGCGACAGGGGCCTTGCCTCTCTCGGCCCACTGCTCGAGCGCGGACAGTGAATCCCAGGTCGCGTTGAAGGTACTGCTCACCGCATGGCCCATTCCTGCAATCTCGTAGAAGCGTACGAAGGAATCGACTTGACGGATGCCGAACTGCTCTTGTAGCCGCCGATAGTATTCCTCGGTCGCGCGCGTACTGACCAGAACATCGGCTAATCCATGCACCAGTAGCAACTTCCCGCCGTGCCTCCTGAAAGCCGAGATGTCCGTGCTTGCATCGAGCTGCGAACTCAGTTCGCTAATACGGTTCGCCCACACGCCGGGCTGCTCGGGGTCGATCGAGAGTGAATTGAAGTCAGGGTCGCGCGTCACGGCGTACTTGAACCACTGGTCGGTTAGAACGCTGATGTATGGCGCCCTTGCAGGCATGGGATTGGCCGGCTGGGACGTTCCGAAAGCGAGAAACGTGACCACGGGCTCGACTGGCGAACTCCGTGTGGTGATGCCCAGGTCCGCTCCCCAGACGTTGTATCCGGGGTATTGAGTTTCGCCGCTCACGAGCCGGAAGCGAAAATGCGTCGTCGAGTTTATTGTTTTCAGAGCCTCGATTTGTGGGTCCGAAAGGCAATTGTCGCCGGTGTCCGCGCCGTTCCGGCAACGCAGCGGAGCGCCGTTCAACGTAGCGGTAACCGGATCGAACCGGGCGTTACACTGCTGCTGGTCGCTGATAAGCCCGTCGGCAACGCCGTCGAGCGAGTCGCATGCCTGCATCGCCGCGTCGTACAGCGCTTTGCGTTTGCCAACGGAGGGGTAGGCACCGGGTTTCGCGAGCGCACGGTTCATGCGTTGACCGCCGAGCAGCGCGGCAGCGTCGTCCCATGCGGGATACCATGCAATCGCACCGTCCCAATCGGACGGCCAGCGCTGAATCGCTGTCACGGCTTCGCGGCCGCCCGTCGATCCGCCGGCGAAATAAGCCTTATGCGGCCAATGCCCATACCGCGCCTTGATGATGGCGAGCGCCGCGTCGTGCGTTTTCTTCAACGCGTCACCGCCAAAATTTCTCACTGCCTCGTCGTTCAAGCCGAAGCGTCCGTCCTGTGAGCCGAGCGCGTTGGCCTGATGGCCCGAGTCGCTCGCAAAGGTTGCGTAGCCGCGGCCAAGCGGCACCAGTTCGTCGACCGGGCCGTTCGGTACGTTCCCCGTTATGTCGGGGATGGTGCCGTCGAAACCACCACCGCCGAACATGACGATCTTGCCGTTCCATTGCGCAGGCAGTCCGACCTTGAACTGGATGTCGGGCGCGGATCTGTCGAGCGGAGATATCTTGCCTGTGACCTCGCAGTAATCCGGTAAAGCTTTTGCGCCAGTCCCGCTCGCAGCAACCGGCTTGACGGAAACCACGGTCGCGCCGGAAGTGGACAAGCCGATTTCGAATGGAGGGACGACAAAGCCTTGAAGACGTTCGCAGGCGGCTACGGGCCCCGCGGGCGGTCTCGCGGCGCCGGTGGCTGCCGAGGCCGCCGATGTCATCCAGAACGCGCCCACGGCCGCTATCTTCAAGATACGAGTATCAAGTGAAATCATGCTGTCTCCGATATGAGAACGCCATACTCGCCGTCTGGGCGCTCGCCTCGCCACACGCATCGATAACGCTTTCACCACAGCCAGATTCAGATCGCGTTGCCGCCGCCGGGGCTCCACTCACGCCACATTCGACAATTTAACGGCGTCGAATATTTATTTCGTATATCTAACTATGATCTCGTGCGCTTATGCCGAACGCACGGCCCTGCGCGCGACATTGGTGCGCCGCGTCATGCCTATGAACGATCGCAGCCCGATCCGACGGACTGTTGTGCGAGTGATAGTAGTGTGGATGCAGTTCGCCACGTAAGGTCTTTTCCGGACAGCCAGTGTCCTTCAGAGACATTTCGTGTAGACAGGAAGTGTTGTCGACCAGACGCCGGTGTCTGGCTTCGAGGTTGAACGGAGCCTGCACTAATGGAGAAGCGACAGGTCCATACGACGCAAGCGGTCCCGACTGGCACCGTACACGGTGCCAGTGGGAGCAGCATGACGTTCAACAGCCCGATTGCGGGATTGCGCGCGATACAGAGCTTCGGATGTAGAAAGGCCGGCGCCCCTTCAACGCAGTTTTCTTACCCGAGCAAGCAAAGCGGCCCCACCTCGAATTGCGCTATCCAGCACACGCCTCGCGCAGCGCCTGTAAGAAGCGCACGTATGCCGTTGCTCCGGGGTCCGCATGGCCGATGCTTCGTTCCTGCACCCACGCGGCACGGCCTTTTTTCGATTGAATGGAGGCCGTCGCGGTGACGCCTTCCTGCGCCGTCGCGATCATCGCGTCGAGAAGCTCGACGGCGCTGCCTTGCGATGCCTCCAGCGTATCGAGGCTCGGCAGCAGCGCATCGAGCACCGTCTTGTCGCCGAGCTGACTCTTGCCGCGTTCGACGATGCGAGCCGCCACCGCGCGCCCAATCGCCAGCGCTTCGGCGCGCCCCATCCCTTGTACTCCGGGCACCGCCTTGGCAGCAGCAAGCAGACCGCCGCCCACGAGCGCCGCGAACGTGGACGGGTTGGCGGTCGAGAAGGCCTTGCCCGCGGCCAGCAGCACATCGCTGAGCGATGCGCCGTCGGGCAATGCGGCAAGCGCATTGACGACCGCTGCCGATCCCGCGCGAACCGTGATGCCGAGATCGCCATCGCCCAAGGCGGCATCGAGGTCGCGCAGTTCGTCGGCGTGAGCGGGAAGCGCATTCAATGCGCGCGTCAGAAACTCGCGCAGTTCGTTGTTGGATACACTCATCGCATGCCTCGTCAGGATGGCGTGCCGTCGCGGAAGAACGGCGAATTTGCCGGTGCTTCGAGCAGCGCCTGAAGTTCGTCGTCGAGCAGCATCACAGTGATGGATGCGCCCGCCATCTCGAGACTCGTCACATATTCGCCCACATACGAGCGCGCCACCTTCAATCCGCGATCCGCGATAAGTCGCGCCGAACGTCGATAGAGCAGATAGAGCTCTTCCAACGGCGTCGCGCCGAGTCCGTTGACGAGTAACGCGACGCGTGAACCTTTCTCCGCATCCAGATCGTCGAGAATCTCACGCGTGATGCGCTCGGCAATGGCATCCGCGGATTCGAGGCTGCCGCGGTGCGTGCCGGGCTCGCCATGAATGCCAATGCCGATCTCCATCTCGCCTTCGGGCAGGGTGAAGGTCGGTTTGCCGGCAGCGGGCAGGATCGTCGGCGACAGGCCCACGCCCATGGTGCGGCAATTGGCATTGGCCTTGCCGCAGATACGCGCCACTTCGTCCAGTGAGTCGCCGCGTTCCGCCGCGGCGCCCGCGCATTTGAAGGCGAACAGCATGCCGGCCACGCCGCGCCGGTCCGCGGCACGTTCCTTGGGCGCGGAGGCCACGTCGTCGGTCAGCACGACCGTCTGGATCTCGATGCCGTCCGGCTCGGCCAGGTCGGCCGCGAGATCGAAGTTGAGCACATCGCCACCGTAGTTCCCATACACGTAGAGCACACCGGCGCCGCCATTCACAGCTTTCGTCGCTTCCAGTATCTGCTCGGCAGACGGCGATGAAAAAACGTTGCCCACCGCGACGCCGCTGCACAAACCCTCGCCCACGTAGCCGAGAAAGCCCGGCAGATGACCCGAGCCGCCGCCCGTCACGATGCCCACGCGCCCCGCTTTCGGCGCGTCCTTGCGTACCAGCGCCCGCTTGTCCGCAGTTGCGCTTTTGATCCATGCCGGATGCGCGATAAGCAGGCCTTCGATGATTTCATCGACAAAGGCATCGGGTTCGTTGATGATTTTTTTCATGTCGTGCTCCTCCGGTTCGGGGTGCTTTCACAGAATGCAAAAAGACGCTCACTGCTTGCGTCGCTGACTGAGCGCATCCAGCAGGACAGCCGCGAATATGACGCCGCCCTGTATGAACTGCGTCCAGAAGGGATTCACGCCGAGCAGCGACAATCCCACATTGATCACGCCGATGAGCACGACGCCGATGAACGTTCCCACAATCGACCCGCGTCCTCCGGCAAGCGAGGTCCCGCCAATCACGACAGCGGCGATCACCTGCAACTCCAGCCCGTTGGCTGCGGAAGGCAACGCGGAATTGAGCCGCCCCGCAAGGACGATCCCGGCAATTGCGGCCGTCACGCCGGCCAGCATGTAAGTGAGGAACACGACGCGATGCACCGGGATACCCGCGAGACGCGCGGCTTCCTGATTGCCGCCCACCGCGAACACCTGATGGCCGAACGTGGTCTTTCGCAACAACACATGACCTATGACGAAGATCACGAGCATGACGATCATCGGCATCGGCAAGCCGGCGACCGTCTTTGCGCCGAATGCCGTGAAGGCATTCGGAAAATCGAACTTGGTGCGGCCATCCGAAATGGCGAGAGTCAAACCGCGCGCCATGGCCATCATCGCCAGTGTGACGATGAAGGGCACGAGCCGCAGCCACGCAACCGCGAGACCGTTCAATGCGCCTGCCGCAGCGCCGACCGCGAGCGCCGCGCAAAGCCCCGCAATGCCGAGGCCGATCGCCCCCGGACTCGACCCGGCCATGACAGTCGCAGCGACCATGCCCGTCAACGCGACGAGCGAACCGACCGAGAGATCGATTCCCGACGTAATGATGACGAAGGTCCCGCCCACCGCCGCAATGCCGACCACCGACACCTGCACCATGATGTTGGTCAGCGTACTGGTCGTCAGAAACTCGGGCGATGCAATCGACAAAGCAATACAGATGATGACGAGCGCGGCGAACAGTGGCCCGATCCCGCTTCTCAATTGGCGGATCACGCGGCGCGACAGCGCCTCCGTATCCGCACGGTTGGCTGCCGTGGAGGTCATGCGCCTGCTCCTGTTGTAGCCCATTGAATGACAGCTTCCGAATGCGCTTTTTCGCGCGGAATTTCCGTCACGATGCTGCCGCGATACATCACGAGCACGCGATCCGACATGCCGAGCAGCTCCGGCAATTCGGAACTCACCATGACGACCGCACCGCCCGCCCGCGCCATGGCCACCATATGCGCGTAGATTTCCGTCTTCGCCCCTACGTCAATGCCGCGCGTCGGCTCGTCGAGCATGATGACGACGGGCTGGGTTGCGGTGGCGCGCCCGAGAATCACTTTTTGCTGATTGCCGCCCGACAGCGTGCGCGTGACCTGCAGGACCGAAGACGCCCGCACGCCGAATCGTGTGCTGGCATCTCGCGCCAGCTTGCGCTTCCTCGCACCGCTAACAAATCCGCCGTTCGCCAGCGCTTTAAGGCTGGACAGTGCAATGTTTTCTTCGATGTTGGCATCGAGCACGAGCCCCTCGAGCTTGCGATCCTCCGACGTGTACACGAGCCCGTGACGCACGCCTTCGGTCGGCGAGTGATTCGCGATCTTTTTGCCTTTGATGAGTATCTCGCCGCCCGTCGCCGGCAGCGCGCCGAAAATCGTCTTGAGCAGTTCGGTGCGCCCCGCGCCCGCAATTCCCGCGATACCGACAATCTCTCCCGCCCGCACATTGAAGCTCGCATTGCGCAGCAGAGGCGCGCTGACGAGGTTACGGACTTCGAGCACGACATCGCCGTATTCGCGCGGCTCCCAGGGGTAGAACGACTCCAGATTGCGCGCGACCATCGCCTGCACGAGTGCGGCTTCGGTCCATTCCGACATGGGACGCGCACCGACAGTGGCGCCGTCGCGCATCACGACCGCCGAATCGGCGAGTTCGAACACTTCTTCAAGATGATGTGAAATAAAGATGATGCCCATGCCCGCCGCTCGCAGCCTGCGCACCACGGCATACAGATTGACGATGTCCTGACTTTGCAGCGCCGCGGTCGGCTCATCCATGACGAGGATGCGCGCATCGCGTGTAATGGCTTTCGCCACTTCGACCAGTTGGCGTTTGTTGAGCGGCAGATCGCCGAGGCGCATCCACGGCGGCACGTTGTCGAGGCCCACACGCGCGAGCGCCTCCCGTGCGAGCTGATTCGCCTCGCGCTGCATGATGAAACCCTTGCGCGCAGGCATGCGGCCGAGAAGCAGATTCTCCGCGACCGTCATGTCGTTGATCAGCGAGAGTTCCTGATAGATGACGGCGACCCCGGCATCTATCGCTGCATTGGTGCCGCGCGCAAGCGGCACTCCGTCGATTTCGATCGTGCCTTCGTCTGGCTCGTACGCGCCGGACAGCGTCTTGACGAGCGACGACTTGCCAGCGCCGTTCTCGCCGACGATCGCCATGACGTGCCCCGCCTGCAATTCAAGGCTCACGCCGCGCAAGGCCTTCACGCCCGGAAAACTCTTGACGATGCCCTGCATGCGCAGCAACGGCACGGATCTGTTCACGGGCGCGGGCTCCCGTTCTTCGGCTTGCACTGTCATGTCGCCTCTTTCCGTTTGCGGGCTGCGCGCTGTCCGATGCGACGCAGCCCGCGGCCTGTCTTACTGTTTGACTTCCTCAGACCACAGCCCGTATTTCTTCGTCGCATCCGAATCGATATTCGACTTGTCGATCAGCAGCGTCGGCCACGCATAATTCGCCGGCACCTCTTTCTTCGCGCTGTAGTCGGCGACGAATTGCAGCGACTTCGCCGCCATCTGAATCGGGTTCTGCGAGATGGTCGCGTCCTGCTTGCCGGCACGAATCGCCGACAGCGCCTGCGCGGTACCGTCCGCACCGATGACCAGAATGTGCTGCTTGTCGCCGAGCGGCTTATAGCGGCCGGCATTGTCGATCGCTTTTTCCGCGCCGACCGTGTTGTCGTCGTTGGCGCCGAACACCGCGTCGATCTGCGGATACTTCTGCAGGATATTGGTCATTGCGTTGAGGGACTTCTCCTGATCGAACGCGCCTTCCTGACGAGCGACCACCTTGATGTCGGGATATTTGGCGATCTCGTCGCTAAAGCCTTTCTCGCGATCGGTGGCGGCCGTCGTGCCGACGAGCCCGATCAGATCGACCACGTTGCCTTTGGCGGAGCCGTAGCGCTTCGTCAACTGGTCGGCAATCCATTTGGCCGCCGTCTGCCCCAGCGCGACGTTATCCGATGCAACGAAAGACGTGACCTTGCCGCCGTCCGAACCGCGATCCAGCATGAACACCGGAATGTTCATCGAATTGGCTTTTTCGACGGCGGGAATAATGGCCTTGGAATCGATTGGATTGAGCACGAGCGCTGTCACGCCCTGGCTCAGAAGATTGATCGCGTCGTTCACCTGCTGCTGCGCGTCGCCATTCGCATTGGTTTGCACGAGGTCGAAGCCCTGCTCTTTAGCGCCCTTCTCCACGCCAGCCTTCAGGCCGACAAAGAAAGCGTTATTGAGCGTAGAAACGGAAAATCCAACTTTTGTCTTGCCGCCCGACGCGTTGGCCACGGGCGCGCTGGCCGGCGCGCTCGCGGCCTGGCCCGAAGTGGTGCTGGTCGAGCTGTTGTCGCTTTTGGAACAACCGGCAAGCGCGGCTGCCGCACACAGCAGCACCGCACAGGTCGGCTTACCCAATACGTCCCATCCGTCGAATCTTGCTGAACTCCAGGCCATAGTCGTCTCCGTTGTAGATTATTCACTGCGGTGCTAACGATAATTTCCCTTGAAGCAAGCGCACTAACGCTCGGCATGCCTCGGTCTGCCATACGTCTTGAACCTTTCCAGA
This sequence comes from Paraburkholderia sp. 22098, assembly GCF_052045935.1. NCBI lineage: Bacteria > Pseudomonadati > Pseudomonadota > Betaproteobacteria > Burkholderiales > Burkholderiaceae > Paraburkholderia > Paraburkholderia sp. 22098. Next base: position 61,914 of record NZ_JBQEPV010000014.1, on the reverse strand, counting down.
ACCTCTTCCATTTGCACGTCCGACAGAAGCGGCGGCGGACCCAGCTGACAGGCGAGCAGGTACTGCCTTGCCAGCACTTCCACTTCGTGCGCGAGCCACAGGGCGCGCGCGAGATCGTCACCCAGGGCGACTACGCCATGATGCGCAAGCAGGCACGCACGCCGGTCCTGCAATGCCTTGAGCGCATGATCGGAGAGCAACTGCGTGCCAAAGAGCGCATAGGGCGCGCAGCGAATCGAATCGCCGCCCGCTGCCGCAACCATGTAATGCAGCGCCGGAATATCGCGTCCATGTATTGCCATAGCAGTGGCCGCGGTCGAATGCGTATGCACGACCGCATGCATCTCGTGCCGCGCGCGAAGAATGTCGCGATGAATGCGCCATTCAGACGACGGGCGCTTTACATGCAGCACCTCGGCGTCGTCGTCCACGTCGAGCGGTAACCAGACGATGCCTTCTTCGCGCAACTCGCGAGCCGGCACGCCGCTCGGCGTAATCAGAAAACCCTCGCCCAGACGCGCGCTCACGTTCCCGGAGGTGCCCTGGTTGATGCCGAGCCGCTCCATCTCGAGCGAGGTCTCGACGATGCCCCGGCGCAGCGCGCGTTCCTGCGCCGCCTTCATGCCGCGTTCCCCGCCGCCGGAAAGAACTGGCCGAGCGACCGTTCGAACGGCGCCTTCGCGATGCCGCGTTCAGTGATGAAACCGGTGACGAGTTCGTGCGGCGTTACATCGAATGCGGGATTGCGAGCCTTGATGCCGTGCGGCGCCGTGCGCTGCCCCGCGAAATGCGTAACCTCTTCGTCGCACCGCTCCTCGATCTCGATCTGCGCGCCGGTCGGCGTGCGAAAGTCGAGTGTCGACGACGGGCAGGCCACGTAGAACGGTATGCCGTAATGCTTCGCTGCAATGGCAACCCCGAGCGTGCCGATCTTGTTGGCGAAGTCCCCATTGGCCGCCACGCGATCGGTGCCGACGATCACTACATCGACGAGCCCTTGGGACATGATCGAAGCGGCTGCGCTGTCCATGATCAGCGTCACGTCGACGCCTGCCTGTTGCAATTCGAATGCAGTCAGCCGCGCGCCCTGCAGCAGCGGCCGCGTTTCGTCCGCGAATACCTTGAACGCTATGCCCTCGCGATGCGCTGCGTAAATCGGTGCCGTGGCGGTGCCAAGGCCAGTGGTCGCAAGTGCGCCGGCGTTGCAGTGGGTGAGCACGCCGCAGCCCTGCTTGATGAGCGGCATGCCGTGGCGGCCGATGCCTTCGCACAGCGTCTGGTCTTCCGCATGAATCTGCCGGGCTTCTTCGACTAGCGCCTCGTAAAGCGCAGTCGAATCGCTCGCGCCACACGTGTGCGCACGTTGCAGCATGCGTCCGAGACTCCAGCTGAGATTCACAGCTGTGGGACGTGCCGTATTGAGCCAACGCGCCCGCCGTTCGAGTTCCGCCCGGAATTGGGCGAGCGGCAATGCGCGCGCATCCCGAACGGCCACACATAAGCCATACGCTGCTGCAACCCCGATGGCGGGCGCGCCGCGCACGCGCAGTTCGTGAATGGCCCGCCATACGGCGGCTGCATCGGCGACATGCTCCACCACGACCTCATGCGGCAGGCGGGTCTGATCGAGCAGCAGAAGAGCGTCGTCGCGCCATTCGATCGTAGGGGCCAGTGCGGGGAACAGGGACTGCGCAACCATGAAAGCTCCGTGTGCGTTAAACGTGTGTGTGCGTCTCGCGCCGAATCTCGCGCGCAAGCATGGCGACCTGCTCGATATCGGTCAGCGCGTCGCGTTCCACGAGCAAGGCTTCGGCACAACGCAGACACCGCACTTCGATCCGTGCCCGTGCCTGCGCATCCGGTATGCGTGTGATTTCCGCGACCTTCGCCATGCCCACGATGCGTCGAATCATCTTGCAGCCCGCAAAGCCGAGCGTATCGGCAAGCAGGCGGCGCATGAAATGCGCGCGATAGCCTTCGACTGCGCGCGAGTCGGTCTGTCCGCCGATGAAGCGGCGTTCGCTGCGGCTTTCGTGATCGCGCCAGAGCGCGACGAACTGCTCGCTAAAGCCATTCCATATACCGATCGCCTGCGCGAGCAGCCATTCCTCGTAAGGCGCCGGGTCTCGCCCGTCAGCACGGCCATGCCAGTCGCGGGAAAAATAGGCCAGCAGCAGATTGGCCAGCAAGGCGCCGATGTCGAAGCTCATCGGCCCGTAAAACGCAAACTCCGGATCGATGACAAACGTTTCTTCCTCGTTGACCATGATGGAGCCGGTATGCAGGTCGCCATGCAGCAACGTCTCCGCGCGATTCATAAATGCCCATTTCATGTCGCCTGCGGCAATACGCAATGCTTCGTTCGTTCTCAGGCGCTCGAGCACGGATAACGGCAGTGCTGGGCTATACACATTGGACGGATGGTCTTCGAAGGGAAAAGTGAATACGAGATCTTCGGTAATCCTGCACAACTCGACATTGACGGCCGCGCTCATAGCCTGCTTCTTGATATCCGGCGCCAGAAAGAGATCGGAGCCGTAAAAAAGCGTATGCGCAAGATAAGTGGACAGATGCGCAGCAAGCTTCGGATAGGTTATGCCGTTAATGAGGCCTTGCCGCAGGATGCAATGCGAGGCAAGCCTTTGCATGACCATCAGGAAACGCTTGCTGTCGGCGTGATACACCTTCGGCACGTGCTGTGGGCAGAGCGCGCCGAAGCGGCGCAGTGCTGCGACTTCGTGCTCCATGCGCTGGCACGACAGAGGCCACGTCTTGCCGACGAGCCGCAGAAAAGGCGGCGCCTGTTTGACCACGACGCTGCGCTGCGGCGCCTTCGCATTCGTTACGAAGTACACGTAATTCAGATTGCCGTCGCCCACTTCGGCTACGTCCAGATCGTCAGGCTCGCCAAGCAGCGCGCGCACCTTGGGAATGGCGCCGAGATACGCTGCCAGCTCACCTGCGGTAAAGGCTTCAAACTCCATCGGTGCCTCCTCCGATGTTGCTTCCGGCGCCCATCGACCTGGACACGTCTTTAGCGACGCTTGCGCACCAGATCGAACTTGAAGATGCTCGTGTTGTAGTAGTCGTTGCTATAGCAAAGCGGCTCGCCGCTCTGATCGAAATCTACTTCGTCCAGCAGGAGAAACATGCCGAATCCGTCGCCCAGTTCCGGCAGATCGCGCGGCGTGAGGATGGTCGGCTGTATCGATGTGTGCGTATGCGATAAGCGCCGTCCTGTGCGCGCGAACATGCCAAAGAGCGATTCGCCTAATTCACCTTGAGCTTCATCGAAAAGCGTTTTCGGGATCGTGTCGATGCAGTAAGCGGCAATTGCATCGTCGGCACGCCTCACCCGTTCGATGCGGATGCATGTTTCGCCGGGCGCGATCCCAAGCTTTTCGGCAAGACTCTCCGACGCCGCAATGCTGTCCATCTGAATACGGCTCGTGGAAGGCACCGCGCCAACGCTCCTGATCATGTCGGTCACAGACATCAGATCATCCAGACCGCCTTGCAGCTTCAGCGAAATTTGTCTGATGAAGGTGCCGCGTCCCTGCACGCGTGAGAGGAGCCCATGCGAGATCATCTGCGCCACGGCCTCGCGCAAACTCGAACGGCCAACGCCGAGCAGCTCGCAGAGCTCCAATTCCGTGGGAATCTGATCACCAGGCTTGAGCTTGCGCTCACGAATCATGGTCAACAGCGACTCCTGGATCTTGTCGCTCATCGATCGCTCTACGCTTAGGCGCATGTTGCTCTCTCGCTCGTCACTGGACCAAATATACATCAGACATCTGATGATTTTGTAGGGAATTTCCCTTGGTTTCGTTTCGCGCCGAGCGCGGTTCGCGGGTAGCGCCGCGCGTCGCTCGCGCAACATGCCATTGCCCTCGACCCTGTCGTCGTTGGCTTTGCGACGCGCTGCGTTGCGCAAAAACGGTTTTCCGCAGCCAGCTCTCGCGAACATTTCTGGCGCGTTGTCTTCAGCGCCTTTCGAGGCTCCGTGTGTAGAATGAATCGGACCAAAGCAGCGTTATTACAAACGCCTGATAAGGCGCCAAAGTTCGCAAGGCAACTTTAAGGAGACGGCAATGTGGTTTGTCGGCAAGAGCGAATTGCTCTCTTTGATCCAGTGTCATTGCCTCGACGAGGTGATGCCCGCCTTCAGCGACCATCGCACGTTACGCAAGAACACCGTTATCTATAGGCCGGATGAATCGAGCGAGCATGTGTACCTGCTCAAGAGCGGCAGCGTAAGGCTTTATCGCCTCACCGAAGACGGCCAGGAAATCACACTTGCCTTCGTCAAGGCTGGCATGATTTTCGGCGATGGCGATGTTCTCAATGAGGACAACTACTCCCATCACGCACAGGCGCTCACGCCGAGCATGGTCTGCTATATCCGTAAAGCGGATTTCAAGGAACTGCTTGCGCGCTACGACGTCATCAACCAGTTCGTGCTGCGCAACCACTATCTGCGCTGGCAGGAAGCACAGCAATTGATTGAGAATCTCTCGTTACACGACGTGAGAAAGCGGCTCGTCAACATACTCGTCATGTTCTCGGGGCAAGTGGGCACGCCCTTCGATCATCCGGAGCATGGCGATACTGTTTTGATCGACTTGCCGATCGCACAGGACAAGCTCGCGGAATTCATCGGCACGTCGCGCGAATCGGTCAACCGGCACTTTAGCGACCTCAAGTCAGAAGGCTTCGTCGACATGCATGAGCGCAAAATCGTGCTGACACCCGCCTTCGTCACGCGGTACATCACCAAAGCGCCGGCCTTTGCTGCACTGCCCGCGAATCCGGCTCCACGCGAGTTCAGAGCGCCGCTAATGCGCGCTTGACCGAAGCTACGCCGCTTTGAGGACTCGACAGTACCGGCACTGAGAGCGAGCCGAGCGACGGCACGAGGCGCGCCATCGAGACTTGCGCGAGCACGATCACATCCACCTGATCGGCAAGTTCGACAATCGTGCGCTTGAGGATCTCGTCGTGCTTCGCGGCGTCGCCCGCAAGCAGCGCTTCGAATGCACCTGGCGCGATGGATTCCGTCACCTGAATCTCGATGCGGCGCTCGGCGGCTTTTTTGCGGATCAGACGCACCGTCGGCTCGAGCGTCGTGGACACAGTTGCGAGAACGCCGATCCGCGGTCCAAGCGCGCAGGCCTCCTCGGCCATCGCTTCGTCAACCTTGACGATTGGCGTGCGGATCATGCTGCGCAAGAGGTCGGTTGCCTCGCCCACCGACGAACACGCATTGAGAATGATGTCCGCGCCGAGCGCTTCGGCGTTCGCCATATAGCTATATAAACGGCGTGTCACTTCGGGCGTCAGGCGGCCCGCCGAACGCACATCGGTCAGCAGGCTGTCGTCGACGATATTGACGACACGCGCATCGGCCAACTGCTCGGCGAACTGCGCCTTGAGGGGATCGACCGTGACTGGGCCGGTGTGTATAACGACGATCGTGGTCATATTCGTATCCATTACTTCGTTTGATGGTTATCAAGCGGTGGCGAGCGCCATCACTTTTTCCTGCGAAGCTTGCGCCCTGCTCAATTCCCCGCTGACGCGTCCTTCCCGCACAGTCAAGATGCGATCGCTGACGGCGAGCACTTCGAGAAGATCCGAAGAGATGACGATCACGCCAATGCCCTCTGCCGCGAGCCGCGCAATGAGCGCGTGCACCTCCGCTTTCGCGCCTACGTCGATGCCGCGTGTCGGTTCATCGACGATGAGCACTTTCGGGCTGCGCGCGACCCACTTGGCGATCACGATCTTTTGCTGATTGCCGCCGCTCAGGTTGACGACCTTCTGCTCGACGCCCGGCGTTTTGATTCCCAGCATACGGACGAACCGCCGACAGCTCTCACGTTCTCGCGCATGCTGCACGAACTGGAACGGCGAATAGCGCTCCAGATGAGTAAGGCTGAAATTCTCGCGCACAGTCATGCCGAGTATGAGCCCCTGGGCCTTGCGGTCTTCGGTAACGAAACCTATGCCCGACCTGATCGCATCGTGCGGATTGCGGATCGACACCGGCTTGCCTTCTACCTTGACCGATCCCGTGCACGCACGCATTCCGAAGATCATTTCCATTATCTCGGTGCGGCCCGAACCGACAAGCCCGGCGATCCCGAGCACTTCGCCACGATGCAGCGTAAAGCTTATATCGCGGATGCGAGGCTCTGCCTTCCTGACCGGCTTGAGCGACAGCGCTCGCACTTCGAGCACGGGATCGCGGCTCGCATGAGACTGCGGCTCGCCGTAGAGTTCGCTCAACTCGCGGGCCACCATCAGGCGCACAAGCGTCTCGCGCGTCATGTCGGCAATGGGCGCGGTGCCGACCGTGCGTCCGTCGCGTAGTACCGTCACGCGATCTGCGAGTTCGAAAATCTCTTCGAGCCGATGCGAGATATAGACCACCGCAATGTTTCTTTCGCGCAAGCGCTTGACGATGCCCAGCAAAACGCTGGTTTCGTGATGACTGAGCGATGCTGTCGGCTCGTCCATGATAATGGCCTTGGACCGCGCGCAGAGGGCCTTGGCGATCTCGATCATCTGCTGCTGGCCGACACTCAATTCACTCACGCGCGTAGCCGGATCGATATCCATGTCGATGGTGGCCAGCACTTCGCGCGCCTCGCGATACATGCGCGGACGATCGATCAGTCCGAGCCGTGTACGCGGTTCTCTCGCCAGAAAAATGTTCTCACCCACAGTGAGATTGCCGACAACCGCAAGCTCCTGATAAATGATGTTCACGCCAAGTGCGCGAGCGTGATGGCTGTCGGCGAGTGCAACTTCCTGCCCTTCGACAAGAATAGTGCCGCCGGCATCGGGCGCGTAAATGCCGGTCAGTATCTTCATCAGCGTACTTTTGCCCGCGCCGTTTTCTCCGGCAAGCGCGAGCACTTCGCCCGCGCGTATTTCCAGATTCACGCGGTCGAGCGCCTTGACGCCAGGGAAAGTTCTGGAGATGTTACGCATCTCCAGAAAAGGCACGCCTGTCACGTGGCTCATCACTTCGTGTAGCTGGTCATATTGTCTTTCGTGACAACGGTCACGCCGGTGTCGATGTCCTTTGGCTGCGCTTCCTGGCCCTGGATCTGCGCAACAAGGTGTTCGACAGCAAGCGAGCCCATTGTCACCGGACGCTGAACCATGATGCCCTGGATATAGCCTTCCTTGAGCCCCTTAAGCGTGTCGGGAAGATCGTCGAAGGCAAGCACTTCGAGCTTGCCCTTCATCGTGCCGAACTCCTTCGTGTTGAGCACCTTCGCGACCGCCGGCCCGCCCACCTGGCTCACGCCGAAGATGCCTTTGAGTTGCGGATGCGCACGCAGCGTGGTTTCGACCACAGAGACGCCGCGGGCCAGATCGTCGTCGGTGCCTTGCGTCTCGACAATCTTGATGCCCGGATCTTTCGCCAGCCCTTTCTTGATGCCGGCGATACGCTCGTTCAGATTGACCGCGCCCAGTTGGCCCGTAATGATCGCCACTTCGCCTTGACCATTGAGCGCCTTGCCCATCGTCTCCGCCATGGTCGCGCCCGCCTGTTCGTTGTTGGTGCCGATATACATGGAGCGTCCGCTTCTGGGCGAATCCGAGTCATACGTCAGCACCCTGATGCCGCTTTGCTCTGCGCGCTTCATCACGCTTTCGACCGACTTCGGCTCGTTCACCGATATCGCAATGCCATCCACATGCCTCGAAATCAGGTCCTCGATAATCTGTACCTGCGTGGAACCCTGCGTGTTTTGCGGCACCACCCATTGATATTTCACACCGGCTTTGTCGGCCGCCGTCTTTGCCCCTTTGTTGCAGTCGTCGAAGAACGGCACCGCGACCTTGGGAATAACAGCGACGGAAATATCTTTTGCGTCTTTGGCGTGAGCCGTTGCGCCAACCGATGCGGCTAGTGCGACCAGGGCGCTCGCGGTGAATCGTTGCGTGAGTTTCATGCATGTCTCCTGATGTTATGGTTGCAGCGTTCAGTGTTCCTAGCGTTCCTTGCGACGCACGCGCCAGATGTCGATGCTGACGGCAATGAGAATTACGCAGCCGGTGATGGCCTGCTGCGCATAGGTATCGATGTTGAGCAGCACGACGCCATTCGTAATGATTCCCGCGAGAGCCGCGCCGATGATCGCGCCCTCCACGCTGCCCGCCCCGCCCGACAGACTCGCGCCGCCGATGGCCGCCGCCGCGATGACATCGAGTTCCGCACCGAAGCCAGAAGCCGGCTCGGCCGACACGAAGCGCGAGAACGCAATGACGCCTGCCATCGATGCGATCAGGCCGGATAGCACATAGACCGTGAATTTCACGCGCGCGGTGCGCACGCCGGATAAGCGCGCGGCCACTTCATTGCCGCCAGTCGCGTACACGTAGCGGCCAAAGCGCGTCTGTCGCATGACGACGGAGAAGACGGCCGTCATGGCCAGAAGAATGACGACCGGAAAAGGCACGAATCCAATGTAACCCTGGCCGATGAATGTGAAGCTGTCGGGAACGTCGGGCGTGACGGGCACGCCTTTGGTGATGATGTACATGAGGCCGCGCCCGATCGACAGCGTGCCAAGCGTCGCAATGAAAGGCGGCAACTGTATCCACGTGATCATGAAGCCATTGAATGCGCCGACCGCGATTCCCACGGCGAGCCCCGCCCCAATGGCCGCCGGCGCGTTGTAACCATGCTGGAAGACGAGCGCGGTAACGAGCGACGACAGGCCCATGACCGATCCAACCGAGAGGTCGATGCCGCCCGTAATGATCACGAGCATCATGCCGATCGACATGAGCGCAATCAACGAAAACGAGCGGAACACGCCCATCAGGTTGTTGGTCGTGAGGAAGTACGGCGAGAAAACGCTGATCAGCAGTCCAACGAGCAGCAGCACCGAGAGCACGTTCAGCTCGCGTATGCGCAAACACGCCCTGATCCAGTCAGCGGCACGCCCGGACGGGGGTTCCTTCTTCGACGATATTGCAGTCACCGATCGCTCCTCCTTTACAGGCTCGGAACAGATCATAGGAGCGCGGACATGCGGAAATCTGTGACGCGCGTCATAGATTCGTATCGGGATTGACCCGTAGATTGTCTGCAGATAGCGCGATGAATGCCCACATGCCTATGACGGGCGTCACAGCATCGCGCAGGGTGTGGCGTTACGATGCGTCTGGTGTCGTCAGCGGCGCATTGCCGTCGGGTGGCTTGATGAACTGCAAAGGAGACAAGGCATGACCAAGCGAGTGATTGTGACGGGCGGCAGCGGACTTGCCGGCAAATGGGTAGTAGAAGATCTGGTGGCGCACGGCTACGAAGTACTCAATCTGGACCGCGTGCCAATGGCCAAAGGCACCGCGCGGACTCTGATCACCGACATTACCGATGCGGGACAGGTGTTCAATGCACTTTCGTCGACGACCACGGCAAAAGAATTCGACGACGACATCGAGCCCAAGCCGATTGACGCCGTCGTGCATTTCGCCGCCATTCCGCGCATTCTCGTCACCACGGACAACGAGGTGTTCCGTATCAATGTGATGGGCACCTACAACGTGCTGGACGCGGCTGCAAAGCTCGGCATCAGGAAGGTCATCGTCGCTTCGAGCGAGACGACCTACGGCGTGGTGTTCGCGCACCGGCATCGCGACCCGGCGTACTTCCCGCTCGATGAAGAGTATCCCGTCGACCCGATGGACAGCTACGCCACGTCGAAAGTCATTAATGAAGTGACAGCAAAGGCGTTTCATGCGCGCACGGGCGCGGATATTTACTGCTTGCGCATCGGCAATGTACTCGACCCGGTGGACTACCAGAAATTCCCGACCTGGCTCAAGGACCCCGCCTTGAGAAAGCGCATTGCATGGAGCTATATCGACGGCCGCGATCTGGCAACGGCCTGCCGTCTCGGCATCGAAAAGGATGGACTGGGCTTCACGGTGATGAATGTAGCCGCAGACGACGTCTCCTCCGACCGGCCGGTCGCGGAATTGCTGAAGACTTACTACCCGAATGTGCCGGTGAAAAAACCGCTCGGTGAATTCGAGACCTTGCTGAGTAATGAAAAGCTCAAGCGTTTGCTTGGGTGGAAGCAGGCTTACCGGTGGCGCGAGCAGGTGTCCGGACAGTCGTAGGCGACTCACAGTCTCGCAAAGTCCCAGGTGCGCCTGATAACGACATCAGGCGCACTTTCCAAAGAAGCCGACGACCTGTCTGACCGCCGAGGTCTCCCAGACGCACGTGATTGCGCCTGATCGCTGCTTCGCATCCGCCAGCCCATCGATCCCACTTCGTCCTTCCGCATCGACACAATCAGACCGGCGAGTTGCGTTAGCACCCCACTGCGATTCAGCGTTGGCATAAAACCAGCGATGGCAGCGCACGCCAATTCAGCGAAATGAGGCTAGAACAAAGGCCTATTCGCGATGAATACTCGCGCCTATCACCACTAGAATTCCATCTCATACCTGCTTCACGCACCGTCACACATTCGTTACCTGTCGGAACGCTTTCTCACATCGGATTTCCGGTTAATTCAGCATGACACGGCTCGCACGTCATTACGTTCCAGATCAACCGCAACACGTTATTTTGCAGGGGCTCACGGGGCCCGCATTCCTGGACGAAGGAGATTACCTGTACTTCCTCGCCTGCCTGGCAGACGCAGCGCGCGTCGCCGACCTGGCAGTCCACGCCTGGGTCCTGATGCCAGGTGCGGTGCAATTTCTGGTCACGCCGTCATATGAGTCGAGCGTGGCCATGGCGATGCAGGCGGTGGGCCGCCGCTATGTCGAGACCTTTAATCGACGCCACGGACGACGCGGCACGATGTGGCGTGGCGGGTACCGGGCAACCGTGATCGAGCCGGATCGATATTTTCTGCTGGCGAGCCAGATCATCGATCATGCGCCGGTGCGAGGCAACCTTGTAGACGAGCCGGGAAAATACCGGTGGTCGAGCTACTCGCACCATATCGGGCTGCGTGTCGATAGCTTTATCAAGGATCACCCGCTTTATCGCGCGCTCGGCAACACGCCGTTCGAGCGTCACGAGGCTTATCGGGATCTGGGCGCACAGTCCCCTGATCAACTCGAAGTCGAAAAACTGATGCAGTCCACGCTGAATGGCTGGGTGCTCGGCAGCGCCGAGTATTGCGAGTGGGCCGCGCGCACAGCCAACCGGCGTTTGATGCCACTGCTGCTGCGGGACCGGCCGCCCAGGACTCGCACGACACGCGCCTTCGCGCACGCCGGCTAAACAGTAGAAAAACAGGCAGGCACACCCTGCCTGTTTGAGCGAGCTACGTCACGTCGGCATTTTCTATCCGCGCGGTCGGTGAACCGCGAACCGGGTACCGGCTCGCGCTTGCCGATATCGAATCGCGGCGCGCACAACTCACATCCGATTCTGGCGGCGGCAGGCGTGCAATATTTCGTTGACTGCAAATGCCCCTCTCACGTTCTGGACATTTTGCAAGATACACACGTGATAAGACTTCTCGCGCGGCAAAAGCAGTGCACCGTTTACGTACAGTGCCTGGCACGAATTTCTGATGACACGTGCCGCGTAACTGCTCTGGCTATTCGCTAAAGAATTCAGAATGCATTGGTCGTATTCCACATTCTCACCGCCAAGCGCGAAGGCTGATAACGGTGCGGCGAGCGTCAAAGGAACGAGCAGGTAAGCCAGTTTGTGCATGGACGTGCGACAGCCAAAAACTTGACGATGGCAATCGTAGCACGTCGCGTTTAATTGCAAAGGCGCACTCCATTCACCGCGCATTGCAGTGCCACGAGAACTAGTCCCCGTAATTCAACTCACATCATTTCGGGGCTGTTCAGTTTCGTTCCGTCGGAAAAGCGCGTCAGTCTGTAGGGGGCCATGTCGAACTGCGGCGCCTCGTCCATTACCAGCCGGCTCGCCAGTAAGCCCGCGCCGGGCCCTAGCCCGAAGCCGTGACCGCTAAAGCCGGAGGCGATCACAAGACCCGGTTTCGCATCGACCTTCGAGATGATCGGGACAAGATCCGGCGTCGTGTCGATTGCGCCCGCCCATGCGTGAGCGATCCGCAAGCCCGACAACTCGGGAAACACGCGGGCCACATTGCGCAGGCCGCGTTCGAGCCATTCGCTATCGACACGCGGGTCCAGTATCCGTGTCCGTTCAAATGGCGAGATGTCATCGTCGCGCCACGTCGCGTTCGCCTCTGGTCCGTGGAAGAAGCTGGCACCGACGCGAACCTTGAGTTTCTTCTTCAGCTTGCTGCGGAACATGGTGCGGAACTTCACCGAATGCCGCAGGTTTTGCGGCGCGAGTTCGACCCGTCCATAGCCGGGGACCGCGATGGTGTAGCCGCCGTCCAACCTCCGCCTCAACGCGAAGTCAGGTCCGGAGAAGCAGCCTTCGACGACCGCCGGTGCCTCAGCGGTGCGCAACGCCGTTCCGATTACGTTAATGGCAGGCAGATCGATACCATGATGCTGGCAGAACAACGCGCTCCAGGCGCCTCCGGCAAGCACAACGGTGTCGGCAGCGAGCCGGCCGCGCTCCGTCCAGATGCCGCCGACGCGTCCTGCACTCATGTCCAGACTGCGTACTGCGCAGTTCTGGAAGACCCTGGCGCCAAGCCGTTGCGCCCCGCGTGCAATTGCAGGCGCGGCTTTCGACGGCTCGGCGCGGCCGTCCGTGACCGACCACAGACCGCCAGCCCACCTTGCACGTCCGGACGGAATGCGCGCCGCCAGTTCTCGCGCACTGAGGATCTCACTGTTGAAACCGATCTCGCGTGCGCGCGCAATCCACGACTCCCATTGCGCGACGTCCGATTGAAGCTCCGTGCCATACAAAATGCCAGCCCTGCGAAAGCCAATGTCCTCGCCGAGTTCTCCGCTTAGTTCCTCCCAGCGCCTGAGGCTTTGCATGGCGAGCGGCAACTCATAGAGGTCGCGGTTTTGCTGACGCACCCAACCCCAATTGCGCCCCGACTGCTCGCCGCCAATAACGCCCTTTTCGAGCAGAACCACCTGGACACCGCGCCGCGCCAGTTCATACGCGGTGCTGACGCCGACGATGCCGCCGCCTATCACCGCGACATCGCATCGATCGGGGAAACTTTCGCTATTCGTGACTTCGTCGATCCTTAACATTTCACAGCCGCCGGTTGCCGCTTCCTGGTGAACTGCAGTGGTGAGTTCGGGAATGCGTACAAGAGCGCGCATCACCGTTTCGCCATCCGCAGAAAGTGGCTACGATTCTCCTATCTTCCATCGCTTCGCTGATAGGACGATCCTCTTGCCTCTGCGCGGGAGACGACGATCCACCGCATCCTGAATGTTTTGGTGTGAAACTCGAAGCGTCATGGCGTGGATGGCCGCTCGGTGTCGTACAGGCGGTCCGGGATAAACAGCGCCGTGACGCCGCTCAGAAAGAAAACCGCACCCACGACAAGAAAGCCGAAGCCGATGGAGAACTGCGTGGCGAGGTAGCCGATAACAATAGGCGCTGCGCCCGCGCAGAACCGGCCAACATTATAGGAACCGCCAACAGCAGTGCCGCGGATCGAAGTGGCGAAGCTCTCGGACATGAAAGTGCCGATCGTGCCGAGCGGAACACCATATAGAAAGCCGAAAAAGAGCATCAGCGCAGCAATGTTCTCCCGCGTATGCCAGAAGATGATGACCGGCAAGAAGAGCGCGGCGCCCGCGCAACCCAGCACGTATACGCCGCGCCGGCTCCAACGGTCGCCCAGCCAGCCGGCGAAGATCTTGCCGATGAAGGCGACCACGTAGGTGCCGATCATGTAGCCGGTCAGTGAACTGAACTTGATATGCAGTTCTCTTTCGAGGTACGTGGGTAGCCAGTTGTTCAAACCATAAAAGCCGGAAAGAATGAAAACAGAGGCGAGAGTCCACAGGATGAACAGCGTGCGCGTCTGTCGGGTGCGGAAAATCACGGCGTAGCGGCCGTCGCGCAATCGCGCTCCACTCTGGCCATGAGTGCCGCTTTCGTTCTGGCTATTGCGGTCGGCTGCACGGCTTGCCCGCCAGCTGGTCGGCTCGGGCACGGCAAATTTGATCGCGAGCGCAAAAACCACGGGAACCGCCGACACGTAATACAGCGTGCGCCAGCCATAGTGCAGCAAGATCCAGCTGCTCAGCGCGATCACCACAATATAGCCGGCCGAAATGGCGGTCTGCAACGCGCCGAGAATCAACGAACGTCTTTCGGTGGGCACGTATTCGGCAACCAGCGTGGTGACGAGCACCATGCAGCCGATTCCCAACGAACCGATGAAGCGAACAATCGCGAACTGCAGAAAGCTGTGAGTGAGCCCGAGCAGTCCCGCGCCGAGCGAGAAGAGCGTCAGCGCCCATACGACCACCCTCACCCGGCCCACACGGTCGCTCAGCCAGCCGCCCAGTATCCCGCCCGCGGCCATGCCTACCAACGTCAAACTTCCCAACGCTCCTGCCTGCACATTGCTGAGCCCGAAATCGTCCTTGATTCGCGTGAGGGTCAGGCCGTACATCATCACGTCGGCGCCATCGGCCATTAGCGCGAGATAGGAAAGGACGAAGACCAGCAGCCAACGGCCTTGCGATTCCGCGCTTTGCGTTGCCGTTGCCGTTGCCGTCGCCGTTGCCGTTGCCGTAGCGCGGGGAGTTGTAGTCATGTCAGAGAGAACCCGAACTGACGGCGGATACCGTATTGCCCGCGATCAGAGCGGGAGCGAGGAACGAACCGATCAGCAAGCCAAGCGCTTCGTGCCGCTCGGTGTACCACCCTTCCCGGTGTGTGAGGTTCATCGTGCCGATGCACACGCCGTTGTACGCGATAGGGATATTCAATATCGATCCGAGGCCCATGCCGGTCATCACCGTGTGGTCGTCGAACGCTTCGAGAATGCCTTGCGGCGTTTCTGCGCGAAATGGCTCAAGGTCATGCAGAACCTGTCTGGCCCACGCGGTGCCGCGTTTTTTCTTGCGCCCGCCAACTGGGTACACGTCTGGCATGTTCGTATAAGCGCGCTCGACTTCCTCGCGCCCGGCGTCGTAAGACATGATCGTGAGCAGGCGGAAGCCGATCACGCTTGCCGCCACCTCATGAACCGCACGGAAAAGCGCCACCGGCTGACCGTTGAGCCGCATGGCCCTGGCGAGATGTTCCAGATGGGAAATGTCCAGCGTTTGCGGGACGGGCGGCGTAGTCACGATGCTGTTGGCTTGCATGTTCTATAAACGAAGAGTTGGCACATCGCGGCGTTCAGCCGCCTAATTCCGTGGAACTGAGCGGACCTCGAACATCCTGCGCACGCCCGAACTCCTCGGCCTCGATATCTTCGAGCGAACGGTTGCGAGTCTCGATACCGAGGCAGAAAACCACGCATGCTCCGACGAGCAGAACTGTCGTGGTCATCGCGAATACGCCCAGAAACCCGAACGCCGGATAGACGAGGCCGACCAGAATCGGCGCGCTCACCGAGCCGATGCGGCCAAACGATGACGACGATCCCGTGCCCGTCGTGCGGACTGCAGTGGGAAACACTTCCGGGGTGTACGCATAGACGCCCGCGAATGCGCCGTTCATGAAGAACGACAGGCATATGCCCGCAAGCATGATGCCGATTCCCGTGTGAGAGAACGCAAGCGCGATCGCCGCGATGCCGCCCAGCAGCATGTACGAGGCGACCACCGCTTTGCGTCCGATGCGTTCATTGAGCCATGCCGCAGAGAAATAGCCAGGGATCTGCGCCCCATAGATCGCGATCGAATAACCGAAGCTTTTGGTCATGGTGAGCCCCTCCTTGAGGAGCAGACTCGGGATCCACGAGAAGAACGAGTAGTACGCGAACGCGACCGAGAACCACATGAGCCAGCTCACCGCCGTGGTACGCGCGAGTCGCGGCGACCACAACGTCAACACGTTCTGCAATGCGCGACCCTTGGCCGGTGCCGTCGCCGGCATCATGCGGACGGAGGCAACCGGCGCAAGATGAATGCCGCGGCCGGTGAACCATGATTCGATCGCGCTTACGATGCGATTCGCTTCTTCGGTTCGGCCCTGGCTTTCGAGCCATCGCGGCGACTCCGGCAGCGTCCTTCGCCACCAGAGCAGCATGACGACCGGCAACGACGTGACCACGGCGAGATACCGCCAGCCATCGGCAAAATTTCTGACCACGACGAAGCCGAGAATCGACGAACTCAGATAGCCGAACGACATGAAACCGACCAGTGCGCCGCAAAACATTCCCCTGTAGCGCCGCGGCACGAATTCCGCGAGGAATGGCGCGATCACCACGGTCTCCGCGCCGGAGCCAAAACCCGCGACGATGCGTAATGCGAAGAACGTGTGCCAGTCGGTTGCCGCTGCACTCGCGAGCGACGCGACACAGTAGATCGCCAGCGCCGTCATCATGATGCGGCGGCGGCCGATGAGATCGGCGAATACGCCCGACAGAAAAGCGCCGAAGAAGTACCCGATATAGGTACTGCTGGCAACGAGGCCAGTCTCGGCGCTCGTCAAATGCCACAGCTTGCTGACGACCGGTAACAGGAACGCAAGCGACGACGAGTCGAGTCCGTCGAACAGATACCCCAGCCCGCCGATCAGCAGAAGTTTGCGATGAAATCCCGATAACGGGAGCCGTTCAAGACGAGCAGCTACAGCGGACATGGCGAGTTTCTCCATGGAGGAATGAGCGCGTTGATCGCGGGCACGAAGTTCATCGCCCGATCGCATATGCCTGCATCTGGCGAGGCGTCGCCGCGCCGCGCATCAGGCCATTTCTGATGCCCACCGCGCAGACCCGCCCCAATGCCCACGGCTCCGCCACGGTCAGATCGTGTCCACGCGCGCGCAATTCGGCGAGCGTGCTTTCCGGAAAGCGTGCTTCGGCGGACATCTTGCCCAACTGCATCGCGCGCGGGTAGAACGAGCCGGGAAAATGAGCGGTCTGGAACGACGGCGAATCCGCGGCGGCCTGAAAGTTCATGCCGGCGTGCACATGTTTCAGGAACAGCTGGAGCGACCACTGATCCTGCTGGTCGCCGCCGGGCGTGCCGAATGCCGCGTAAGGTTTGCCCGCGCGGGTAACGAGCGTGGGCGACAGCGTCGTGCGAGGACGTCGGCCAGGACCCAAGGACGATGGCAGGCCCTCTTCCATCCAGAACATCTGCGCACGCGTGGTGACGTTGAACCCGAGTCCGGGCACCGCCGGCGACGCCTGCAACCAGCCGCCGGACGGCGTAGCCGACACCATGTTGCCCCACCGGTCGACGATATCGAGGTGTACGGTGTCGCCTCGAAGTTCAGGCAGCGGCGCGAAGGTCGGCTCTCCCTGCCCGAAGCCCCCAAACTGTTCCTTCCCGGCGAGCGCCATGATGCGCGCGGCGCGGCGCCCGCTGTCGCCGAGCGTTCCCGGACAAAATTCGAGCGACGCACGCTGCGGGTCGATGAGCTTGCGACGTTCGTCGTTATAGGCGTCGCTGAGCAGCACATCTAGCGGCACATGGGCAAACGCCGGGTCGCCGTAGAAGACCTCGCGGTCGGCGAACGCGAGCTTCGAGCACTCGATAACCGTGTGGACGAAATCCGGTCCCTGCGGATCCATCGCCGCGAGATCGAAGCCCTTGAGCAGCGCAAGTTGCTGCAGGAACATCGGTCCCTGCCCCCACGGACCCGTCTTGTGGACGCGAAGGTCGCCGTAGTCGTAGGACACCGGATCTTCATAAGAGGGCTCCCACCGAGCGAAATCGTCGGCGGAGAGCAAGCCGCGATTGCGCTGGCCTGAAGTATCGAGAACGGCTGTGGACCGAAAGTACTGGTCGATGGCGTCTGCCACGAACCCGCGATAGAACACTTCGCGAGCCCGTTCGCACTGCTCGGCGCGGTCGCTGCGGCTGGTCGCTTCTCGCAGAATGCGTTTGTAGGTGGTGGCGATCGCCGGATTGGCGAAGAGGTGATTCGGCGTGGGCGCGTCGCCATTTCGCAGCCATTGTTCGGCCGAGGTAGGCCATTCGGTGAGAAAAAAATCCTTGATCGCGAGGATCGACGAAGCCATGCGCGGCAGCACCGGGTAGCCGTTCTCCGCATAGCCGATCGCATAGCTCAACACGTCTTCGAGCGGCAACTGGCCATAGTCGCGCAGCATGGCCATCCATGCACCGAATGCCCCCGGTACCACCGCCGGTAAAAGTCCGGTCCCCGGCACCACTTCCAGCCCCAACTCGCGCATACGCCCGATCGTCATGCTCGCGGGCGTCACGCCCTGGCCGCAAAGCACTCGAACCCGGTCTTCACGGGCGCTGTAGAACACCACCGGCAGCTCACCGCCGGGACCGTTCAGATGCGGCTCGACGATCTGGAGTACAAACCCCGCGGCTGCAGCGGCATCGAAGGCATTGCCGCCTTTTTCCAGCGTGGCCATGGCCGACGCGCTGGCCAGCCAATGCGTCGACGCCACCATTCCGAACGTGCCAATCAGTTCGGGACGAGTTGTGAACGACATGCCCTACTCCTCTTTTGATCGCTGCGACCGGTTGCTGGACCAATGTTTAAAGGTATCAATTCGATCAGCGGGCCTTGGATGACGCCACCCTTTCCTCGATGCTAACCTGGAATATAGCCGCGTAATACAAGCCAAAAAAGCACTGCATGAAATTCATAGCGTCAGTGCGCCGTCAATCTGTTATCTTTGATACCAATATTCATTGGTTCGGACGAATGGAATGGAAGAGACAGCGTTGAGCGGCCTGCTCGGGTATATCGCAAGTCATCAGCTCAAAGACGGCGACGCGTTACCGCCCGAGAGGAAGCTGGCTGAGGAACTTGGCGTCAGTCGAAGGGAATTGCGCTCGGTGCTTGCCTCGCTGGAGGCGTCGGGACGCGTATGGCGCGGAGTTGGACGCGGCACGTATCTGGGAGCACGGCCGCTCAAGTTCGGTCCCACGCTGCGCGGCTTGCGCGCGGGCACCAGTCCAGCGGATATCGCCGAGATGAGGCTACTTTTCGAGCCCGCGCTGGCGGAACTCGCCGCGACCAAGGCTAGCTGGGACGATCTGCTCGAACTTGAGAAGTGCGCGCGGAAAAACGCGGCCGCGAACAGCGACGAGGAGTGGCAGCAATGGGATCACCGCTTTCATTTATTGATCAGCCAGGCCACCCGCAATCCCGCGCTCATTGCGCTCATGGAAGTGATCAACGGCATGCGCGTCAAGCCGGAGGTTCGAAAGAAAACCGTCAGCCAGGAGACGCGGCATTATTTTGCCCAGCAGCATCAGGCAATCGTCAACGCGATGAAAGCCCGTGACGGTGAAACGGCGGCGCGATGCATGCGCGAGCATCTGTCGAGCGTGCAGTCGCGGGCGTCCAGCAAGATAGGCGGCGCGGCGGAATCACCGGGATGAAACAGCGTTGGCTGTGCATTGGTTTGATCATGCTTTCGGTGGAGTTGTCGAAAGGCGTTTGTTCGCGTGGCGGCGCCGAGCCTCGATGGCCAGAGCAAGAACCCCTGAGCCGCCCATCATGAGCGAGATCGATACGATTACCAGACCGACGCGGTTGTGTCCCGAGAACAGGCCGACCAGTAAGCCCGCAAGCGGCTGCGTCGAATTGTTGAGCATGATGACCACACCGAGAGTCTTGCCGTAATCTCTTGGTGGAATGACTGTCTGCCGCACAGTCCGAATGTAGATGCTGAACATCTTGTCGAAGCCTGCAATCAGCAGAAAGCCGATCGCGTAGCCCCAGGGGGACGGGCTGACACCTGCAACGATCCCGCCAGCGCATATTGCCACGAATGACAGCAGGCCCAGCACTCGCCGAGGTATTGCGGTTCTCGCGATCACCAGCAAAATGACGACGGTTGCGATAGCCCCGGCAGTCTGCAAAAGCGCATAGAAAGCATCGGATTGATGATGCACGCCGGTCACCATCGCCGCCGAAGTCGCCAGCGTAACGCCAATGACGAGGTTTTCCGCCGCAGCCAGCGCCACGAGTTTTTTCAGTTTCGGCAGGCGCGCGACGTGATCTAACGCGACCTTGATTGGCGCGGACCAGGGCCCCCTGGCAACCTCAGGCGCTAACAGTTCGAAGTCGCTCGTGCGTTGCCATAAGACGGTCGCCCAGTCCGCGGCGAAAAACAGAATCGCCGTTGCCACGACAACGAACTCCCATCTCCAGCAACCCAACATCAACGCGGCTAATACGGGGCCGGCAACCACGCCTATCTGGTCGGCGAGTTGCGAGTGCGACAGGACTCGTTCGAATTTTTGATTTTTGAATACCTGGGGCAGCAACACCTCTCGTGCGACGAGTCCCTGACTCGTGAGAACGCCACAACACGCTGAAAGTACGACGAGCCAACCAATGCCGGCGAATATTGCGTATCCGATAACGCCTGCAATACACGCGAAGCCGCGATACAACTGGCTCACACGCAGAATCCTGACGGGCGATATCCGGTCACAAAGGACGCCGCAAAAGGGAAACACCAGGTACCTCGGGAGCGCCTCGATGAAGAACGCAATACCGGACCACGACGTCTCATGCGTAGTCTGATAGACGACCAGGGGCACCAGAAAGAGCAGAATCTGGTCCGCTAGTCTCGACAGAAACAAAGAGGCAAAGAAGGCACTTTGATTGGTGCGCACTGGACGGTTTCCGTTTCGCTGACGCCGTAGCAAATTGAAGGCGGATACCTTGCCGCCGTTTTATTTGTGCGGACCACGACGCGGCCGGCTGTCCGGCGCGATCGTGTTCCCGGAGCGCCATTGTCCACGATCCGGTTGTTTCGGCCGAGCGAATTCTCAATGTGCATCTGTGCCGTGCTCACCCCAGTGGCCGTCACCGCAACTGCGCGACTGCATCGAACAC
This sequence comes from Paraburkholderia sp. 22098, assembly GCF_052045935.1. Lineage (NCBI taxonomy): Bacteria > Pseudomonadati > Pseudomonadota > Betaproteobacteria > Burkholderiales > Burkholderiaceae > Paraburkholderia > Paraburkholderia sp. 22098. The sequence goes on along the minus strand of NZ_JBQEPV010000014.1, from coordinate 41,021 downwards.
ACGCCCAAAGAACTCATCCGCATGCTCGGGATTAAGCCAGCGCACTATGACGGCGAGCCTCCGGGTCGGCTCGACCCACATGAACGAGCTTCCCGCGCCCACACCGAAATAGCTCGATGCCGGCACGCTCGGGAACATCTTCTGTCCGGTGTTGAGCCAGACGAGATAGCCGTAAAACGGCGCGATCGCGCAAGGCGTTTGCATACGCTCGATCCACTCCTTCGACAGCACACGGCGTCCGGATGCGACGCCTTCGTCGAGTAGCATCTGCGCGATCTTCAACTGATCGTTCGCGCTGATCGACATGCCGCCGCCCCAGTGCGTGCCGCCCGGTACCGACTGCATGCGGCGTCCGCCCACCTCCACCCATGAGTGGTCGTAGCCGACCCAATCCCAGGCTTCGCTTGCTCCTGAAGGCCGTGCAATCGCCTCGCGGAACACGTCCGGCAGCGGGTCGCCGAACAGATGCAGCAGCGCAAGCGAAAGCTGGTTGATGCGCACGTCGTTGTACTCCCAATACGTGCCCGGCTGCTGTAGCGGACGCAGATCGCCCTTCTTGCCATTCGGCGGCTCGCCGAACGTGACCGCGCGATAGTGATCCGCCTGATCGGGCAAACCGAAGCAGGTGCCCTGCCATTCGCTCGTCTGCTGCAGCAATTGCGCCCACGTGATGCTTGCGTTGTGATCGTCGTCGAAACCGATCCCCGGCACGCGCACGCGCACGGGCTCATCGAGATCGGACAGCAGGCCGCGGTCGTGGGCCACGCCCGCGAGCAGCGCCAGATACGTCTTCGCAATGCTGAACGTGAGGTCCGCGCGGTCGGGCTCACCCCACGTCGCGAGCTTGTGTCCGTCGAGCGCAATCGCGCCCGAGACCGGCCCCCGGTCATGCACGGGTCCGAGCAGCCGGTTCCACGGCGCCGGGTCTTTCACATGCACGCCCCAGTTGGCATCGACCTGGCGATCCCACGTCGATTCATGCTCGATGGAAAACTGGATGGCCTGCTGCAATGCTTCGTTCATGCGTATTTCCTGTGAGTTTTCTGGACAGTTGTTGTGCGTGCAGAGGTGATGACCCGCGATGAACCCCGCGCACTCACCGCACATGCAGACGACGGCGCGCCCACATCAGCGTGAAGAGGCTGATTACAGCGGCGATCATCAGATACAAACCGGGCGCCAGATTGTTATGTGTGAAGGCGATCAGCGCCGCGACCACCACCGGCGTGAAGCCGCCGAAAATCGTCGTGCCGATGTTGTAGGCGAACGCCATGCCGGTTGTGCGCGTTTCAACAGGGAAAAGGTCCGCCATCAACGCGGGAATCGGCGCGAAGTACGTTGCTTTCAGCAGCGCGACCCAGATCACACAGGCCAGCAGCATGGGCAACGACGGATAGGCGTTCATCAGCATGAAGGCCGGATACACCGTCACCAGAAACAGTACGCCGACCGGCAACATGATGCGTATGCGCCCGAGCTTGTCCGACAGGTGTCCGACCACCGGCACCAGTGCCATCATGATGAAACCCGCCACGAGCGTCGCAATGAATCCCGACGACGGCGAGAGCTTGAGCTGATGCGTCGCGTACGTCGGCATATACAGCAGCATGTAATTCGCGGTCGTGGTGAGCACGAGCGAGCCGATAGAAACGAGCACCCGTTCCTTTTGCGTCGCAAGCACCACGCGCACCGGCGACGCGAGCTTTTCGGCGCGAGCGAATTCCGGTGTTTCGTCCATGCGCCGGCGAATGTAAAGGCCGATGGGACCGATCAGCATGCCGAACAGGAATGGGATACGCCAGCCCCACCCTTCCAGTTGCGGCGGCGTCAGCAGGCCGGTCAGCAAGGCGCCGAACAACGACGCGAGCAAGGTGCTCGCGCCTTGGCTCGAGAACTGCCAGCTCGACATGAAGCCGCTGCGCGCCGGCGCATGCTCGACGAGAAACGCCGTCGAACTGCCGAATTCACCGCCGGCCGAAAAGCCCTGCAGCAAGCGCGACAGGAAGATCAGGATCGGCGCGGCGATGCCGATCGTCGCATACGGCGGCATGACGGCGACGAGTCCTGTGCCGAGCGTCATCAACCCAATCGACAGTGTGAGCGAGGCCTTTCTGCCGTGCCTGTCGCTATATGAACCGAGAACCAGCGCGCCAACCGGACGCGCGAGATACGACAACGCGAACGTGCCGAGCGTAAGTAACAGCGAAACGGTGCGGTCGTGCGTCGGAAAAAACAGCCGCGACAGCGTGGAAGCGAAGTAGCCATACACGACGAGGTCGTAGAACTCGAGCGCGTTTCCTATCGATGTCGCCACGATCAGGCGCGCAATGTTGTGCGACTGCGCGGCGTCGAGCGGTTGTTGCATGGCGGCGGTGTCAGTACTCATTGCGCTGTCCTCGATACGGTTGACGGGGCAGATTGGCGGCCGGATTCGCGTCGGGGGCGTCGCCCTCGCGCGTACCGAGATCCCAGAACAGGCCCGCCATGATGCGCAGACCTTCTTCGACTACCGGCGCGAGCAGATGCTCGTCCGGCGCGTGCTGCGAACAGCCGGGGTACGAATGCGGCACCCACAACGTGGGCATGCCGAGCACGTCGGCGAACACATCGTTCGGCAGCGTTCCGCCGAGGTTCGGCAGCAGCACCGGCTGCGCGCCGGTCGTTTGCGTAAGCGAGCGCAACGCCCACCGTACCCACGGGTTCTCCGGATCGACGCGCGTCGCGGGCGCGCCGCGCTCGACGCTCACTTCGACCATCTGGAAACCGTGCGCGTCGAGATGGCGGCGCACGATGCCGGCGATATCGGACCAGGCGGTGCCCACCACGAAGCGCAGCTGCATGTGCGCAAACGCGAACGGCGGAATGGCGTTCACGGGCTTTTCGGGGTTACCGGTGCGAAACGCGAGCACTTCCAGATTGTTCCAGCCGAACACGCGCTCGGCGGGCGTCAGGCCCGGCTCGCCGTAGTCGGTATCGACTTCGGGCTCACCGGGGTTGCCGCCCACGCTGATGTCGGCCAGCGCGCGCCGCACCGCGTCTGGCACCGGCGGCGGACGAAGCCCTTCGATCGCGATACGGCCGTTGGCATCGACCATCGACGCAATCGCGTTGGCGAGCACGATGCCCGGATTGCGCAGCAAGCCGCCCCAGTTGCCCGAGTGATGCGCGCCGTCGCGCAGGTTCACATCGAGCCGGAAATTGGTTACACCGCGCGAGCCGAGAAAGAGCGTCGGGCGGCTGGCGGCGAGACGCGGGCCGTCGGAGGCGATCAGGACATCGGCGGCAAGTTCGGCGCGCAAGCTGGTGCAGAGTGCGTGCAAACCGGGCGACCCGACCTCTTCGCCGGTTTCGAACAACAGCTTCAGGTTGAAGCCGAGCTTGCCGCCGCGCGCATCCATCACGGCTTTCAGCGCGGCCAGGTTGATGCTGTGCTGGCCTTTGTTGTCGGCGGTGCCGCGGCCATACCAGCGCTCGCCGTCAACGCTCACCTCCCATGGCGAGCGGCCGTCGGCCCATTGCGCGTCGTAGCCGCGCACCACGTCGCCATGACCGTAGCTGAGCACGGTCGGCAGATCGTCGCCTTCATGCCGATGCGCGATCAGAAATGGGCCCGCGCCTTCGTGCGGATTCTCCGCGATGCGGCACACGAAGCCCCATGCTTCGAGGCGCGGCGTCAGTTCGTCGGTGAGATAGGCGCGCAGAAGCGAGTTGCGCTCCGGCTCCTGGCTTTCAGTGCGCAGCGCGACGCGGCGTTGCAGGTCGGCGAGAAACTGGCCGGATCGGTAGCCTTCGGTGGCTAGCTCAATGGCGGTATGTCGGGTCAACTCGGTCTCCGTCGGGTGCGCTGGAAACTGCGTTGCGCCGCCGCGTCAGAGTGCGCGGCGCATGCGGCAGCGGGTCAACACCCATGCTGTGGTGGCCGATATTTCTGCACAATTACAATATTTCTCACCCACCTTTGCCAGAACGGCAAAGGTCGTCACCGGGACTAACGCATCCAATGGACCAGACAGCCTTGCGCTATTTCCTCGAAGTCGCGCGCAGCGGATCGCTGAGCAAGGCGTCCGAGCGGCTTTTCGTTGCCGTGTCGGCTTTGAGCCGGCAAATCGCGAGGCTCGAGGAGCAACTGGGAACGCCGCTCTTCGAGCGCCGTCCGCGCGGCATGGTACTCACCGATGCCGGGCGGCTCCTCGCCAACCACGCCCGCCGCAGTCAACTGGAGGACGAACGTGTCACCGGAGAGATTCGCGGCCTTTCGGCCGGCGAACGCGCGACCATTCGCATTGCGAGTTCGGAAGGCGTTGCACCGGACTTCCTGCCGCTCGTTTTTGCGCAGTTCCTCAAGATGCATCCCGGAGCGCATTTCCAGCTGGACGTCTCCGCGCCGTCGATAGCGACGCAGCGCGTGCGTGAAGGCACGCACGACGTGGCGGTATGTTTCAACATGGTGCCGGAGCGGGACGTTCAAGTGCATTACGCACAGCGCGCACCGGTGTACGCGCTGATGCGGCAGAGCCATCCGCTCGCTGCGCGCGCCAGCGTCTCGCTGGCGGATCTGCTGCCGTGGCCGCTCGCCATGCCGAGCCAGACTCTGACGATACGGCAACTGTTCGATATCGCATGCAGTCTCGAAGGGCTGATCTTCGAGCCGGTAATCGCCAGCAACTATCACGTGGCGTTGCAAAACTTCGTGCGCTACACCGACGCGATAACGTTGACCGGCTATCTGACGGTACACAGCCGCCTCGTGTCCGACTCACTTGCCATGGTGCCGATTTCAAACCCCGAACTGCACCAGCGCACGCTGCAGATTCAGACGATGGCGGGCCGCACGCTTCCACAGGCAGTGACCGCGTTCATTGCGTTGCTGATGGAAGCGATCGAGTCGCCGGAGCATGTGGACGTGGGAGTCAGCCGAGGTTAGCGCGCGCAGCACTATGCACGCACGATACCTGTGAGCGGCTTCGTCGCGACGGTCTGACCGAATAGCGCGCGAGCCGTGCGCTGAGGGTCGAGACCGAGGCCTTCGCTCGCGACACCGGCAATCAGCGAGTCGAGCGATGTGGTCGGTTTGAGGTCGCGCGCTTCGTAAAGATCGCGAGGCGCGAGACCGGGCCAATCCGCGATGACCCGCCCGCCCGCGACCGCTCCGCCCAATACCATCGCCACCGAACCCGTGCCGTGATCGGTGCCGCCAGTTCCGTTCGCGGCCGCGGTTCTGCCGAACTCGGTCGCGACGAGTACGGTGGTTTTGCTCCAGGCCGGGCCCATGTTGTCGCGCAGCGCCGCGAGCATCGTGTCGAGCGCCTTCAACTGATTCGCAAGGCGCGTGTTCTGCGCACTGTGCGTGTCCCAGCCGCCGGTTTCGATCATTGCGATACGCGGGCCGTCATCGCGTGACAGGAAACTGGTGGCCAGTTTGCCGAGGCTCGCGGGGTCCTGGCGCGCGCCCGCGTCGCCCGCAAGACCGCGCGCCGTCATTGCCGATTCCCACAGCGGGCGCAACTGCGCGTCCTGATCGTATAGCTGGGAGACGCGCATGAGCAGATCGTCCGGCGCTTGCGGCAATGCTGAAGGCGCGTAAGAAGTTACTTCCGCATTGCCGCGCAGCGCCATGGGCACAGTCGGCGCGAACGCAATCGCGTTTTCGCGTGCGCTCGGCAATTGAGCGACGAGCCGGTTCAGCCAGCCGTCCTTCACCCGATATGGCGACGCGCTGCCCGTCTCGAGCACGTTCTGTCCGTCGAAATGCGAGCGGTCGCGATACGGCGACGCCACCGCGTGCACGAACAGCGCCTGACGGTCCGCGTACATGGCGCCGATCTGCACGAGCGCGGGATGCAGCGCAAAGGTGCCGTCCAGGCGACGCGCGCTCGATGCATCGATCGCAAGCGCGCCGCGCAACGTTGCATAGGCAGGCTCCGCGTAGGGCACGACGATGTTCAGGCCATCGGCGGCGCCCCGCTGAATCACGAACACGAAACGCCGATCCGTGACGACGCTCGCGAAAGCAATGCGCGGCGATACGAGAATTGCGCCCGCTCCGGCAGCAGCAATCTGCAGAAATTGACGGCGTGAAGACATGGACTATCTCCGTTGAAAATCGGGCGAGACCAGCAAAAGTGCGATGGCCGTGGATGCGCTTTCGGCACGTGCGACGGCCACAGCACTCGGCGCGCTGAGCGATCCCGGGAGCAGCACCTGCCCCAGCGAACGCGCGTCGAGCCGGTCGCCGACGCGCGCGGCCAGGCGCTGCGCCACTTCGACGCGGCGCACCAGCGCATCGGGCGCGGCCCAGCTTGCAGCAATATCGTCGTAACCGGCAGGCGAGCCCGGCCGCCACACGGGTTGACCAAGTTGCGCCAGGATGGGCGCAGCCTGCTGATTACCAAGGTCTTGCCAGCCGAGCCCGCGCATCGAAGAGATCGCCCATTCCCACGGCGTCTTGAACTTGACAGCGACGGGCGACCACGCATGCGGCATGTCGAGCAATGCACGGTAGACGGACGGCAGATCGCCGCCGCTGCGCTCGAACACGCCCGCAAGCCGCTCGCTCACGCCTGCCGGCGGATTGTCGGCAATGAAATGACGGGCCAGTTTCGAGCCGATGTGCTGCGCTGTTGCGGGCGCGCTGGCGAGATCATGCAAGATTGCAAGCGCCTGCTGTTCGCCGGGCTGATCATAACGGCGGCCCATGATGGTTCGTGAGCCGGGTTCATGCAAGGCGTCGCGAAACACGAAGCTGCCCGGCGCCGAGGCCTCTTGCATCGGACGGCTTGCCTGCATGCCTGCACTGGCTGAACTGCCGGCGTTGGCGGTATTTCCGGGATTCCGAGGTCCGGTAGCGAGACTCCAACCGGTCAGTGCGCGGGCGAATTCGGTCACGTCCTCCTGGTTATAGCCACTGCGTACACCTAGCGTATGCAGCTCCATGATTTCGCGCGCGAGATTTTCGTTGAGGCCGCGCTTGCTCTGGGGATTTCGCTGCGCCGCCCGCATCGCCGCGACGCTGTCCGGCCCTACCGAGCGCGTCTGATCGAGAAACAGTTGCATGGCCGGATGACGTTCCACTGCGACCAGCATGTCCTCGAAGCGGCCCAGCACATGTGGACGGATCGCTTCGGCTTCGAATGAGCCGGCGAGCGCGGCCACAGCTGGCTTTTCCGTCGACACTGCGAAATGGTTAGACCAGAAATGAACCAGCCGCTCGACAAAGGGCGTCTGTGTTGTCAGTGCGCTCACCACCCGCGCATTCACGGACGATCGATAGTTGTCGCGTATTTCCGCACGAATCGCCTTTCGTTCGGCTTCCTTATCTTTTTTCGTGTCGCTTTGCGATGCCGCCTGCTCGCCTGTCTGAGCATTCGTTTGTGCGGGCATGCTCACGCCGCCCGGATTGCGCTGGGTCTGCATACGCAACTGCATGCGCTGCTGCTCCAGTTCGCCCGAGATTGCCAGCGAGTCAGGCTGGCTCGCCCACGCAGCTGGCTTCGGCTGATACTGATCGAACTGCGCGAGTAGCCAGGCCTTCGGGTCGGCGGGCGGCGTATCGTCGGCGCGGGCGCCCAGGCCGAAACGATTCAGCGCAATTGCAGCGGCGGTAAGGTTCGGTTGCGCAGCCATGCGATCCTCTTCGGCGTTAGATACAGCTTGAACGTGCGGTGCGAGAGATATCCGTCGCGCCCGTCTGATTTTTTAATCGCCCGAAGATGCCGGACTCGCCGGCCGCGCGACGCTGGCGCCGGACTGCGGCTCGCGCCACTGTCCGCGCAAGCGGAGGCTGTCGGCGAACTTGACCCGCTCCTCAGGCGACAACCCCGACGCGAAATCCGCCACACTGCTTTCCACCTGCGCGCGCAGATTGCTGTCGGCGGCACGCGTGCGAGCGAGGGCGGCGTCGAGTGCAGGGCGATCGAGCTGCGGAGCGGCCAGCAGACGCAACACCTCGCGCCGCCCTTCGCGTGCCTCGCGCGCGAATTGTCGCGCCTCGCGGCGCCCGGTCTTCAGGCTGTCGGCAAACTCTTTTTGGCGCTCGGTTGAAAGCGTCTGCGCGGCAAAGCGCAACGCGCGCTGTTGCGCGACGAGCGGCGTCGTGGCACCGCGCGCCGCAAACCACTGATAGGCGCCACCGGCAATCGCGCCCAGCAGGAACACATTGAGCACCAGCGAGGCCACCAGAACGATTTTCCATGTCCGGCTGTTCATTCGCCGCTCCAGTCGGCGGATGAACCACCGAAACTCGACGTTAGATATGACGACTCGTGCATCGGCGGAACCGTCTCGGTCAATACGAAAAACGACACGGCCAAAGCGCCGGCCGCGCCGCCGAGCAAGCCGACACCCGCGACCGCCGCGCCTGACCACCACCATGCGCGCCGCTGCGCAGCAGGCCGCCGCCGCGGCGCACTGCCGATAATGCGCTGCTGCAGTGCCGCGTCCGGCGGCGCAACATGGTCGGCAGCGAGCCACGTGTCCAGCTCGGCGGCTTTAGCCAGGTACGCATCTGCTTGCGCGCGATGCGCGTCCGCCCAGCCCTGCGCCGCTGCCCGCTCCGGTTGCGGCCAGCGGCGTGGATCGGCGCCATAGGCTTCGACGATCTGGTGGAATCTTTCCGGCGTCATGAATTGTCCTTGCTAAGGCCGCTGTCGGCCAGTTGAGCGCGCAGATTGCGGCGCGCGCGGGCCAGCAGACTTTCCAGCGCATCGACGGTGACGCCCATCAGTGCTGCGGCGTCGGTGTTCGACATCTCCTGGTAATAAGTGAGCACCAGTGCCTCGCGTTGTCGCGCGGGCAAGGCGGCGAGTGCTTCGCGAACACGCTCGCCGCGGGCGCGCGCTTCGAGCCGTGCATCCGGCGGCGGGGCGGGATCGACCTCATCGTGCAGGTCGTCGCCAGGATCTTCGCGCCGGCCGCGCAGGCGGTCATAGCAAAGATTGAGTGCGACGCGATGAATCCACGTGTCGAATTTCGCCTCGCCTTCTCGCCAGCGCGTGGCCTGTTTCCAGATCCGCACGAATACTTCCTGCGCGACGTCTTCCGCTTCCATGCGATCGCCCAGCATGCGCGTGGCGACCGCGAGCAGACGCGGCAGTTTGCGCGCAACCAGCGTGCGCACAGCGGCCGGATCTTGCCGGCCGACCTGCTCCAGCAATTCCGCGTCGGGATCGCGTTCGCTCAAGAGGCCGCACCCTTCGACACACGTGCGATGCGCTTCACGTCGGCTTTATCCTCGTAGGTCCGTTGCGCGTGCATTATCCGGGCGCGGTTTTTCAAGCGGTCGTTCAAGCGGTCGTTCAAGCGGTTGTTCAATACACGACGACTGCCGGACGATAGTAGACCGACCGCGCCGGGTAGACCACACAACCGCCGAGCGACCCCACGAGCAGCAATATCAACAGTGTTTTCATGGCAGCTTGCCTCCTTGAGTCATGTGAGGCCTTCACGCCCAATGGCCTTCGACCCAGCGCCAGTTCGGTCCGCGCTGCACCCAATGTCCCGGCACCCAGTGATAACCGGCGCGAACCGGCTGCCAATGGCCCGGCGCCCACTCGTAACGACCGTGGTGCCAACGCCAGCGGCCCTGGTCCCACACATAGCCCGCTCGCGGCGCGGGCAAGACTTCGACGCGGGGCGGCGGTGGCGCGACAGGCGCGATGATCACGGCTTGGGCGATAGCAGGTGCCGCGGTCAGCGCGGCGGCGCAGGTCGCCGCGACGGCGAGCACGTTGCGTCCGAAGTGAAGCGGCGTTTTCGATGTCATGTCGGTTTCTCCCATTCATCCAGTATCGAAGCGCGGCAGGGCTTCGTTTCTTTTTAAACGCGGCAGCGGGAAAAATCCGTCGAATGCTTCGAATATTTATTTGCGTCGCAGCGACAATCTTCGCTGCGACGGGCCGGAGCGGGTGCAAATCATGACTGTCCGTGCTGCTTGTCCTCCGAACGACGCCAGTCGGCGGGCGTCATGCCCAGATGTTGGGTGAAGGCCCGACGGAACGCCGCGACGGATTGATAGCCGACCGTCTCGGCTACGACTTCGGTGGACACGCCTGGCTTTTTCAACTCATTGGCGGCCAATGCCATCCGGACATCTGTCAGGAGTTCATTGGGCGAGCGTCCGACCTTGTCCTGAAAGTGGCGGAGCAACGTCGCGCGCGACATGCTGCAAAGTTCGGACAGTTCAGACAGAGTCCACGGATAGGCCGGATCGTTGAATATGGCTGCAAGCGCCGGGGCGAGGCGCGGATGTCCCGCGAGAGCCAGCAAGCCTGTCGGCGCCTCGTCAGACTCGCCGGACATACGCAACGCAAGCGCGAACAACGCCGTAGACAGCGCGTTCAGCATTGCATAGCCGCCCAGCCTGTCCGCACTCGATTCCGCCTGCATGAGCGCCATCAGCCCTTTCAGTTGTGCAAGCGTCTCAGCGCTGGACGAAGCCCTTGCGGCCGATGTCCGGACAACGAGCCGAGGCGGCAGATATGCGCGGATCAGGCGGTCATGCGGCGGCGCCAGCACGATTCGACCGCAAAGCATTTCAAGGCGCTGACCACTGCCTTTATTTTCGCTGACGGTCAGGTTCAACGTCTGGCGCTGGCGCGCAGGTTTCGGGCGCGCGCCGCTGCCGTCGTGAAGAATATGGGCCGAACCGTGCGTCAACATCACGATGTCGCCAGCGCCAAGATCTTGCGGCTTGCCCTCGCCCGGCGTCTCAAGAATGGCCGATCCGCCGAGCACGATGTGATACGGCATTTCCCCGGCAGCGGAATCGTCGTAGATGACTTGCCACGGAGCGCCGTACGAGCATCGGAGTTCGAGCTGCCCGCGCACCGTCATCATGCCGAGCAGACGGCTGAGCCAATCGAGCGTGAGTGACATAGCTACCTCGGTTGATACTTTTGAGCATGATATTGGCAATCCAAAGGCTCAACAAGATCATTTCGCGACCCTAAAGTGGAGGCTCCTAACCACCACCGCATGAGGTCGATCATGAGTCGCATTGCAATTCCCGCAGTTTCGAACGCCACGGGCGCCACCGCCGAAGTCTATGCACGGGTACGGAAGATCGCAGGCGGCAGCGTGCCGAACCTGTTCGCGACGGTCGGTCACGTCGCACCCGCGACATTGAACGCCGTGCTCGACGCGGAAGGCGCGCTCGCGTCTAGCAGTCTCAGCAAACAGGATCTGGAAACCATCAAGCTGCTCGTCAGCGAGCAGACGGGATGTGATTACTGCGTGGCCGCTCACGTGATGTTGGGAAAGATGACCGGCCTCTCGCCCGAGACGCTCCGTCAGATTCGCGCGGGCAAGGCGACGGGCGATGCGAAGCGTGACGCCCTCGTCCACTTCGTGCTGACGCTGCAGAGCACGCGCGGCACGATCGATGAAAACGAGTTCACCGCCATTCGCGCCGCCGGTTACAGCGACACGCAACTGGCCGAGATTTCGCTGGCGATCGCCATGACGATCTTCACGAATACATTCAATCGCATTAACGACACTGACGTCGATTTCCCGCCGGTCAAATAACACGTGCGTAGTCGGGCGGATTCGTCACGCGGTGACGTGCCGCTCGCCGCATCGTTGTGATCCGGCGGAAAGCCGGATCGCCGCCGCACTGGCCACACTCACTCGCAGGTGTACTGGAGGATTTCATGTCTCAAGTTGAACATTTCGATACCTTGATTCTCGGCAGCGGCCAGGGCGGCAAGCTTCTGGCGTGGCATCTGGGACGATCGGGACAACGGGTCGCCGTAGTCGAACGGCAGTGGGTCGGTGGGTCATGCCCTGCCGTGGCTTGCCTGCCGAGCAAGAACGAAATATGGAGCGCGCGGGTCGCGCATCTGGCGCGGCATGCCGGCGACTTCGGCACGACGACCGGTCCGATCGCCGTCGACATGGCGAAGGTCCGCGAACGCAAGCGCGGCATGATCGAGAGAGAGGCGGCGTTTCACGTGCAGGCGTATGCGTCGAGCGGCGCCGAGTTGATCATGGGCTCCGGCCGTTTCATCGGACCGAAGACGATCGCGGTGCAACTGAAAGACGGCGGCACGCGCACGCTCGCCGGCGATCAGGTGGTCGTGAATGTCGGCACGCACGCTGCAATTCCCGATGTGCCCGGATTGCTGGCCGCCGGACCGCTGACGCATATCGGCGCGCTCGATCTTGACTACGCGCCAGCGCATCTGGTCGTGCTGGGCGGCGGTTATATCGGCATCGAGATGGCACAGGCTTATCGCCGCTTCGGAAGTCGCGTGACTATCGTCGAGCGCGGCGCCCGCCTGATGGCTCGCGAAGACGTGGACATCAGCGAAGAGATGCGTGGCATTCTGAATAACGAAGGAATCGATATCGTGACGGGTGCTGAAACGGTCCGTGTCGAAGGCCGCTCCGGTACGCAGGTTCGCGTCGTGCTGAGAACCGCTTCGGGGGAACGGGTGATTGAAGGCAGTGACATCCTCGTTGCGGCAGGACGGGTTCCCAACACGGCCGGTATCGGGCTGGAGCAGGCAGGCATCGAAGTCGACGAACGCGGATACATTCGCGTCAACGACAGGTTGCAGGCATCGGCACCCGGCGTATGGGCAATCGGCGAAGTCGCGGGCAGTCCGCAGTTCACGCATGTTTCGGTAGACGACTTCAGGATAGTGCGCGACAACCTCGCGGGCACAGATCGAACGACAACCGGCCGCCTGGTTCCGTACACGCTATTCACTGATCCGCCGCTCGCACGCGTGGGTCTGAACGAACGCGATGCACTTCGCGACGGTATTGCGGTTCGCGTCGCGACACTCCCAATGAGCAATGTGCTGCGAACTGAAGCGACCGACGAAACTCAGGGATTCATGAAGGTTCTCGTCGACGCCAAAGACGACCGTATCCTGGGATTCTCGATGATCGGACCGGAGGCAGGAGAGGTCATGGCTTCGGTGCAGACGGCAATGATCGCAGAGCTTCCGTACCCGAAACTGCGCGATGCTGTCATCTCGCATCTGACGTTCGCCGAAGGTTTGGGGCCGCTTCTGTCGAAGGTTCCTGCAAGGGCGGCTTAACAGACGATCGGCGCCTGGGCGCGGACTGCGCGAGTCCGTTGAATCTGACGGGCTCGCTCGTTACTTGCGCAATCTGCCCGCGCCCGGACATGGTCCATAGCCAGAGAAACGAGCGTTGCGCCAGTCTGTATTCCGGATGCTCCCTATCGGACCATTACAAATGAGCGTCCTGGTTCGTCCTCGCCTCGACTGCTGTGGAATGACGGTCAGCCGGACTGAGGCCGCTGGCACTCGGTCTGGAACCAGTAGTCGACGAGGCGCTGTGCCGCCTGGAGGTCGTCCGGATAGTACGGGTCATACCACGGGGACGGGTCGTAGCCCGCCTTTCTCAGAGCACCGAGTTCGCTCTGGTGTTGCGCCATGGTCGGCGGCGCGTTTGTTCTCAGTGCCGCGAGGTCGCGGCACTCCGTCGGGGTAAGGTGCGGTCCGGTGTACGGCATGACGGGAGCCACGCAACCGGCGACCAGCATCGTCACGGCGAAAAGCGTCGACCAGTTTGTCAGCAGTCTGCTCATGGTGCGTGTCCTTCGGTGCGAGCGAAACAGGGGCGACGCCATGCCGGCGCGGCTGGCGTGTTTCCTCGGGTTGTTCGTCTTTCGAGTGATGATTCCGTTGCTGTGCGATAACGCCTCCTCACGGAGGCGACAGAAACTAAGAGCAATCCCTACGCCTGCTTTCTCAAGCTCCGCTCACATTTCCCGCCGCAACAAACAGGTGTTCGTGTCATGCCGACTTTCGCATGAATCCGTGTTGGCGACGCTACGACAGTTTATCGAATTCGTCGCGCCCGGCAATGTCCGAATCACCGCTAAACAAGGCTTGCAGCGATATGGCATGGACTCTGCAATACACCGCGTCCAGCCGTAGCGCGAGCCACCGTGCATCCCACCGGATGCTGTTGCGTCGCGCCCCGTTCGCGCTGGTACTGAATCGACCAGGTCGTCGACCGGAGGGCATCATGTTCATCTATCTGTTTCTCTTGCTGCAAGAGCTGCTCGACCGCGCTGAACACAGCCGTCGGGACGCGTACCTCGCATCTGCCGTGGACATGTGCGAGCTTGAACGTCGCATGCAGTCGCTCGATATCGACGGCTGACCTCGCTCAACGCGGCACTGTCCGTCAATCAGTTCGGATGGCAGAGCAAATCTTCCGGCGTCTCGAGCATAGCCAGGCGGCGGCGTCGCACCGATAGTAGAGACTCCCCGGCACGGCGTCCGTGCTTCCGACTCCTCGACTACCCGACTCCTCAGGAACGACATGAATAACGCCATCGCATCGCGAACCTGCTCATCTCCAACGACCGTCATCGCTCTGCATTGCTCGGGCTCCGGCGCGACGCAATGGCGCAAGCTCGGCGAGGCGCTTGGCTCGCGCCACGCGTTCGTCGCGCCGGAGCACTATGGCTGCGACAGCACCGGCCCATGGAGCGGCGAGCGCGCGTTCACGCTTGCCGACGAGGCGGCGAGGACGGTCGGCATCATCGACGCCGCCTGTGGCAAGGTGCATCTCGTCGGCCACTCGTACGGCGGTGGCGTGGCGTTGCGCGCGGCTGTCGAGCGGCCCGAGCGCATTGCGAGCCTGACGCTGTACGAACCGTCGGCGTTTCACCTGCTGAAGGCGATGGGCACCTACGGAGTCGAAGCGCTTTCGGAAATCGTCGCGATCTCGAAGCGCACCGCCGACGGAGTCAGCTGCGGCGACTATCGCGGTGCGGCGGCTTCGTTCGTCGACTACTGGAGTGGACGGGGCGCATGGGATGCGCTGCGGCCCTCGGTGCAGGCCGCGCTCACGCGCTGGGCGCCGAAGGCGCCGCTCGACTTTCGCGCGCTTCTCGATGAACGCACGCCCGCCAGCGCTTACACGAGCCTGCGCGTGCCGGCGTTGATCATGCGCGGCGAACATGCGCCGGTTCCGACGCGGGCGATCGCCGAGCGGTTGCCCATGCTGCTGCCTGCGGCACGCCTTGCAATCGTCGAGGGCGCGGGACATATGGGGCCGCTCACGCACGCCGACCAGGTCAATGCGACGATCGCGCGGCATATCGCCGAGTCGGAAGCGGCGCATTGATGAGGCAATCGTCGAACGCAGTTAGTTTGGGAAATGCTGGTTACGCGTGCGTCATTTCATTGAAGCGACAACTTCGTCGGTGGTCACCACGCCGTGCGCGAGAAACGCGTAATTGACCATTGCCGCTTTATATCCATCGCCCCAAACGGGGTGACGTGGTCCCGCAGTCGCATCGCTCACGACGTGGACCTCGAATCCCTGTTCGAGCAGGTCGCGCAGATGCGATTCCACGCACATATTGGCAAGCATGCCGCCCAGTACCACCTTGCTCACGCCACGCTTGCGCAGTTGAAGGACGAGATCGTTGGTTTGCGGTCCGAAGACCTTATGTGGGCTCACAACAACCGTCTCGCCGTCGTTGATGTAGGGCTTGAATTCGTCGAGCCAGTCAGCGCCCGATCCGTCGAAACCTTCGAGATTCAACTGACCGCTACGCGCAAACGTCCCGGTAGCGAATTCATCGGACTCCAACGGTCCGTTGAATTTCCACAGGCGGTCGGTCGGGAAAAAATAATGTGGCGATATAAAGACGGGAAATTTCGCGGTCTTTGCCGCCTTGAAGATTCGCAGCATGTTTTCGACCGTCCTGTTCTCCGTCACGCTCGCTCCCACCGCGCCCCAATTCTTACCCGACTTGCTCAGGACATCGACTTGCGGGTCGATGAATACTACGGCTGTCTCCGTACGATCAAAGGACACTTCGGACCTCCAGGAAATCGCGTGACGGTTCACCGGCCTCTCCGACCGGAGCCTCCCGACCAGATTAGGAAACGAAGACCTGGAAAGCAACGACGCATTGATGCGGCATCCCGGTTTTGCATGCGAGCGCCGGATGACAGGGCGCTGGATGCGTCCGCAGGTCGACCCCGCGTGCATGCTTTTAACAAGGCGATGAGTAAGACTCCCCCGCGCTTGTTGGGATCTGGCATGCAAGTACGGTTTTCGCGACCTGCCGGTGCGTTTGTTTTTGAACGTGCGCAGGTCGCTCAGGTCGGCGAGACGGCGGCCAACGCCCGAGACGAGCGTGGCCGCGCTGCCTCACGGTTACATCGCTTTAGTTCCTGAACGGTGATCGACGTCTCCGATCCTCGCGCCTTCGTCAACCGTCGAAGGCGGTTCGGCCGACGTCTTGCTGTCGGACGCCTGAGCGCAACTGAACAGCAGAACGCGAGGGTCATTGCGGTTGTCGTCGGCTTCGCGAACGCGGTCGATCCGTTCGATCGGCTGTACAGACTTGTCGCCGCAGATGTGTTGCGCCACTTTCGTGCAGGTCGCCGCGCTTTCCAGGAGGCCGTGGCACTCCGCCCGGTAGGTCCTGACGCCGTTGCTTGCGTCGACGGAATAGGCGTTAAAGGACGGACCACTCGCTGCCGTGCATCCGCTCACGAGAAGGACGCCGGTCGTAAATAGGCTTGCAAGAAATAGTCGGTTCATCAGGTGCTCCATAGACTGTGTGTGGCGGAAAACGCGGCAAACGCAGAGAACGCGGGACACGCGGCTGCGGTCCCGCTCTCACGACTTACCATTGCATTGCGGCGCCGACGCCGACGGTCGTGCCGCCTGGGCTCATGCCCACGCCGGCCTTCATTTTCAGGTTCTCCGCGAGGCGCGCGGTACCGCCGATCGCGACCGCCTGGTAACCGCGGAAGCCCGCCGTGCCGATACCGAGCGATAAGGTCTTGTCCTTGTCCACTTCGGGAATCATCGTCAACGCAGTCGCTGCAGCGATGCCGGAGTACGCGTTGCGCGCCGTCGAATTGATGCCGTTCTGCAGTTCGTTCACGCGGGCGTCCGTGTATGCGTTTGCCTGCGACAACGCCGCGTTCAGCTGTTGAACGTTCACCGCGTCGGTCGGCGCGGTGCCGGCCGCCACGTTGATCACCTGCCGGGTGGACTCGCTGGAACCGACCGCAACCACATTCGCACGTCCGCCGTCGTTACTGTTCGCGCCGAGCGCCGTCGAGCCGCTGCCCGTGGATGTCGCGCCGGCTCCTACAGCTGTGGAACCGCTGCCCGACGCCGTCGAGCCGTTACCGACCGCCGAACTGTTGTTGCCCGAAGCCACGGCGCCCTGCCCGCCTGCCGACGAGTTCGATCCCGAAGGCGTCGGGGGCGTGGGCGTACCGGGCGACGACGAGAAGCTGCCGCCGTTATTGGTGGTCTGCTGGTTGATGAGCGTCGTCAACCGGTTGGTCACCGCATCGAGCTGCGAGACGTTCACGGCGTCCGTGCCGGCTTTGCCCGCAGCAAGGCCGGTAATCTGCCGGTTGCCGACGTTGACCTCGCCCGCCGACGACTGCGGACTGCTCAGTCCGTAAGCGATGTAGTTGCTCAACGCGCCGACCGTCGTCACCGATCCGGCTCCGAGCGCGACACTGTTGGCAAACGTCGCGCCCGCGCCGGCCCCGAGCGAAAGCGCGTCGATTGCACTGCTGTGCGCGCCTGAACCGATTGCAACGGATCCGGCGTTTGCGGCACTCGCATTCGCGCCTTGAGCAATCGACTGCGCGCCGCTCGCGACAGAGCCGCTGCCCACCGCAATCGCGTCCGCCTGCGCCGAATGCGCGGCCTGGCCGATCGCGACGCCGCCGGGCGCGGTTGCGTCGACGATCGCCCCGTTACCCATGCCCACACCGTTGTCACCGTTGACGACCGTGGTCGGTCCCACGGCGATCGACTCCGCGCCGACCGCGAGCGAGTCCGCCGCCGTCGAATTCGCATGGAAGTACATCTGGCCAGTCACCGCAAACGACGACAGTGCGCCTGCCAACTGGCGGATGGTGACGGCGTCGTGCTGCTGCGTACCGTCGGCGACGTTCGTCAACTGCCGATACGTGTTGCCGCTTGCGCTGCCGAAGGACACCGCGCCGAGCAACGTCTGATCGCTGGTATCGAACGGAATCGCATGCGAGCCGTTGGCGATCGAGCCGACGCCCGAGAGCACCGCCCGGTCGGACACCGAACCGGCACCGATCGCAACGGCACCCGCGACCGACGCACTCGACAGCGAACCTAGCGCAACGGCGTTATTGGCTAGTGCCGAAGCGCCGTTGCCACCCGCGAAGCTGCTCGCGCCGCTCGCCGTCGCCGCGACACCCGCGGCCAGAGCATTGAGGCCAGTGGCGCCGTCGTTGTTGTAGTTGCCGCCCTGCGTGCCGCCGTCGTTGACGCTGTAGTAGTGCTTCGCATTCGCCGTCACGACACTGGCGAGGTTATCGACTGCCTGATCGGTGGCGTAAAGCTGCGAGCCGTTCACTGCATCGGTACTGTTCGCGTTGACACGGCCCGCGGCCACGTTCGTCACGGTGCGCTCGTGACCGAGGCTGCCGACACTCACCGTGCTCGCGGGCGAAGTGCCGGCATACGCATATGCAGTGCCGTTGATGGTGTCGCCCGTGGTCGCCACGGTCACGTCGGTCGTCGAGCCGCTGCCGAGCGCCACGTCGTTTGCATTGTTCGCCGTCGCGCCCTGGCCAATAGCGGTGCTGCCCGCGCCGGCAGCGACGGTGCCCACGCCTGCCGCCAACGCGTTGACGCCGGTGGCACCGTCGTTGTTGTAATTGCCGCCTTGCGTGCCGCCGTCGTTGACGCTGAAGTAGTGAGTCTTGTCAGTCGCGACGGTCGCTGCGAGAGCGTCGATCGCCTGATTGCTCTGGTACAACTGCGAACCGTTCACGGCGTCCGTGCTCGTCGCGCTAAGACGGCCCGCCGCCACGTTCTGGATCTGGCGCTCCGTGCCTGCCACGCCCACGCTCACCACGCTGGTCGGCGCGGTGCCGGCGAAGTTGTAGACCGTACCGTTGATGGTCGTGCTCGCGGTCGGCGTTGCGGTGCCGGTCTGGGAGCCCGAGCCGAGCGCCACGCTGTTGGCGTTGCCGGCCGACGCGCCGGCGCCGAGTGCAATCGCGCCCGCCTGGTTCGCGACTGCTGTATCGCCGAATGCGAGCGCGCTCGCGCCGCTCGCGTTGCTGGCGTTGCCCAGGGCGACCGCACCCTGGCCATTCGCGATGTTGCCGTTGCCTTGGGCGATCGCTCCGTTGCCGGTCGCCGTGTTATCCGCGCCGACCGCAATCGCGCCATTGCCGGTCGCGCTATTCGGGTCGCCGATGGCGACGGCGCCATTGCCGCTGACCGTCTGCGCCTGACCGAGCGCGACAGCGCCCGTCCCGCTCAGCACCTGAGAATTGTGGCCGCCCGCTATGGAACCGGCGCCGGCCGCTGCGGCAACCTTGTTGCTATCGCCGATCGCAACCGTCGAGGCCGCGAGGGCTTGCGACGAAGAGCCAACCGCGGTCGCATTCGCGTTGCTCGCCACGGTCTGGTTGCCCAACGCGACAGCGCTGCTTCCCGAGGCCGTCGCCGTCGTGCCCATCGCAATGGCATTGGCATTGGTACCCGTCGAAGCCGAATCGCCTATCGCAATCGACGAGGACCCGCCCGAACTCGCGCCTGAGCCGATCGCAACCGCACGAATGCCCGACGCTGCGGCGCCCGCTACTGCCGCCGGTGCGGACGACCCGCCTTCGGCGACGGAATCCGCCCCGCCCAACGCTATCGAATTGGCGCCGCTGGCGCTGGAGCCGTTCATCATGCCGAGCGAGTTGAGTCCCGACGCGGCGGCTCCCGCCCCCAAGGCCACTGCATTCTGGGCAGTGGCGGCGGCCACCGTGCCCGCAGCCAGCGAAGAGGGACCCGAAGCTCGCACATCGGTGCCGATACCAATCGCTCCCGCCGCCGTTGCGCCCGTGCCCGCGACGGTACGCGCTCCCAGATACACGGAGTTGAGGCCGCTCGCGATCGACTGAAAACCGACGGCCACGGCATGCGTGCCCGAGCTGTCGGCGATATAGCCCATTGCAACAGCTGCGGCTCCGCTCCCCACCGACTGGAAGCCGAAGGCGGCAGCATAGTCGCCGGTAGCGGTGACGTCAGTACCGATCGCAATCGACGATTGTCCGGACGAACCGGTGCCCGCGGCGGTGCGCGAGCCCATGTAGATTGCATTGACACCGGCAGCATTGGCTCCCGAACCAACGGCTACACCATTGGTTTGCGAACCGATGGCTCCGCTGCCCAATGCCACAGCGCCGGAAGCGGCTGCGCTGGAACTCGCGCCCAGTGCAACCCCGTTGTCTCCGGTCGCCTTCGCCGACGGGCCGACGGCTGTTGACAGGTTGCCGCTGGAGACTGCGTCGACGCCGATACCAATGGCGGCCGATCCGCTAGCGGCAACATCGGTACCGATCGCAATCGCCGATTCAGCGGTCGCGCCGGTGCCCGGAGCATTGCGCGCCCCCAGATAAAGCGCATTCGTTGCATTGGCGATCGCCTGATAGCCGACGGCCGTGGCATTGATTCCTGTAGCGTTAGCGGCGTAACCCAGCGCAGTCGCACCGCCACCACTGGCCGTGGACAAAAAGCCCGCGCACGAATCGCTGCCGTTGAAGAAGTTATAAGGTGATGTTGAGCAATTGACCTGTGCCTGCGCCTGCGTGCCCCATGCGCCGAGGGCCGCCAGCACGAGCGCTGGCAAGATGCGCAGACTCGCTCCGTGCAACAACGTGCTGCGACGATCGCCGTCTCGTCCATCGACTACCGGGGCACAGGTTCCCGAATTCCCTTTGCCGCGCGTTTTGTCCCGTTCCGAGGCGGCCACAAAAGCCCCTAGTGACGCGTTCCAGACTGTCCGATATGCCTTATTCATGGTTATTTTCCTGTAAGGATTCACAATTCGAATTGGAAACGACAAGCGTGTTTGTTTACAGCCATTACATTTAGGATAACTATTTATATTGAATGGACGAAGAACTTCAGCCGTGTGTCTTTTGGACAGGCGCGACTAGCCATTTTCCCCTTCAGGTGTTCACGGATAACGAGTTTTCCAGGGCGAGCGAATCCGTCCTCGCCGTGCAGGAATTCAAGTTACGGGGTAATGGCTGAGCCTCGGCTAGAAAGCTGCTGAGCGGCTACGCAGCCGGCCTGCCGCCCTGCCAGGCATTGGTTTTACGAAGGTCCAAATGATCGCGGCATAAGGGGAGCAAAGGCAGGCATTAGCTGCAACGGGCGGCCTGGAAAAGGGTCTCCTTCGGCCAGACGCATGCCTGATCGTTTTTCGCTTCCCATATTCATTTGTATTGCCCCTTAATAGCCTGTTGGGACTTTTTCGCGGTGCGTTGCACTAAAGCCGCTGCAGTGCAAATTCCAATGTAATGAAAAGAAAGTTGCAAATTCCGCGCAACTTTCTCATACGATTTTTCATTTGTCCACAGAAAGACGTGGCTATTCCGGCGTCTTGCAAGATTTAACAATCGCGGAATTCCCGTTTTAAATGCATTGCAGATAGTGGATGACATCCATGTGAAGACGACTGGCAAATTCCCAGCCAATGCTCCGAAATTCCTAGGGACTATTGGGCATTTGCCACCTAAAGCGGCCCGCCACGCCGAATACAATCGTGCCTCGCGAGGTCAAGGGCGAAAACTTAGGTGGTTCTTCCCACATACCGGATTGAGAACAAGGCCTATAAATCGTGGACGCAACTGCGGGGGTCACGTCTTCCCTTCCGCCATGACGGCATGGCCACCGGCGCAAAAAGAACTCTGGTTATAACAAACAGGCTACGAGGGTTGCCGATGAATGTCTTCGATACCGCAATCCAGACTTTCCTGACCGGCGTTGCTGCAGATCTGCCCATACTGAACCACCCGATCAGAGTCCTTGCGGCTCTATACACGTTCAAAGGTTTGGCGCTCGTGGCGGTGTTATGGTGGATCTGGTTCAAACCCGGTCAGCGGGCAGAATGGGAACGAGAAATGGTCGTTGCGACGATCCTGAGCGCGTTGCTCGCGCTCGCAACGTTCAGAATCGTCGCTCACTTCTTACCGTTCCGGATGCGGCCGGTTTATAACCCGGAGCTGCACCTGCAATTTCCATCGGACGATCTGGGCGCTGCCGTTTTGCCGACGTGGAGCTCGTTTCCGAGCGATCACGCCATGCTGTGGGTGTCGGTCGCCACCGGCATCTTTCTCGTCTGGCGCGCCGTCGGTGTACTTGCGCTACTGCACACGGCGATTTTCATATGCCTGCCGCGCGTCTATCTCGGCTGGCACTATCCGACAGACATACTGGCGGGCGCGGCTTTCGGAGCGGCCACCACGTGGACAATGACGCGAGACGCCGTCAGAACCCGTTTTGCAGTTCCGATCCTGCGATGGCTACGAAAATCTCCGGGGCCAGGTTATACGCTCCTATTTGCTTTATGTTTTGAGCTGGTCACTCAATTCGAAGAATTACTGATACTCGGGCGTTTGCTTTTGAAGTAGTTCGAACAGGTCAGGTTGCCCATATCGTCGCCTGGGTTAACCCTCCGAATAGCCAGAGCGGGCTTCTGCACGTCAGCAGCGCATTATCCATAGCTCAACTTTTTGCGCCCGAAGCCGTAAACCCATTAAGGCGCAGGAATAGACGCAGCGGCTGACGAAGACACAGCTTTGCCGGAGTTCCGGACCGTACATGAGGAAGCGCACTCAAGTTAAATCTTGCAAGCGCCAGTTTGGACTTCGCCCAGGAAACAAACTCCATTTTCTGCATGACAAGCTTGATGCCGTTAGCAAATGCGCTCCAACGGATCGAAACCGGGAGCAGCGTCTGAAACACCTCGAACCAAATTACCGGGAAGCGCGAATTCCCTGCACTGTTAATGGTGCAGGCTTTGGCGAGACACAGCCCGCTGAACAGAAACACCGTTACTTCAATAGCGCAGCCGACGCGGCCCCGAATAGCATATGAAAGTCCGTAACGCCCGTTGCTGGGCACCTCAAGGGAAGCGACGGTGGCTCGCCGCTGCTGCCGCGCTGGCCATCGCGAGCGCAGTACGCATGCTGCTTCATCCGTTGCTCGGGCCCGTCATGCCTGGCACCGCGTTCTGCATTGCGGCGGTGCTCGTTCAATACCACTTCGGCCTTGCTCCGGCGCTGACCGTGATGCTGGCAGGACTGGGCCTCGCCGATTATCTGTTCGTGCCGCCCTACGTGACCATCGCAGTCTTCGACCGGGCAGACCTGCTGTTGCTGGTGTCATATCCAGTCGTCACGCTCGTGCTGATCACGTTGCTCGAAAAACTGCGGCGTGTGCAGTTTCGCGCCGAACTGATCGCTGCAGTGGCGCAATCGCGCTACGAAATGCTGCT
The DNA here is from genome assembly GCF_052045935.1 of Paraburkholderia sp. 22098. Classification (NCBI taxonomy): domain Bacteria; kingdom Pseudomonadati; phylum Pseudomonadota; class Betaproteobacteria; order Burkholderiales; family Burkholderiaceae; genus Paraburkholderia; species Paraburkholderia sp. 22098. The sequence goes on along the minus strand of NZ_JBQEPV010000014.1, from coordinate 17,719 downwards.
TCGCCATGACAACGAGCGCGCAATCGCCCGTCGTGCCATTGACGAAACGCACCGGCTCCTCAGGCATCTATCGCACCATCACAAGACGTTCATTCTGATTCAGGCACTCGAACGTGAGCCGCTGCGGCGCAATGGCGCCGGCACAGCGTCCGCCCTGGCCGTCGCATCGCACGCTTTCGCCGGATTGCCTGCCGATCTGGCGCCGGGGCCTCGCCTTTCCGAAGTCGATCCGGACGATATCCGACGGCTCTCGAACGGGCTCTCGGCCGGTTCACATCGCGTGCGATTCGCCGCCGGTTCGAACCTTGCCGGAGGCACTGCGCGCGTCGTCGACTGCATCTGCGAACAATTTACGACTCACGCAGGCGATTTCCTCGTGCTGCGCGTGGCGACCGACACATGAAATCATTAACGCAGTCCATCTTTCTCGAAGGCGGCGGACACGCCGTGCTATTGCTGCACGGTCTGTCGAGTTCGCCGCTCGAAATGCGCTACCTGGGGCGGTTCCTGCGCGACGAGGGCTTCACGGTGTGCGCCCCGGTGCTCAACGGCTATAGCGCCGGCACGGGCGGCGAGACAATGGAACACTGGCTCGACGCCGCAACCAGCGAATTCGATGCGCTCGCCGCGCGATTCGACCGGGTGTCTATCTGTGGATTGTCGATGGGCGCGGCGCTCGCGCTCGCACTCGCCCATCGACGCCCGCAAGCGCAGGCGGTCGTGCTGCTGTCGCTTACACTCGCCTACAACGGTTGGGCCATTCCCTGGTACCGCTTTCTTCTTGGCTGGGCTTACTACACGCCCCTACGTTCGCGCTGGCAGTATCGCGAGTCGGAACCCTACGGCCTGCGCAACGAAGCGCTGCGTGCAAAGATCGCGCGCTCGATGCAGCGCTCGAATTTCAGCGAAGTCGGTCCGTCGACGATTGCACTGCCCGCATTGCACGAAGCAAGCCGCCTTGCATCGCTCGTCCGCTCGCAGATTCGTGGTATCCGCAACGACTGCCTCGTCATCCACGCGATCGACGATGAAACGTCGAGCCCGCGTACCGCCCAATCCGCGGCATTGGCGCTCGGTTCGACCTTTCTGCGCACCATCTACCTCGACGATTCGTACCACATGATCACATCGGACAACGAACGCGAGATCGTTGCGCGCGAAACGGCATCGTTTCTGCGCGAGAGCGAAGCGGCTTCGGGATCTGGAGAGCCGCGTAGCCCCGTTGTATCCAAAGCGCTCGCGCGCCGCTTGCGGCAGCTTGCTGCCATCGGCAAGGACGACGCATGAAAGCGCGGACGTTCACGCATCGAACCGTGGGCGCCGCGGCGCTCGCGCTATCGCTGGTGGGTTTTCTGCCCGCTTCGACCGCGCGCGCGGCCGAAGCGACAGCGGCCCCCGGTGACAGCAAATGGAAAGTGGCGGTCGGGCCGGGCGTCATCGTGACGCCGGAGTCGCCCGGCTCGCGCCATACCACGGTGTTCCCATTCCCTTCGCTCGATATCTCCTACGATGACCGGGTCTTCTCGCAGGGGCCGGACGTGCTGGGCGTCAATGCGCTGCGCAGTACAAACTATCACGTCGGCGCGGCGCTGAGTTTCGATTTCCAGTCACGCAACGAGAAGGACGATCCGCACCTGCACGGTTTGGGCAACGTGCATGGTGGCCCGAAACTCAAACTGTTCGCCGACTACACGGTATGGATGTTCACGGGCTCCGTCGCCCTGTATCAGGACATTGCGGGGCACGGCCAGGGCAAAACCGTTCCGGTGGACCTGCTTGCGTCGGTGCCTGTGGGAAGCGGCCTTTTCTCTATTGGCCCGGGCTTCACATGGGCCGATGCGCTCTACACGCGGACCTTCTTCGGCGTGTCTAGCCAGCAGAGCGCGGCATCAGGACTGCCGGTCTATAGAACCGGTTCTGGCGTTCGGGATATTCATCTGAACGGCTACTTCAGCTACGACTTTTCGAAGCACTGGGTAGGCTCGGTCGCGGTCACTGTCGGGCGGCTGCAGCACTATGCGGCGGCGAGCCCGATCACCGAGCGCCGCAGCGAACTGAACACGCTGGCGTCTCTCAACTACCGCTTCTAGGTAGTGCGACAGTCGAACCTCGGTGTGCGTGCCGCAAAGCCCGTTCTGCTCGCACGCGTGCTTCAGAACGTCTCCTGCTGCGGCTCGGGGCCACGCGTCGGCGCTGACGGTTGCGCAAGCTTGACCGCGCGCCCGGTGCGGGCGGATTCGTAGATCGCGTCGATGATGCGCTGATCTTGCAAGCCCTCCTCGCCTGGCGTGTGCGGCTGGATGTCGTCCTTGACGCACACGGACATGTGATCGATCTCCCGCGCAAACTGGTTCTGCGGATCGATCTGCAACTCGGTTGTCGCGGACTTGCCCTCCACGAGCATGCCGTGGCGCAACCGCAGGCCGTTGTAACCAAATGCGGGATCCATTTCGACCCAGCCTTTCGAGCCTTGCAGCCGGAAGAAGCGCGACTCGTGACTCGCGTAGCTCGACATGCACGTTGCCGTGAATCCGCTCGGAAAGCGCAGAATGAAGTGCACCGATTCCTCCACTTCGACAAAACGCGGATCGTTTTCCGGCCGGTGCACCGACGCAACCACCTCCAGCGGCTCCTCGCCGGACAGGAAGCGCGCCGCGTTGAGGCAATACAGTCCGATGTCGGGCATGGCGCCGCCACCCGCCAGCGACTTCTTCAACCGCCATTGCCCCGGATCGCCGACGTTTTGCGAATTTCCGGCGACGAACTCACGCAATGGCCCCAACTGCTTTTCCTTCACCATTTTCACAATCATGCGGTCCATCGGCTCGTACTGGCTGCGGTACGCGATCATGAGTTTGCGGTTGGCGCGTTTCATCGCCCGGACCATTGCCTCGCAGTCCGCCGCGCTGTTTGCCATCGGCCTCTCGCACAAAACATGTTTGCCGATATTTGCGGAACGCAGCGTGAACTCTTTATGCATGCCGTTCGGCAGCACGATATATACGACCTGTACGCGCGGGTTGTCGGCGAGGCGCTCGAAATTCTGATAGTCGTAAATGTCCGCTTCCCGCACGCCGTACTGACGTGCGACGCGAAGTGCCTTGGTCCTGTCGCCGGAAACCAGCGCGGCAACCTTCGAGTACTTGCACTGCGCAAGCGCAGGCAGGATCTGGTCCAGCGACAGCCGCCCGAGTCCGACGATGGCATATCCCACACGCTCATCAGGCGGCAAGTTCGCGTCTGGCGTTTCTTCCTTTTGCTCGGTGTCCGGGTCCTGAATCAGCGGCAGTTTCACCTGGTTCGTATCGGCACCGTTTGGACCTGCGGCCAACACGCTGCTGGCCGAGCCGACCGTGAGTGCGGCTGCGAGGCTCGCGCCGCCTCGCCTGAGAAAGAGGCGTCGCGCGGTCTCTGAAGGCGCAGTCGCTTCCGTCGGTACGTCGGACGTCGGCTGGTCGGAATGCGAAGTGCGGTTGCGAGTGGGCATTGAAGCTCCGGTACGAATGATGGATCTCGTGCCTCGAGACGATATGCTGATGCCTGTCGTCGCAGCGCACTTCGGCGTGTTCCAGCATGACGAGCGCCCCGGCCGAATGAAGGCGCGCCACGTTACCTGTACATCAGCCGCCTGTACCAGTCACACGCCAGATAGCGTTGCCGACGTCGTCGGCGATCAGGAGGCCGCCGTCCCGATCCTGGGCGACGCCCACGGGCGCGCCATACAACTGCTTCTGATCGGCGGATGTAAAACCCGTCACGACATCTTTGGGCGCACTCACCGGCTTGCCGTTCTCGAACGCCACGTACGAGACCACGTAGCCGCTCAACGGCGAGCGGTCCCAACTGCCGTGCTCGCCGATGAACGCGCCTCCGCGATACTGCGCCGGCAAGTTGTTGCCGGTATAGAACATCAGTCCCAGCGGCGCGACATGGGAGCCGATTGCGAAGTCAGGCGCAATCGCCTTGGCAACGAGGTCGGGACGCTGCGGTTGAGCGCGGGGATCGACGTGCTGGCCGTAGTAGCTGTATGGCCAGCCGTAAAAGGCATTCTCTTTCACCGACGTCAGATAATCCGGCACCAGGTCTGCGCCGATCTCGTCACGCTCGTTCGCGATGGCCCACAGTTGTCCCGTCTTCGGTTCCCACTGTAGCCCCGTCGGATTGCGAATGCCCGCTGCGTAAATGCGGCTTGCACCGGTAGCCGTATCGACTTCCAGTACGTCTGCGCGCCGGTACTCGACTTCCAGGCCGTTCTCTCCGACGTTGCTGTTGGAGCCGACGCCTACGTACAGCTTCTTGCCATCGCGACTGGCCAGCAACGATTTCGTCCAGTGGTGGTTGACCGTATTGGGAAGATCGGCAAGCTCGACGCCGCGCTCACTAATGCTGGTTACGCCCGCCTTATACGGAAACTTCAGGATTGCGTCGGTATCGGCAACGTAGAGCGTGTCGCCAACCAGTTGCATGCCGAATGGCGAGTGCAGATTGTCGATAAACACGTGACGCTCCCATTCGCCGCTGCCATTCGCAGACTTTCTCAGCAGCGTGATGCGATTAGCGCCTTTCGCCTTCTTCCCCGACTTGCTTTCGATAAGTCCCGCGATGACCTGCTTCGGCGTGGTAACAGCCTCTTCGTTCGGGCTATTGGATTCCGCTACAAGAACGTCGCCATTGGGCAGCGTATAGACCTGACGAGGGTGCTCGAGCCCCGAGGCGATCTTCTCGATCTTCAGGCCGTCAGCCACCTTGGGCGTGGCGCCGTTCTGCCAACCCACGTATTTTGGAACCTGCATTGGCGGCGCGAAGAAATTGCGCGCCTCCGGCATCGGCGGATTGGCGCCAGCCTGATGCGACGCATCGTACTGCGCGTGTTCGTTGCACCCACTCATCAGCGCCGACATGGCGACGACGAGCGCGCTGGTCGTGGCGAGCTTATTCATGAGTCGCCTCCACGCGATGAAGTCTGTCGATTGCCATTGCAACGTGAGCGATGCTCAGCAGCACGACAGTGATAACGGACAGAATCACGTTTTCCGGAACCATCGCATAGGCGTCGCGGCTATGCACGAATGCATTGATGACTGCTGCGACGATTGCAAGCAGATTGAGCCAGAAGTCCAGCCGTTCGATGCGCGATACCCGGCGGCGTCGCTGCACCCATACGTGCCCCAGATTGAGAAGGCGCGGCACGATCGCGATAATGAGGCCCACTGTCACGAGCCAGGCGGCGCCCTTGCCCCAGAATACATTACGCGTCGCCATGTAGATGACGTCGAAGATCAAGGTGCCGACGAACAGTCCGTAGGGTATGGGGTTGAACAGTTCGAAGATGGCGGGAGCGATCGTCGATGGACGTCTGGTGACGGTGTGCGTGGTGGACATGGCTTTCCATTTCTGTATCAGAACCGGTCTGGATGCCGTTGCATTAGCCATGCCCGGACCCTTCGTTTAGCTGTCGGTCTGATTGCCCGCGACGTCGGCAAGCGTCATGTGGAAAGCACCGATACGCATTCACTGATGCGCGTTGAATTGCCAGGCCATGTCATTGAGGCCCGCGGCGGCTCTTTGCTGAGCGCGCCGCGAGTACTATCGATACGTTACTTCACGGGCACGAGCACTGGCGCATTCTGGTCCTTCAACAGCAGCACGAGAAACTTGGCTGGTTGTGTGGCACTGGCGTTGCGGCCGACCGTATGCACGTCGTTCGGGCCTTCATAGAAAGTCTGACCGGGCGTCAGCGTGACTTCCTTGCCGCCCTTCACACCCATCACGATGGTGCCTTCGAGCACGTAGATAAAACCGTGCGCGCGATGCACATGCACCGGATCGGCGGCGCCCGGCGGATACACAACGGTGATCATCAGCGCTTCCTTGCCCGGATAATCCGCTAGGGGCTTCTCCATCAAGGGCGTGACGACGGCGTCGGGCGCGGCGTGAGCCGCTTGCGCGAGACACGCCGCGGCGATCATCGCAAGCTTTCTGAATTCAGGCATGGTGTCCTCCGTGTTGCTGAAGATACGCGACTGGACTCGTCGCTCAGGACAGGTTCGCCTTGCCGAGTCCGAATGCCGCGTCTGCTGATCCTGGCACAGTCCTGAACGCCACGTTAACGCGGTTCCAGCCATTGATCGCCATTACGTGAAATGTCAGGTTCGACAGTTCCTGGTCCGTGAACTGAGTGCGAGCGCGTTCGAAGATGTCATCGGGCACGCCGCCTTCCGGCAGCTTCGTCAGGATCTCCGTCCATGCGAGCGCCGCGCGTTCACGCGGAGAAAACAGCGTCGACTCGCGCCAGATGGCGACATGATGCAAACGCAGTTCGCGCTCGCCGTGAATCTTCGCCTCCTTCACGTGCATGTCGACGCAAAAGCCGCAGCCGTTCATTTGCGATGCGCGCAGCGACACCAGTTGGCAGATCGACGTTTCAATGCCAGTCTCTTTCACCGCGAGGCCGAACGCGACGAACTTCTTGAACAGTTCCGGCGATTGCTGCATATAGTTGATGCGTTGAGTCATGGTTGCTCCAGCGAGGATAAAACCGGTGCACACGAGCCACGCACCGGCGCCGGCGATATGCCGTACAGAACCATCGTAGTCCTGGCGGCAGACGGTCGGAAGCCATGCGAAGCGCCTCACTGTGTTGTCCGTGAGACACCAATCTAAAGCGCGATGACCTGGCGCGCCGCATGTTCGACCGGCTCCCCGAGCATCCAGCGCAGATCGCGCTCAATCGCGGCGCACAGCGTGGAAATGGGGACGTCGTTCGCGCTTCCTTCGAAAGGGTTTTCCGTGCTTTCGCCCACTTGCGCGAGCGACGTGTACATCCACGAAACCATGACGCTGCATGGCACGACGAGCCAGATCATGTTGCCGTGCATGAGTCCGCTTGCGCCGCTATTGAGTTTGTCGAATTCCTGCAGCAGACCGAACGGAAATAGAAAGCAGAAAAACCGCACGAACAACGCGCTGATCGTCGCGTATTGGCGAGGGTAAGGGAAGTTTTTCAGGCGCTCGGCTTTCGACTGAAGCGCGATGAAGTCGCCAGTCGCCCGCTGAAGTTCGAGATAGAACGACAGGTTCAGATGCCCAGCGAGGTGCAGTGACTTAAGGCAATCGCTTTGCATGCTCAATATCGCCGTTGTCGCCGACGGTGAGGCGAGCGCGCGCGTACTCTCGGTGCTGGAAAGATAGTTCGTCAGAACGTCTTCGATTGCTGTTTCCCATTCGGGAACATGATAGTGACGCCGATACTCGAGATTGAAGCGCCGGGTCATGCTTTCCCAGATTCGAGGGCTACGCAGTTCGTATCGCAATGCGGTTAGCCACGCGAGATGCCGGCAGATCAGTTCGCGGCTGAAATTCCGTTCAGGCGGAAACGCGCACGACAGTTGTCCCCACTTGCGGCTCGCGCCGACAATCTCGGTCCAGACGTCCTGTGCCTCCATTGCACGGTTATACGTCTGCACGTTTTTGAAGCCCACGATAAACGACGTCGCCGTGCCGAGCAGTACGACGATGGTGAACGGCACCGAGAGCCACGTCATCGACGCGTACTTGTAGAGAATGACGGGCACCGAGCCACAAATGACGAGTGCGTAGATCTGCCTTCGTGTCCAGATGAGGAACTCGGTGAGGCGATACGATTTACCAAGGTGCATGTCGTGTGTGAGACGTTCGATTAAATATGGTCTGGTCGAATGACCGCACTCTCACAAGACGTTTGATCTTGCGCCGTGTGACACTGACACAAGAATTCCTGACTAGATGACTGAAGGCGCATGGCGAAAGACTGCCTGACAACCTTCTATTGAAAGACGCAATCACTCCAGCGAACGGTGATATCGCGCGACAAAGCGCGCCTGCCCGATAACCTTTCCATGCATCTGGTATGCGACGAGCGCCGGGCTCGACGCCGCTTTTACATCGATGCCCGTCACAGAGAGCGCGGAAACTGTGACGACGTATCGATGCGACTCGCCTTGAGGCGGACACGGTCCACCGTATTTCGAGTCGCCGAAGTCGGTCAGTGTTTCAACAGCACCCGCCGGCAGCAGGTTTGCATTTCCGGACGCGCCCTTTTCGATCGACGTCTGCGACGGCGCAATGTTGGCTACTTCCCAATGTGTCCAGCCGAGACCGCCGGTCGGCGCATCAGGGTCGTGAATAGTGACGACGATGCTTTTCGTCCCCGCCGGAACATGCGACCACGAGATGTGTGGAGAGACGTTCTCACCTCGGCAGCCGAATCCGCCGTACACCTGTTCGTTCGCGAATTGCCCTCGATTCAAACCATCGACCTTCACTGAAAACGGCTCGGCAAACGCAGGGGCCGGCACAATCGCCAGCAAGGTTGTGGAACAGACGGTGGCTCGCAAAGCGGCACGCAATTTCATGCTCAACTCCGTTGTAAAGAAGACAAGTGAAGGGTTTGGTCGGCGCGTTCAGTCAGCCGAATGGACATGCTCCGCTGGACTACTAACGAATCGAAACCGCGATTCGTCGTTATGGAGCCATGTATATCCGGCCGCTCAGTCCAACGTTTAACTCGTTGCACGGAATGCCTTTGTCGAGACGAATTGTAGGTTCGAGCTTTAGTTGTCAGTAGAGCCCTCGCGGCGATCACCGTGTTGTGCTTCAGACAACAATGTTCAGACTAAGGAATGTCTGGGGGATGCCATGGCGACGGACTTCAGGCCGCGCGGCAGATATATGAGCACGATCCACCTGCCAGAGCGGTCAAAACGCGGTATCCGTAAACGGATATGACAGATTGTTGACGAAGGCGGAATTGCGGCATTTGTGCAGGCAAACCTCGCCTCTCTCCCGCTCGGCTGGAGCCAATGAAGACAAGCCACCGACCGCCTTCCGCGAACCATACAACCAAATTAGCCGATATCTCTACGATTTGCGCCACTAGCTTTCGAGAGGCCTTCTCCGGGATATGCTGAACCACCCCGCTGCTTTGGCTACTGCACGAGCGGGCGGGCGTTTGAGTATGACAATTAGATGCCAGGACACCTAATCCATTGCTGACCGCCAGAAACCTGGCGAAGCAATGGACATATCGCGCGCGGCCGACCCCAACAAAACGGTCGGTTCGCGCGTGCGACATGTCGCGTCCACTGACCGACCTGTCGCGATGGTTCATAACTGAGTGCCCTCTATTCGGAGACAGACCATGTGGCAGCCGTCCAGTGCGATCCTTCAGCTGGTGAAGGACAACGCAAAACAGTTGCTTCCAGATGCGCTGTTCCTCAGCCTTCTGCATCGGAAGCACATCGGGCGCTTTCCGAGATTGCTTCGTCCCACGACATTCAACGAGAAAATCCTGCAGCGCAGCCTGCGGCCTGACCCGCGATATGCCGCGTTGACCGATAAGTTGACCGTGAGAGACTATGTCAAGGCGAAAGTTGGCGAACAACATCTGGTCCCGCTGATTTCGTCGCCCGACGTTTTCACGCAGCCGGTCTTCGATGCGCTACCCAACGCCTTTGTGATGAAGGCGAATCATGGCAGTAGCTTTGTGGAGATCGTGCAGGATAAGTCGAAAGTCACTTTCGACGGGTTGCGGACTATGGCCAATCGCTGGATGTCTACGGACTTCTACCTGATTGCACGGGAGCGTCACTACCGGCAGATTCGGCCACGGATTTTCTTCGAAGAACTTCTTCTCGACGAGCATCGCCAGATTCCCGCTGACTACAAGGTTCATTGCTTCGGCGGAAAGTCGGGACGACCGATGATGTATATCGTCGTCATCTCGGACCGGTTCGGCAATAACACACGTGGCGATGTATTCGACGTTCACTGGAATCATCTCGACGTGGGCATTGGCCCGTATGCCCGCAGCACAACGCCGCCACCGCCTCCGGAGAATCTGAATTCGATACTGGACATGGCCGCTGTACTGGCCGAAGACTTCAACTATGTTCGCGTCGACTTGTATGCGCCGGGCAATGCTGTGTACTTCGGCGAACTCACGTTCACTCCAGGCGCAGGCGTGGTCCCTATGAGGCCCGATCGCGTCGATTTCGAGTGGGGCCGGCTTCTAACGTAACGCTTCCTTACTCGGATAGAAACGGTCGCACGATCGATCCAGATTCATTGCTGGTCGTCGAATGTGTTCCGAGCCTGAGTGAGCGGAACCCTCGCACGCTCGGACGGCGCGGAATTCCTGTGATGAGCCCACTCGCGCAGTCTGTCCACTGTGCCTCCCGAGTGCGGGTTGGCAAAATGAAACAGGACCGTGGATCTCACGCTGTGCGGCAGGCACGCCTGGTTCGCGTGGAGCGATCGCATTCCCCAGAAAAAATACAGATTGCCCGGCTCCAGCGGCAAAATGCGTGCGCCGAGCGCACGCTGCACCGTTTCTCGCGCGAGTACCGAGCGCGTCAGTGAATTTTGCACCAGTGCTTTTTCGGCCAGATTAATCACCGATGAAGACCGCACCCGGCGCAGGTTCGGATACATCACGAGATCGCCGCGCGGCTCGTTGGGGGCGTTCGGAATGATCAGCGGCAACAGGGCGGTGACGACATAAGTGTCGTAGTGGAAGAGGTTCGATGCCTTGAGTCCGAGGTCGCCCGACAGCACGCGAAGCGCGGCGACAATGTCGATATCGGGTGCGGCTCGCCCGGTGCCTCGGCGGTACAGCCCCGCGAGTATGCGCCGCAGATGCGGAGATTGCCCAAACGTCGCGAGCGGTGAGGCATCGAGCCACGGGCGTCCGGCGTAAATAAAGTGCTGGCGTTCATGCTTGTCCAGTTCGCGCTGAACGTAGTTGCCCGCCATTGCTATTTCAGCCGGCGAAAGGACGTCCCGAAGTGCGCTTATGCCGACTGTGTCCATCTCCTCGCTCAATGCGTCGAGCCTTTCGTCGGTCACCTGCTTCAATACGGAGTCCAAAGCTTGATTAGAGGCACTTTCCATAACTCCTCATGCAGGGTGGTCGCAGAGTGGATGGTGTTTCGTCCTGGGAATCGCCAGCTTCTGCCTTACAGTTTGTCATGGGCCAATTGCAGCGTTATGTGCGGTAGACCATATGGCGGTTCAATGGTCGTCTGAATTCAGCGCAACCGGGAACCGCGCCTCCGCGCAATCCAGGCTCCCGTCTATTCCATCTGTCGTCATTTGCTTACGGCGAAAGATCGGTTCGTCAACTTCGCGCCCGCAGGTAGGATGGCTCGCCAGATGCATCCCTAACCTTCCCGACTGCCATGGCCACGACAACGACACGACCCAATCGCCGCGCCTTTCTCAAGCTTTCCACTGGCGCTGCCGTAGCCGCGGCAGCCGCAGTGGCCGCACCGCTCGCTCTTGCGCAAGCGCCGGCGCCAGCGGCACCAGCGCGCGGGCCACGCGCTTTGCGGATCGGCAACCAGAAGGGTTATCTGAATCTGCTGAAGGGGCGCGGCACCCTCGAAAAACGGCTGGCGCCGCTGAACGTATCGGTGAGCTGGACCGAGTTCGCCGCGGGCCCCGTGCAACTGGAGGCGCTAAATGTAGGCTCGATTGACTTCGGCGATGTCGGCGAAGCACCGCCGATCTTTGCGCAAGCGGCCGGCGCGCCGCTCGCCTATGTCGCAGCAACGGTTCCGCGACCGCAATCCGAAGCCGTGCTCGTGCCACCGGGTTCGCCAATCCGTGCAATAGCGGATTTGAAGGGCAAAAAGATTGCGCTGAATCGCGGCAGCAATGTTCACTATTTTCTCGTCAAGCTGCTGCGTCAGCATGGCTTGCAGTATGCCGACGTGAATGTCGCCTTCCTCGCTCCCGCCGACGCACGCGCTGCGTTCGAGCGCGCGTCCATCGACGCATGGGTGATCTGGGACCCGTTCTTTGCGGCCGCGCAGAAGTCGCTCGGTGCGCGGGTACTGGCGGATGCCAGCGGCGTCGTGGGCAATCGCGGCTACTACTTCTCGTCGCAGAGTTATGCAGCCAGGAACCCCGACGTGATACGGATCGTGATTGAAGAGATCGAGAAAGTCGATCAATGGGGCAGCCTCAACAAGGATCAGATGTCGAGCGAACTGGCGCAGCTGTGGGGCTTGCCGAAACCGGTCGTGGATGTCGTCGTGGCCCGTCAGCAGTTCGGCACGGAGCGGATCACTCGCGCCATTCTCGCCGAGCAGCAGCAGATCGCGGATGCGTTTCTCGACCTTGGATTGATCCCCAAACACGTCGACGTGCTGCGGGCCGGCCCGCCGAACCTCGCGTAAAGACGCCAGCGCTGACGCCCGATGGCGGCCGACGGAGCGCTTAAGGCGCTGCGACGCACGACGCTGGCAAGATCGGCGCCAGCAAGCTCCATGAAAGTTCCGGTTGCTCTCGGCGCCGCCGTGAACTACATCTAAAGCCGGAGCGCGCTCGGCGCCAAGCCCGCGCGCGGTCAGACAGAGGAGAGCCGTCATGGGTATGCGCCCGGATCCTACGTTCCACGCGTCGCCAAAACTTGCAATGGATGCGCCCGCGGAAGAATACGCGTACACGCTCCTGCTCAGCCCCGATTTTTCGCAGCCCGACGCGCTCGCCGTTATCGACGTGAAGCCCGGCTCGCCCACCTACAGCCAGGTCGTCCACACAGTGCCGGTGCCGAACAGGGGCGACGAATTTCATCATTTCGGCTGGAATGCGTGTTCGTCGGCGCTGTCGCCGCTGACCGGCCACGCCTTCCTCGAGCGGCGCTTCCTGATTATTCCCGGTATGCGCTCGTCGCGTATTTACATCGTGGATACGAAGCCGCATCCGACGCAGGCGCGGATTCACAAAATCATCGAGCCCGAGGAAATTTTTCGCAAGACAGGTTACTCGCGTCCGCACACGGTTCATTGCGGCCCCGAGGGCATTTACGTCAGTACGCTCGGTGGCGCGGGGCCGGATGGGACCGACGGGCCGCCGGGCATCTTCATCATGGACTGTGAAACGTTCGACGTGCTCGGCCGCTGGGAAATCGATCGCGGACCGCAGGAGAAACATTACGATTTCTGGTGGAATCTGCCGCGCGACTATATGGTGTCGAGCGAGTGGGCGTTGCCGCCGCAGTTCGAGAACGGCATCGTGCCCGAGGATCTGTTGTCGAACAAATACGGACACGCAGTCCACTTCTGGGATCTGCGCGCCCGGCGCAATGTCCAGACGATCGACCTCGGCGCGAATCATCAAATGGCGCTGGAAGTGCGTCCCGCTCACGATCCGAGCCGCGAATATGGATTTATCGGCGTGGTGGTCGACACGACCAACCTGGAAGGCTCGATCTGGACATGGTGGCGCGAGGGCGGCCAGTTCCACATCGAGAAGACGGCGACCATTCCGCCCGAGCCGGCCGACGCGGCGTCGCTGCCGCCGTTGCTGCAGGGCTTCGGCGCGGTACCGCCGCTCGTCACCGACATCGATCTTTCCATCGACGACAAATTTCTTTACGTCGCCTGCTGGGGCACCGGCGAAATGCGGCAGTACGACGTGACCGAGCCGCGCAAGCCGAAGCTCGCCGGTTCGGTTCATCTCGGCGGAATCGTGCGTCGCACGCCGCATCCGAACGGCGAGGCGTTTGCAGGCGGCCCGCAGATGGTCGAGATCAGCCGCGACGGCAAGCGCGTGTACTGGACCAACTCGCTCTACTCGACGTGGGACAACCAGTTCTATCCGAACGGCGTGCCCGCGGCGCAAGTCATGGCGCACGCCGATCCTGGCGGCGGCCTGACACTCGCCGACGACTTCTGGGTGAAGTTTCCCGATGGCTACCGCGCGCACCAGATTCGTCTCGAAGGGGGGGACTGCTCGACGGATTCGTTCTGCTACCCGTCGGTGGGCATTTGAGCGGCGGCTGGTCGCAGACCGGCCTCTGGCTCGCGGTCGTCGCAAGCGGTTGCTATCACGGCGCCAATCCGGCGATGGGATGGCCGCTTGCGGTGTCGAACGCCCTGATGCAAAGGCGCTCGCGTGCGCTCTTCACCGCTCTTTTCTATCTCGCGGCCGGACATGTGCTGGCCATCTTTCTGATGGTGATGCCGTTTGCCATGCTCGCCGTCGTGTTTGCATGGCAGCGCGAAATCCAGACTGGCGCGAGCGTGCTCGTGATCGGGTTCGGCGTTGTCCTGCTGCTCTGGCGACGACATCCGCGCGTGCTCGCCCGGATCGCGCCATCGCGGCTTGCGCTGTGGTCGTTCGCGATCGCAATTGCGCACGGCGCCGGGCTGATGCTCGTGCCGATCTATCTGGGCCTTTGCCGCGCCGACGATGCCGACCGGGCGCACCAGGCGGCGCAGACATTGATGGAAGCGCGGCTCGGCATGGCGCTGCTGGTCTCCGGCGTGCATGCCGCGGCAATGGTGCTCGCCGGCGGACTGATCGCGTGGCTCGTGTATCGCTATCTAGGGCTCAAGTTCGTGTCGCGCAGCTGGTTCAACCTTGACGCCGTGTGGGCGTTCAGTTTCATCCTCGTCGGCACGCTTGCGCTGGTGCTCAATTCTGGCGATTTACGCGGGTCTTGATTGCCCCGGGGCTTCGACATCGCAAACTCCTGTCAGGCTTTTCAGGTCATTGCACGCGAGGCCTGCACAAGCCGCCGCAATCTCTAAAGACATGCAGCGCTACTCCACGTTCGATGCCTCGCGAACGACAGCCGAGATGCTGTCGAAATGGCGGTCGCCCATTCTCCTAAGCACAGCTAGCACCTCGCCGTCGGCGCCCTGGCGCTCTGCAAACTCGACCAGTTTGTCGCGCGTGGAAGGAAACGCGGCGCCTTCGAGCGCACGCGTAATTTCTTCCATTCGCGGTTGGTCCGGATGGCGGTGGTTCTGCGAACGAGCCGGATGCTGAGCCATTTTCATCTCCTTGCCGGTTGAGAAAGAGCTTCTTCCGATAATTCGCATAACGTGTGCCGCGCTCGGAACTCTGCATCAAGTTGTTTTGTAAGCTGCCGTTAATCTTGATGACGTTCCAAACAGATTCACGAGAAGCTGAGAGACAACAATGCATTTTCCGCGCGCTTCGGGCGCTTTTACCGCCCTCCCCACCCTGCTCCCACTACTGCCAGTTTCCCTTGCCGGCTGCGGCGGCACTGCCAGCCCGCAGCCTTCGATCAGCGGCAGTGTCTATCTCGGGACAGTCTCCGGCGCGACGGTTTCCGTCTATGCCGTCGACGCAAACGGGCATGCGGCAGCGACACCGCTCGCGACCGTCGTGACCGACGCCGACGGCCACTTCGTGTTGCCGCGCGCCTCGCACTGGCCGCTGCTCGTGCAATCGACCGGCGGCAGCTATACCGAGGAAGCGACCGGCGTGCGCGCACCGGTCGGACAATCCGTGTTGTCTGCGGTGTATCTCGCCGAGCCGTCGACGATGGTCATCACGCCGTATTCGAGCGCGGTGGTCGTCGATGCGCAGACGGCGGGCGGGCTCACGGCGTCGAATGTCGCGGCCGCGGCCACACGAGTCTCCGCGTTCCTCGGCGGCATCGATCCGCAGCAGACGCCGCCCGCCTTCATGGCAACTAGCACCACGGCCAGCACTAGCAGCACGGTCGCTGACGGCAACCGCATGGCGTTCGCGCTCGGCGCCGAATCGCAAAGCCGTGTCGATAACGACCTGACCGTGGTTGCGAGCGTGCAGAGCATCGTCGCGCAGTCCGCGAATGGCGACACGCTCGCGGCCTGCCACGCCGGGGCGGGCAATATCGCCGCGGACGGCTCGCTCGTCGCGCCCGCGGACGACGCCTGCTACGTCACCACCGGCGCCGCCAACTTTGCGACGAACCCGCTGAACCACTCGGGCGTCACCGCGCTCTCGATGCTTGGGACCACGCGGGCTTCAGACCACCAGACCGCTAGCGCGTCGGCGAGTGCGTGCGGCGACCGTGTGGCGTTGCTCAATGAGAACCTGTGGCTTTTCCAGGGACGCAAGAACAGTGTGCAGGCGTCGCTCGTGCCGGGCATGACGAGCACGAACTGGTCGACCTACCCGACCACGAGCACGTGGGGACCGCACGCGGCGATTTATGGCGCGATCTCGGCGCCGCCTGCCTGCACGGACATCGATACGTTCAGGCGCGAACTCGTGATGGCGATCGAAAACTACTGGGTCGATCAGAACCTCAATTACTGCCACCATCACGTTCCGGGCTGGACGCCGCCGGAGAACACCGCAAGCATCGACTATCGCGATTCGTCGGCGGGCAGCACCAGCGGCGGTTCGGCCGATCCGCATTCGCCGAAAATGACCTGCACCGCGCAGCGCGGGGCGGACGGCTCGCAGAGTGTTCAGACCTCCACGGCGCAAACGCCGCCCGCCATCACGTCGGCGCTGATGTGGAACGGCGCGGACTGCTCCAACTTCACGTCGTGGGTCTACAACTTCGCGGGACTGGCGACGAATCAGTTGTCTGGAGCGATCGGCGTGCAGGCGTGCAGCACGCCGTCTTCGGGTGTGGATCCGCTGACGGGCGTACTGCTCGACATCAACCGCGGCAATCTTGCGACGATGGAGCAATACCTGCTGCCCGGCGATCTGCTTTATGTGACACAAAAGGACACGGTAGGCAGTGGCACGTTCGCCGCCGATTACAAGCTCGCACACGTCATCACGTGGACGGGTAAGCGCTTCAGCGATCTACAGGCCGGTGCCGACCGCGCGAAGTATGACCTGAGCCGCATCGGCCAGCCGGATTCGCGGCTTGGAGGCGACTTCCTGGCGCTGCTGGGCCCGACCGACACCGCCGCGAACCTCGGACAGCCCGGACACGACCCGTGGATGATCATCGACAGCCATTACGCCGGTCCCGCATATCGGCCGTTTCTCGGCTGGTATGCGGAGCGCCTGTCGCATGTGCGGCGCATTGTCGGGGCCGACGCGGCCACAACCGATCCGCACCTCGCCGCCTATGTGATCAAGCCTTTGCCGCAGACGAGGAAAGGCTGGCTGACGCTTGCCTCCAGGCAAGCGGGTGCGACGGCTACGAGTGGTTATCGGCTTATCTATCAGACGAGCGGCACGCAGTCGTGCTATCAGGCTGGGACGCCTTGAGGTTACGAGGAGTTGGCGGAGTTTGGCGGGGTTTTGCTCGGGAGGGAGTTGTGATGGTGGTGCGGGGTGTGTCGGTACTGTGGACTGGATGCCGGGACTCCGTGGAAGATTTTAAGGTGTGTCGTGCCGCGGATGCGGAGTGGGCACGTTGTTTCTGTTGATGTCGGGCGCGAGGGTCCGGGCCGGTTTGGTCAACTTGCGGCGCGGTTGATTGCTTTTCGGCGGATGTCGCATGGATCGTCCATGCGCGTCCTCAGTCCAGCATCTTCAGTCGGGCAACAGGTATCGCCTTTGCGCGCGACGCTCTCACCGCCAAATGTACAGGACGAGACTAGCTATGAGGTGCAGACCAAGCTAATACACATGATGTCCCTCGGTTTGAAATTTCAGAATGGGATCTGTACGCTTTGACCATTGCAACAAAACGCGCCAGTCAGTCCCCCTCATCCTTGGAGTCGTCGTTCGGATACGACGGATCGGTGGTCGCTATCTTGCCCTTTAAATACTGGATGCGCGAGTGATATGCGTTCAGCAAGCACGCGTTGTCGTTGGACTTGCCCCTGCATGACCGGACATGCGGCCACGCTTAAGTTGATGAATTTGCTCGCTGGCGAAACTCGCGTGGTGAGCAGTATTTCAGGGCGCTGTGCGGATGCGATTCGTTGTAATGGTCAAACGCGATGGCCAGGTTCTGCAACGC
>NZ_JBQEPV010000013.1:0-179893 GCF_052045935.1 Paraburkholderia sp. 22098 | reverse complement strand
TTCATCGAACAATGGTTGCAGTTCTTTTCACTCGATCGATACACGATGGTGTCGGCTTTCGTGATGTGCGTGCGTGGATTTTTCAGTGGACGCCAGTCGCTGCGTAGCGCGTTCCCTGCAGGGCATCGATACTCGTTGGCCTGTTCATTCCAGATGAATTCGCTACGGGAGAACGTATTGTCCTTGCGCGTTGTTTTATCCCAGACCGAGACGTGCGGCTCAATGTGTTTCTCTTCAACCATCCAGCCAAGCAGCGCTGCTGTGCCGTAGGCGGTGTCACCTACCAGCTTGCGGGGCGTCAGGTCCCATTGACGTTCTACACGGTCAATCATTGTTCTGGTTGATTCGACTTCCTGTGACCGATTCGCCGGCGTCGCCTCAACGTCCATAATGATCCCTGCCTGCAGGTCAATCAGATAATTCGTCGAGTAGGCAAAGAACGCAGGGCCGCCTGGAGCGGCCGTCCATCGTGCGGCAGGATCGGTCAGGGATATCTTCTTTGGAGGCGTCAAAGACGTTGCTGGCTCAGACGCATCTGCTTCCACCGGATTGGTTTGCTGCAATGCCTCAAGGTATTCCCGCACAGCGCGACTCTGGCCGTCGGCACGTCCCCAGTCGATAGGCTCTGTTCCCAACACGCCATTCGCAGGACTCGCGTCAGCCTTGATGATGCTTGCATCAATCGCGAATCCCTCGCCTTTGACGAGCCCTTCGGTCATGCAGCGACTCAGCACAGATTCGAACACGTGACGTAACAGATCGCTATCGCGAAAGCGCCCGTGACGGTTCTTTGAGAACGTCGAGTGTTCCGGTACGGCGTCCTCCAGACCCAGGCGGCAAAACCACCGGTATGCAAGGTTCAGATGCACCTCTTCGCATAGACGTCGTTCGGACCGGACGCCGAAGCAGTAACCCACGATCAACATGCGAATCATGAGTTCCGGGTCAATCGATGGACGACCCATTGGGCTGTAGAACGGTGCGAGGTGCTGGCGCAGTTCTCGCAGATCAAGAAAGCGATCGATGCCTCTCAGCAGGTGTGATTGCGGGTCGTGGTGGTCGAGGTTGAACGAGTAGAAAAGCTTGTCCTGTCCGCTATCCAGTCGACCCATCATGACGATTCACTCCCGTCGTTTGATGCCTTCCAGGATACCTAACATTCCGCATCGCCGCCGACTTTTTCAACAGAATCGGCCGACCACTGCCCGACGCCGGTCGGCCGGACCCGTTCCACAGAGCTTTCCCGCGTTCATCGAATGATCCTGCTGAACGCGTCGAACTAAAGCGGCTCGCTCGCGCGCCGGGCGCCAACTTGCGCGGGAGCTTCTTTGTTTATGTACATGCTGGCGCTCTGACTCAGGGCAGACGGTTGCGCGCGCTCGCTGAGTGCCCGCTTGAAAATGCGACCGGCGCCTGTTGCCATTCGGCGCTATTGCGCGCGGCGTCGCCCTTGTCAATGAGCGGTTCGAGCAGCGAGAGCAGCTCCGTTGAATGGGATGTCTCTTCCGGTGCGGTGAGGTCAGAAGTCAGCACGCCTCGTTCGTATTTCGAATGACGTGTGGTCTGGTCCGAAGTCTGACGCAGCGAGGCGTGTACCAGCGCGCCACGTTCCGTAGCCAGCTGGACGGCGCTTTCGCCGGAGTCGTCTATCCGCACATAATCGTAGTTCTGCGAGGATCTTGACGAGGTAAGGACCGGTTTGGCGCCGCCCGTAAGCGCCTGATGGTAGCTGGCGACCAGATGCGATTGCTGGCTTTGCGAAATCTTGCCTTCGAAGGGCGAGCCTTCGAGCTGTGTCGTTTGCGAGACCTGATACGAGAATACGTCGACTTCGCCCGGACGCATCGGATTAGGCGACGCCGACGCGTCCGTAATCGATGCGCTGAAGTCAGCGAGTCCCGTCAACATCGCCTGAGCCGACTGCTGCAGCCCCGGGGCGTAGCCCGTTCCCGGCAGCGCCTCGGCCGAAGGCGTCCCATAGTCCTCGTTCATCTGCGCGAATCCGTCCTTGAACATCGACATCAGCGTTGCGTTGCCGTGCCCACGTGAATTGGCGTGGTCGAACTGCTGAAGATAGCTCGCCACAGAAGCAGCGCGTTGTGAGCTCGTTCCCCAAAGTGCCGAATGGCTCGTATCGACCTTCACGCTCATGGTGCCCGCCGCATTCGTGACGCTCAGGCTTCGCGCCGCGCTGTCCTGCGAATAGCTTGCTGAGATGTCCGCGTTGCCGGCGCGCTTAATGCTGTATTGAAAGGTGGTGGAAGCCAGCACCGAGGTATCGGACTGCGTCAGGCCGCTCAGATCGAGTTTCGGTGGCACGGCGCCCAGACCATCGATGGCCTGCTGGAAACCCTCCGAAAGCTTTGCCAGCGCATTGCGTTCGCTCTCGCTGAGCGCGCCGCTGCTCTTGACGCTGACCGAAAGGCCGCCGTCCCCGCTGTCCAGCGCGATTTCGACGGTCACGCCGCTCGCCGTTCGCACAGTCAAGCCGACCTGGCCGGCGGATCGTTGAGAAGACGGTCCAACGCCGCCCACACCTGCGGAACGAACGCTGACCGATTGCGAATAATCACTGCCCGCGGTCTTGAAGCGATCAAGCAGCGCGCCGCCGAGCCCCGCGAAGCGTCCCGCCATTGTCTGTGCGGCGTAGTCCCCCGCCATCCTGAGCGTTACCGCGTCGCGGTTGTCGCTGGCCCAGCTCACCGTCGGCATGGCGGCGCTCAGCGTGCCTTCCGGCGTATAGGTTTCGAGCACCGTGAAGCTGCTCGCGGAAGGGATCGTGACGATGGCCGACGGCGAGAGCGCCACCATGCGTTTCGCATCGCCGTCAACCGTCATCGCGGGATTCACGGAATCGGTGAGGCGCGTGGGGGCCAGAGTCGTGGCAAGGTTCAAGGACGATAGCGTGGTCATGACTCAATGCGTTCTTGTCGTTCGCGAGGAAGCGTGGCGCGCAGCTGTGGACGGCGCCATCATCTGCTTATCGTCAATACTTTCGAATTACTTTAGTAAGAACCCGACAGATATGAGTAGCCCGCCAGCATCCAGATAGCCGACATTCAGATCGTCAACGATTCACACCCGGTTGTCGAAGGTCCGTTCCTGGCCGCGTGCCGCCTCATGCAATGCGCATGTTCCTCGGGAACGTCGCGTCACCGCGATTGACGGCACGCGCCCACTCCGGTCATTCGATTTGCTTCAAAGCGGCCGTTCAGCGCCGAAAACGTCGGCGCTATCCAGCATTTCGACTAGTCCTTCCGGATAGATAGTCTCGGTGGTGCTGGACAGTTCCTCGTGGCTCCACCACTTGTGATCCGCCATCACTTCCATCTCTTCCGCAGTCCAACGGTCTCGTGAAATGGATTCGGTGTCGGTGTCGACGACGAAATACTGTTCGACGGCGAGCACGCGCTCGCCGTCCGGTAACTGCAAGGGCACCTCGCGCCGTCCGACCGGCTGGGATACCTGCGCCTTGCAAATACCTGTTTCTTCACGGAGCTCCCGTATCGCCGCGTCCGCAAACGACTCGCCATACTCAACCCCACCGCCCGGCGTTGCCCAGTAGGCCTTTCCAGCAAGCGCCCCTGACTTGTGCACGAAACGGAACAACAACACGCGCCGCTTTGGAGTGGTGATCAGAAGCCTGGCCGGTTTCCCGGACTGGAGCACCGCAAAGCGGACGTTGATGACCTCACCCAATCGGCCAGGAACGGACCTTCGAAGTCAAATGGCAGAACGGCTGCTAGCGAGGAGTTACCGTTTAAAGATTGGGGCGGCGACCAATCTGCTTGCCGCGGCCGTTCAGGCGGCCAAACTGGCCAGCGGCAATGCAAACCTGACCTTTAGACCTTGCTTATGCCAACGCAACTCCAGGCTGCCTCTGAAACGGCGCGTGACGCTATTGCGCAGCAACATTGCTCCGAACCCCTCTTTTTCGGCAGGTGCATCTATGGTCGGGCCGCCGTCTTCTTGCCAAAGGAAGTCGAGCACCTCATCGCGTCGCTCCCAGCTCAACAGGACGCGCCCCCCATCTGCTGAAAGCGCGCCGTACTTGGCGGCGTTCGTCGCCAGCTCATGAAGCACTAACGCAAGACCTGTCATCGCTTGCTCGCCAAGGCTCAGATCTTCGCCTACCACAATGAAACGATCGTGTTCTGCGGACCTATAGGGTTCGAAGATTGCATCTGTCAGCCCCCGCAGCGTGGCTGAGGATGACACCGACGCAGTCGGGCTCGCGCGGGGACTCTGGCGGGCGAGTGCATGTGAGGCGGCCAGGGCACGCAGTCGACCTGACAGGGTTTTCGCGAAATCTGCGGTTGACGTGGCCAGTCGCGCGCCCACTTGAATCATCGAGTCAACGACAGCGAACACGTTGTTGACCCGATGGTCCATTTCGCGCGTCAACATCTCCTGCTGATTTAAGGCTTCGCGTAACCGCTCCTGGTTTTGCTGCATGGCAAGCGCGATGGCAACGAACGACGCCAGCTCCCGCATGATCCGCGCGTGCCCGCTATCAAAGTGTCCTTCTTCCTCGGAAACGATCCACAGCGTCCCGAGCGGTTGTCCGTGGGCCACATACAGTGGGACAAGAAGCACCTCCGGACAGCTCACGCCTGCCTCTGCAATCCACGAATAATGGCGCTCCGGGTGCCGCGTCAGGGTGGGCTCAAATCGATCAAGGCAAACACCGCAGGGACTGTAATTGCGTGGAGTGGTCCCCCCTTCGAATGGCGCGAGCTTGCCTCGCAGATGACGCCAGCGAAAGATGCCGGCTGTGCCTTCCTGCGGCTCGAACGCGCTGATTCCGGCGGACGTTGCACCCGTCATTAACATGGCGCGCTCGACGAGCTTTGGCAGGAGCTGTTCGGGATGGTCCAGCATCTGCGCACCAATGTCCTGCAGCGCAAGCTTTTCGCCGAGGTGATCTACGACGTTGGGCACCCGCCGTTGGAGTTCAGGGGTTATGTACAGGTCATACGGGGGCACGGAAGCACGCGCGGCCATACCTTCCTCATATCTTTGAACGACGTCCAGCGACTTCAACGCGATCTGCAATTTTCCTTAAAGGGCCCTCGGTAATATCACCCGATCCCGTCAATTTTATGCCAAACCGCGCAACAAAACAGTAACCTCAATACATGTTTTCGGTCTTTCCAATCGCGCGTCAGTCTAATCCAATGCGCAGGCGCCCAAAGATGGTTCAAGCTTGATGGCGGAATTCAAGCGGGGCATTCTGGCACAACCGTTTGGCCAGCAATGGATGGAAGTCGTTGATAACGCGCAGGGCGTCCAATTCGTGAGTTGATAGTCGTACCTACCGCGGTGTGACGCATGGAGGCCGAACGGCGCATGAACAGCCCGGCCAGGAAGAGACCGTCGCCGACGCCCAGGATCGTTGACATTCCTGCGTCGGTTGTGTTGCGAGTGCATCTTTCGATCCGAAGTCCAGACTGTTGAACGGCAGCGCCTGCCGGCGATCGGCGCATCCTTATTAAACCGTGGCTAGCGACGTCCGCTGCGGCCCCATACATAGCGCACCCACCGCTGCCACCGGCCCTGCGGCGGAGCGGATGAGCGGTGCGCAGCCTGCGCTTCGCGGTCGCGCTCAACGCTCTTCTGCACCTGCTCGTGGATCTGCCGCAACGTCATGCCGCCGGGGCCTTTCAGCTTGTCAGGATCGGAATCAGGATCGAGATTGGGATCGTCTGTCATGGGGAGTCGCCTGTTCCTCGTGAGGCGACTTGATTTTGAACCTGGTAACGATAATTGCAAAATTGGGCTTTCAATGGTGAACGCGCGAATAGCCGAATTAAGAAATGGTCCGAGGCGGGTTTCAACCGGTCGAGGCGGGTGCGCGAATGGCCGTTCCAGTTTGCAACCAACGTGCCGTAGCGCTCGCATCAGGCCGGATGGCCGATGAGAGTCGACAAGCGTCTTACGCGACATCGCCCGTCGCGCATTCGATTCCTCTCGTCGCGCTGCGGCGCTGCGCGGCGTTATGCCTGACCATCCGTGGCAACCCGCACCCCTACCCTGCTCCGGCGCCAGTTGTTGAAGTTCGTAATTTCCGCTAATGGTGCCCGTTGGAGCGCTAATGGCGTCCGTTAATTCTGCTAGCGTGGCTTTTCCACCGGAACACGAACGCTCCGCGCGGACCGACTAGGAAGGCGCAGCACGATACTTCGGTTGTTGACGCCAAAAACACTCGATTGATTAGGAATCCCACTCAAATCACGAAACCCCTCCCTGGATAGCGCTTAAACGGGCGCCTGATGTTGGTCTCCGTTAATTCTGCTAGCGATGTTCACAGCATTTGCTAATGGGAGATGAACCTGGCGGGGCTCGGCGGTTGATGAACACCACGAGCGTGCACGCCGGCGGCCGCTGCGCCCGTGGCACCCGTAGCCCGGCGTCATACATTCATTGCTGTCGGCATTCCATCGTGCCAACTAAATGCTGTCAGCCGGGATAACACGGATATCAGCGTCGATGATCCAAGGCATCAAAAAACAGTATTAGATGTTATAGGTCGATCTCGCTATGTTTGTGTTCACACACCAGGCTGCGCCCGAGGTCGGATCAGCAGCCACACCTGGAAGGAGACATGGATGAAATACGACGAAGACGTTCGCACGCGCTCATACCGGTTTCGCGACGAATATGTCGCGGCTACACCGGCGTGGTACAGGGGTGAGATGCACCTGGGCTTCACGCTGTTGTTCACGGGCGGCGTGATTGCGTACTGTATCGCGCAATTGCATGCGCCGACGTTTTCCGAATGGCTCGCCGTCGTTCCGCTTTTCCTGTTCGGCAACTGGGCCGAGTGGGCTGCACATCGTTACGTACTGCATCGGCCCACCAAATATTTCAGCATGATCTACAAGCGGCACTGTGCCGTTCATCATCGGTTCTTCACGCACGTCACGCTCGAGTACAAGGGGCAGAGGCACTGGCGCGCGCTGCTCTTTCCGCCGTTCGCACCAGTGGCGTTCGTGCTTGCCGCCGTGCCGTTTGCGCTTCTAATCGGCTATGTGTTCTCTCGCAATGCTGGCTACATCGCGCTGCTTACCATGGCTTCGTATTATCTAATGTACGAGGGCCTGCACACGCTTTCGCATGTCACCGATAGCCCCTTGCTCGACCGTATGCCGTTCGTCAACACCGTGCGCCGGCTTCACGTGACGCATCACGATCCGGAGCTGATGGCGACGCAAAACTTCAATCTCACGTTTCCCATCTGCGACATGTTGTTCGGAACGCGCAGCGACGTTGCGGACACCGCACGCGAGCCGCTCCAACGCAGTCGCTAGCGCTAATAGCTACCGTCAGTGCCTGCTGAGACTTCTCGCGATGAAACGCATAGGCTCGCCTACGCTCCTGAGGATCTGGCGCAGCCCCACGTCGACAGGGGGCGCCTCGGCTGCGTGCTGTAGGTCTTATATTGCGAGGTCGTAGAATTGATCAGCGTCCGACCGATGCGGTCCGCGAGGACACTGCATCTGTTCAAGATGGCGCAGACTCAACGGATAAGCTACGTACCACCGGACACACCGCACATCATAGCGGACCGCGCTATTGCGACAGAGCCCGAGAATCTCGATCACCCTATTGTGCCGGCATGGTCCGAGCATGTCTGTTGACGAACGCCGCGCTTAGAATGCGGTTCCCGTGGCCATCTCGAAGATGAAGTCCTTGAGCAGGACCTTCGCTTCGTCGGTGCGCGCGCCAAACTCTGCACCGACCAGCACGCCGTCTTTTTTGCGCCTGACGTTTCTGGCGACGCAATTCCATAGCACAGCGTGCGTCTTGCCATCTGTCGGCAAACGCAATGCGAGCTTGAAGTGCTCCCCGGGCATCAGTGCGGTATCGCGCAATGACAATTGAAGACCATCGATGCTGACGTTGACGACAGTCGCATCGTATCCCGCGGCGACGGCATCGTTGCGAATGACGCGGGCGGCCACCCTGGTCTCGACGCGTCGATGGCGCCTCACCCTGTGTTTGACCACCTTCTCCGGATGCGCGAGCACGACGAGATCGGAGGGAGCCGCGTGCCGTGCGGTCACCCGTGTGCCGAACGTGTACACGTCTCGCCCGAATATCATTTTTGCCTGGACGACGACCCCAGGTTGCAGCAGCTCATCATCCTTTGGCGCTGTGACGATCAGCGCACTCCCCTTGACGGTGCCGACATACGCAGTTTGCACCGAACGTTTGTCCACGCCCTCCACTGTGAGCTGCAAGCAATCGAGTGCCTGGGTCAGCGCGGGAAAGTCCACCGTGATTGCAGTAGCGGCGCTCGGCGCTGGACGATGGTTCGCGCTCGAAATCAGTATGCTGCGCGCGGACCCGCTCCCGTTTCGTGCCCCCGGCCCGTTGTCGTCGCGGTATGCGCCGACATCGAAAAGGCGCTCAAGCTGCGCCTCGGAACTGATGCAGCAGCCCCGGTTCAGGAGCAATCTGCCGTTAGCCGTGTAAATCGAAAATCTGATGGGTGCACCCAGTTGGACGTCCCCTCTGCAGACTTGGACAAAGGCCATTGTGATCGACGGTATGAGTTGGACAAGTAGACTTCGCGCCGTTGCTTCGCGGCGGCTCGAATCATCGCGAGTCACCGGACTGTATCGCGGCACTTGAATCACAAACGTGCGCCAACGCTCTTCCGTCACACAAATTCCACGGACCCCGCGCGCTTTCTGAAGTCGATCCGCCCGCCCCTCCTCCTCCGCAATGATGTTTTCCGGGCTCGATCAGAAAGATCCTGCTACTCGAAAGACGCTTCGCTGGAGGCAGGCGGCTAAGATGAACTTCCGCCTGCCAGCGTGGCCAACATCGATCGGGAGGGAGCAAAGAAGGTCGTACCGGTATGTGCCGTGGAGAAGTCCAGAAGCCTGTCATATGCACCCGCCGGTACGCCCACGAACATCCGCTGCAGCATCTTCTCGATCACCCACAAATGCCGGGTGTATCCGATGAAGTAGGTGCCAAACTCGCCGTGGCCAGCGCGACCGAAAGGCATGTTGTCGCGCAAGATATCGTGCTCGTTGCCATCCTCATCGACGATGGTAGCCAGCGTCTTGTGCGACTTGCGCGGGGCATCGTCGTCATCGAGTTCGATATTGTCGATCTTGGTTCGGCCGAGGATTTTCTCCTGCAAGTCGGTCGAGGTTTCGCCCCAAGCCGCAAGATCGTGCAGATATTTCTGCACCACGACATAGCTGCCACCAACAAAGTCGGAGTCTTCGTCGCCGACAAGCGCGGAGTGACCGATCTCGTGTCCGACCGGGTTGGCAGTGCCGTCAACGAAGCCAAGCAGGTCACGAGCATCGAAGTATCTGAAACCCGAAACCTCGTCGATCATCGTCACCGCCGATCCGAGGGTTCGGAGCAGGATTCGCTCGAACTCAAAGCAGAAATCTGGCCGTTCGGCACGAATGTGAAAGAGGAGATCGCCTGGCGTAGCCGGCGCCTTGTGCCGCGTGCCTTCAACCGCAGCGAACGGCTTCAGTTCGCGAGGCTTCGTGGGCGCACCCATGCGATCCCACAGCTCGCTACCGATCCCGACGATGCAGGACAGCCGGGCGGAGAGGTCGCGAAATCCCACGGATTTCACGAGGTCGTCGATCCCACCGAGCAAATCGCGAACCTTGGCGAGGGCGTCGGCTCCCTCGTTCACGCCGACCACAAGAAAAATCGCGGCCTGCGAAAGCGGTGCCTCGATACTCTGGGCGTCGATTGGCACCCGATCCCAAGCATGTCCTGTCATATCCACTCCGTTGTTGTGACGCCGCGGCCGTGTCGACCACGGACCGCGTGCTTCTAACCCTCTACCCCAGAAAGCAGACCATCCGACGCAATGGATCGCGATTTCGAGCTTCACCCGCCAGACGCTCAAACGCAGACGTCCGGCGCGGCGATATCGCGCTGGCAGACGATCTAACGCGGCCGCGTTTGCCATTACGTGTATTGGGGCAAACCGTAGAGGTTAGCGATATTGGCGTCAAGTAGGACGGTCGGTGGCCCTTACGGCGGTCTGCTGGCTTGCGCCAAAAATCTCCTTACACCAGCTTCCATATCCAAACAAAACGTGAACGCGCGAACGCCCTTCCCCTCTGCACTGAAAACGCCATGCATGCCCCATGCAACGTGCATTTTGACCTCCACGCGCGCCATACGAAGCGGCGTCTTTCAGGCGCGGGTTGTAACGGCTCCGTAAAACATGATCTTTCGTGGATTGGTAACTTCCCCACTGACACGCGGCGTCGCAGTTCCGCTTGCAGGCCGCAGCGCCGCGTGACCGTAGATCCATTGAAGGAGGAAGTATGAAGAAGCTGTTGGCAATCGCGGCGCTGGCCGCCCTGAGCGCAACCCTGAGTGGATGCTGGTGGGGGCCGCCTCCGGGTGGCGGCGGCGGTCCCGGTGGCGGTGGCCCCGGCGGCGGCCATGGCGACGGTCCGCATGGCGCGATCGTGGTCCCGGGACACGTCGCGCAGGGCTGACGCCAATCGGCGCACAGCGTGAGTCGAAGAAGGACGGTCAGAAGCATGACCGCCCTTTTTGCGTCAGGCGGGGAAAGTCATCGACACGACGAACCCGCCGTCGACTGCATTGTCCGCATGAAAAACGCCGCCGTTGTATCGCACGAGTCGCCGCACGATCGCGAGACCGAGGCCGCAATGTGCGTCGCCGCTGCGGGCTTCGTCCAGTCGTACGAACGGTTGCAATGCGCGCTCCAGTTGCCCGCCCGGAATGCCGCTGCCGTGATCGCGAACCGTCAGCGTGTAGCGTCCATTGGGCCGCGACGTCGAGATCTCGACCGGTGGTTCGCCATACGTCAGCGCGTTCTCGATCAGATTAGTGAGTATCCGGTCGAGATCGACGAGCGGCAAGCCAAAGCCGTCGCCCGCCTGGAGGTCGAGACGCACCAGTGCGTCGTCTTCGAGACTGTCGCCGTAATGGCGGCGGCAATGCGCGTCCACGCTCGTTGGCGGTGACCTGTCCGCGCTCTCGCGCGCGAAATCGAGAAACTGCGTGACGATGCGCGACAACGACTCCGCGTCGCGCAGAAAGCCGCTGCGGTTTGCTTCGTCCGGCAGCAAATCCGCGCGCACCTGCATCCGCGTGATGGGCGCACGCAAGTCATGCGCGACGCCTGCGAGCATCACCGCCCTCTCCTGTTCGGCCTGCGCGAGCTCATGCACCATCTGGTTGAAATCGTCGATGAGTCCCTTCACTTCGCGCGGACCGCTCGCGGGCACCACCGGCGCGCGATGCCCAAGCCGAAACTCGCGCGCCGCAATCGCGAGGCGATGCAACGGCCGTTGCAAATGCCATGCGCCGATCAGCGCAAGGATCACAGCGAACACCAGCATCATCGCTGACGCACTGATAAAACGGCGCGCGGGCAGCATCGAGCTCTCGAGTTTGAGCCAGCCTGCGTTGCCGGCGTAGCGCACCCAGACATTGCCGCTCTCCGGGTCCGCGACCACTGCGCTGCCTGGCGGCAGCTTCGCGCGTAACGCGTTCTGGAACGGGCCTGTCGTGTCCTCGCAAGGTGCGGGGCAGCCATACGGGATCGCATTGTCCGCGTTGATGACCGACACGCCGAGCGCCGCCGAGACCTGTGAAGCGGTAACCGCGCCGTCGCGCTGCGACTGAACGGCGAGCAGCAGCGCGCGCTGCGCGTGCCCCGTATCGATCTGGCCACGATCACGGTCCACGAGCACGAGCGACGTGAGATGGACAATGACGATCAGACCGACCGTCATCAACGCGAGCTGGCCGAACAGCGTGTTAAAGGGATTTTTCATCGTCGCTGCCGCCGGGCACGAACATATAGCCGATGCCGCGCACGGTCTGGATGCGTCTTGGGTTGGCGGGGTCGTCTTCGAGCAGGCGGCGCAGCCGCCACACGGGCACGTCTATACCGCGCTCGGTCACTTCCGAGTGCGGGCCATGCAACAGGTCGACGAGCTTCGATCGCGACAGCGTTTGCATGGGATGCTGCGCAAGTACCTCAAGCAACGCATATTCGCTGCCGGTCAGCTTGAGCGGCTCGTCCTTGCGAAACAGCGTACGGCTCGCAAAGTCGAGACGAAAGCTGCCGAAGCGCAGCGCTTCGCGCTTCTCCACCGGCGTGGTGGCCGGCGCTGCCGGTTGTGCGTGCCGCCGCAGCACCGCATGAATGCGCGCGAGCAATTCCTGCGGCATGAAGGGCTTGCCGAGGTAATCGTCGGCGCCAAGCTCGAGACCGATCACCCGGTCTACGCCCTCCGCGCGCGCCGTCAGCATGATCACGGGGATCGTGTCGCCGCTCGCGCGTAGCTGCCGCAACGCGCTGAGACCGTCCACGCCCGGCATCATCAGATCGAGCACGACGATGGACGGCCGTTCGCGTTCCAGCCGCCGCGCCAGTTGATTGGCGTCGTGCAATACCGAGATTTCAATGCCGCGTTGCTGAAAGAAGGTTCGCAGCAGGTCGCGAAGGTCGGAGTCGTCGTCGACCAGTAACACCTGGATGGGCGTGTCTGACATGGCTGGGCCCTGCTCGATGATTACGTTGGCGGACAGCGCAGCGCGCTCGCCCGTCGTAGCGAAATATAGCGAATCGCGCAACGCAGGCGGTTTCGGATTCTTCTGCAAGCTTACAGTCTATTACTGCGCCGCTCGCCATTTCGCGGCCATCCCCAATCAAGCGAGCGTTTGTGCGCGTTGCGTTACAGCTCGTAATGCTTGCCTAAGCCACCGTAAGACGCCTCTCATTACTCTCTGGGCCATCCCTTGCCGCTGGTGCGGCGTTGCGTGGCTCCTATCGAACCGGCGACGCATGCCAGACGGTCCTTTGTCGAATTCAGCCGAAGGATGCCCAGAGCATGCCAACATTGTTCCACTCGTATGCATCGGCGGTGCGCGCCCCCCGCTTCGCGCTTCTTGTCGCGACGGTTGCCGCCGCGACGCTGATGCTGGCGGCTTGCGGCGACAACGCGCCGCACGGCCCGCCACAAACGACACCCGAGGTCGGTGTCGAAACCATCAAGCCGCATACCGTTGTCTCGAACACCGAACTGTCGGGCCGGCTGTCGGCCATTCGTGTCGCCGAAGTGAGGCCGCAGGTCGAAGGCATCATCCGAAAGCGCCTTTTCACCGAGGGTTCGCAGGTCGCGGCCGGAGCAGTGCTTTATCAGATCGACGCAACCAGCTATCAGGCCACCTACGATCAGGCGATCGGCACGCTGGCAAAAGCTGTCGCGACCGCCAACGCCGCGCAAACCAAAGCCACGCGCTACGCCGAGCTATCGAAGATCCAGGGCGTGAGCCGTCAGGACTACGACGACGCCGTGGCCGCGCTCGAAGAGGCCAGGGCCGACGTACTTGCAGACCGCGCCGCATTGAAAACCGCCGCGATCAACCTTGGCTACACCAAGGTCGTCGCGCCCATCTCGGGACGCATCGGCAAATCGAATGTGACCGAAGGCGCGCTCGTCACCGCGGAACAAACCACCGCGCTCGCCACCGTGCAGGCGACGAGCGAGATGTATCTCGACGTCACGCGTTCTTCCGCCGACTGGCTGCGCTTGCAGAAGGAATTCGCGAGCGGCCAGTTGCAGCCGTCGGGCGCCGACGGCGCCGTGGTCCATCTCGTGATGGAAGACGGCAGCACCTATGCACGCGCGGGCAAGCTGCTGTTCTCCGACATCACCGTCGACGCTACGACCGGCTCCGTCACGCTGCGCTGCGTGTTTCCGAACCCGGACGGCGTGCTGCTGCCCGGCATGTTCGTGCGCGCGCGGCTCGAGGAAGGCGTGAACCACCAGGCGATCACAGTGCCGCAAATCGCGGTCTCGCGTGCATCCGACGGCTCGGCGAGCGTGCTCACGGTCGGCGCGGACAACAAGGTCGCGCAAACGCCCGTTACCGCGGATACCGCGTCGGGCTCGGACTGGATCGTCACGAACGGCCTGAGGGCAGGCGACCGCGTAATCGTGAGCGGCTCGCAGCAGGCGCGCACCGGCGCGGTCGTGAAGCCGGTCGAGGCATCGGTCGAGATGCCGGCGACGCCCGGCGCGCCCGCCACCGCGGGCAACGCAGCCGCCGCGTCCGCCGCCCATAGCTAAAGCGAGAATCTCATGGCAGGTTTCTTTATTAACCGACCGATCCTCGCGTGGGTCATCGCCATTGTCATCATGATGATCGGCGGCGCTTCCATCGAGACCCTACCGGTCGAGCAATATCCGAGCGTTGCGCCGGCTTCCGTGCAGATCACGGCGACGTATCCGGGTGCGTCCGCCGAAACCGTCGCGACGACCGTAACGCAGGTGATCGAGCAGAAACTGAGCGGCATCGACCATCTGCTCTATATGTCGTCGACGAGCAGTTCGGTCGGCCAGGCGCGCATCACGTTGACGTTCCAGCAAGGCACCAACGCGGACATCGCGCAGGTCCAGGTGCAGAACAAGGTCGAGCAAGCGACCTCGTCGCTGCCCGAGACCGTCCAGGAGCAAGGCGTTCAGGTCGCGAAGGCGGCCAACTCGTTCCTGATGATCGTGTCGCTCTCGTCGAGCGATAACAGCATGAGTTCCATCGACCTCGGCAACGTGATCGCGACGCAGATCGAAGACCCGCTCACGCAGATCGACGGCGTCGGCGACGTTACGCTCTTCGGCGCGCAGCACGCCATGCGCATCTGGCTCGATCCGGTGAAACTGCAGGCAGTCGGCCTCGCCACCAGCGACGTCACTACCGCAATCACGAATCAGAACGTGCAGCTTTCCGTCGGCCAGATCGGCGGCTCGCCGTCGACTAGAACGCAGGCATTGAACGCGACGATTTCCGCGTCGAGCCTGCTGACCACGCCTGAGCAATTCGGTGCGATCCTGCTGCGCGTGAATAGCGACGGTTCGAAAGTAATGTTGAAGGACGTCGCGCGTATCGAGGTCGGGGCCGACGACTACAGCACCGACTCGCGTCTGAACGGCAAGCCCGCCGCATCGCTCGCGGTCAAGCTCGCAAGCGGCGCGAACGCCATGAGCGTGGCCAAGGCCGTGCGCGCAAAGCTTAACGAATTGAGTCCGCAACTGCCGCGCAATGTCGTCGTCGACTATCCGTACGACACCACGCCGTTCGTGCGCATCTCGATTGAAGAAGTGGTCAAGACGCTGATCGAAGCGGTGCTGCTTGTCTTCGTCGTGATGTACGTGTTCCTGCAGAATCTGCGCGCCACACTGATTCCGACGATCGTGGTGCCCGTCGCGTTGCTCGGCACATTCGGCGTCATGTCGGCGGTGGGCTTCTCGATCAACGTGTTGTCCATGTTTGGCATGGTGCTGGCAATCGGCTTGCTGGTGGACGACGCGATCGTGGTGGTGGAAAACGTCGAGCGACTGATCGCGGAAGAAGGCCTCTCGCCGATCGAAGCCACGCGCCGTGCAATGGAGCAGATCACCGGCGCGCTGATCGGCATCACGACCGTGCTGATCGCCGTGTTCATTCCGATGGCGTTCTTCTCCGGAACGACGGGCGCAATTT
Organism: Paraburkholderia sp. 22098; assembly: GCF_052045935.1. Lineage (NCBI taxonomy): Bacteria > Pseudomonadati > Pseudomonadota > Betaproteobacteria > Burkholderiales > Burkholderiaceae > Paraburkholderia > Paraburkholderia sp. 22098. The sequence continues at coordinate 164,368 of NZ_JBQEPV010000013.1, read as the reverse complement.
ACCGGCAGTTCTCGATCACGATCGTTGCGGCGATGCTGCTCTCCGTGTTTCTTGCGTTGACGCTCACGCCCGCACTGTGCGCGACGCTGCTCAAGCGCTCCGACGTCGAGCATCACGCGAAGGGCGGCTTGCTCGGGTGGTTCAACCGCGTGCTCTCGCGCGGCACGGACCGCTACGATTCGGCGGTCGCGCACGTAATCGGCAAGCCGATGCGCTACATGGTGATCTACGCGTTGATCGCGGGTGTGGTCGCGCTGCTGTTCATGAAGCTGCCGTCGTCGTATCTGCCTGACGAAGACCAGGGAACCATCATCACGTCGGTCTCCGCACCGGTCGGCACGCCCGCCTCGCAGACGCTCGAAGTGGTGAAGAAGGTCGAGGCTTACTATCGCAGCCAGCCGGAAGTGGACCAGCTCATCACGCTGACGGGCTTCAGTTTCAACGGCTCGGGACAGAACAATGCGCTCGCCTTCGTCAAGTTGAAGGACTGGAGCGCGCGGCGCGGCAGCAACGGGTCGGCGGCTGCGGTGATCCAGCGCGCGAACATGCACTTCGCAGCGTCGCACGAAGCGCAGGTTTTTGCCGTCAATCCGCCGGCGATTCAGGAGCTCGGCACGCAGAGCGGCCTCGACTTCGAACTGGAGGACCGCGCGGGCCAGGGCCACGACAAGCTGATGGCCGCGCGCCAGCAATTGATGGCACTCGCGGCCAAAGACAGCGCGTTGTCCGGGATGCGGCCAGGCGGTCTGGAAGACACGCCGCAGTTCCATGTCGACATCGACCGTGAAAAGGCGAGCGCGCTCGGGCTTTCCATTGCCGATGTGAACGACACGCTGCAGACGGCGTTCGGCTCGTCGTACGTGAACAACTATGTCGATACCGGGCGCATCCAGAAGGTGTACGTGCAGGCCGATGCGCCGTACAGGATGATGCCGTCCGACGTGGGACGCTGGTATGTGAAATCGGGTACGAGCAGCACATCCAGCAGCACATCCGGCAGCACATCCAGCAGCAGTTCCGCAAGCACCGCAAGCACCAGCACGACCAGCGGCTACGACGGCCAGATGGTGCCGTTCTCCGCATTTGCGACGGGCAAGTGGACGTTCGGGCCGCCGCAGATCGAACGCTTCAACCGCACGCTTGCAATGGAAATGACCGCTCAGACCGGCGCGAATGCCAGCACCGGCGAGGCGATGACGGCCGTCGATGCGCTCGTGAAGAAACTGCCGGCGGGCTATGGCATCGACTGGACGGGTCAGTCATATCAGGAACGCATGGCCGGTTCGCAAGCCATCTACCTGTATGCGATTTCGTTGATCGTCGTGTTCCTCTGTCTTGCGGGCTTATATGAGAGCTGGTCCATTCCGATTGCGGTGATTCTCGTGGTGCCGCTCGGCGTGCTGGGCGCGGTGCTCGGCGCGCATATTCGCGGCCTGTCGGACGACATCTATTTCAAGGTCGGTCTTCTCGCGACGATCGGGCTCTCCACGAAAAACGCGATCCTGATCGTCGAATTCGCGAAAGATCTGCAAGCGCAAGGTAGCAGCCTGATCGAGGCGACCATCGAAGCCGCGCGTTTGCGTCTGCGTCCGATTTTGATGACGTCGCTCGCCTTCGTGTTCGGCGTGTTGCCGCTTGTCATCAGCACGGGCGCCGGGTCGGCGAGCCGGCATGCGATCGGCACCGGTGTGATGGGCGGCATGATTGCCGCCACGGTTCTCGCGATCTTTTTCGTGCCGGTGTTCTTTGTGGTCGTGCGCCGCCTGTTCGGCGAGCACGGCAACGCCCAGCAACAGGAAGGTGTTGAATGATTAAACTCAAAGTCGGTGCATGCGCGGTCACATGCGCGGTCACATGCGCGCTCGCGCTGCTGACGGGCTGCACGCTCGATCCGCACTATGTTCGGCCCGCCGCGCCGATTCCGGCAGCCTATCCGGAAGGCGACGCATATGAGAGCACGACCGCAGCGAAAGCCGCAGCCGATGCGGGCGCGAGCGGGTCCCTGGCAGCCTCTGCAGCGACGCCGAGCACGGCACCGCTCGCCGTCGACACCGCATGGCGCAGCTTCTTTCGCGACGAGCGTCTGCAACGATTGATCGAAATCGCGCTCGCCAACAATCGCGATCTGCGCGTCGCGGCGCTGAACGTGGCCGAGTACGAAGCCCAATACCGGATCACGCGCGCTGCCCTTGCGCCGTCCATTACGGCAAGCGGCAACATGACTCGCGAGCGCACGCAAGGCGCCATTGCAAGTTCGAGCGATGTCAGCGTCGGGACGACGTCGTGGGAAATCGACTTCTTTGGACGCCTGCGCAGTTTGAAGCGCCAGGCGCTGGAAAACTATCTCGCAACAGATGCATCGCGGCAAAGCACGCAAATCAGCTTGATCGCGACGGTGGCGAGCGACTATCTGACATTGCTCGCTGACGAGCGCCTGCTGCAATTGACAGAAGACACCGTCAAGTCGGATCAGGCCACCTACGATGTCACGAAGCGCGTGCAGGAACTCGGCAATGCATCGCTGCTCGACGTGCAGCAGGCGCAGAACTCGCTGGCGAGCGCAAAGGCGAATCTCGCGTCGTACCGGCGCGCTGTCGCGCAAGACCGCAACAACCTCTCGGCCGTGCTCGGCGCGCCGATTCCCGACAACCTGCCTCCCGCGCGCAAGTTCGACGACGAGTCCATGTTCGCAGACATCGGTGCAGGCGTTCCGTCGCTGCTGCTCACCCGTCGGCCGGACATCGTGCAGGCAGAGCATGCGTTGAAGGCGGCGAACGCAAACATCGGTGCGGCGCGCGCAGCGTTTTTCCCGAAGATCGAACTGACGGCGACCGCAGGTACGTCGAGTTCGACGCTGTCGAATCTGTTCAAGGCGGGCACCGGCGCGTGGGCGTTCGCGCCGAGCGTATCGGTGCCAATCTTCGATTACGGCAGCAACAAGGCATCGCTCGATGTCGCCAGAATCGAAAAGCAGATCGAGGTCGCGGACTACGAAAGCGCGATCCAGACGGCGTTCAAAGAGGTGTCGAATGCGCTGACGGCGCGGGCCACTTATGTGGATCAGATCAAGGCGGACCGCGAGTACGTCGCTTCGGCACAGAACTACTACACGCTTGCAGAAGCACGCTACAAGACGGGCACGGACAGCTTCCTCACCTTCCTCGACGCGCAGCGCACGCTCTACACTGCGCAGCAGCAACTGGCCACCGATATTCTCTCGCGGCAGTCCAACCTCGTGACGTTATACAAGGTGTTGGGCGGTGGCTGGGAGGGCTGACCCCGCGCATGTGCACGAATGGCTGCGAGCAGAAAGCCTGGACGGGTTTTTCAGAGCGGCAACTTTCTACGCGCTGACGATGCCGCCCTGCGCCGCTGGCATTTTGCCGCCACGGCTTCGCGGTGGCGGCGCGACTGCGGGCGCCATTCTCGTGTCACTGCGACCGCACTGCCTCAGAAGCGCGCGCGGTAGATAGAACTATCGTCCCGGCGGCTTGGGAAGGTGCTTGGAATGTGAACCCGCAGCCTTCGCAGGCCCCTTGAGCAGACGGCGGGACGGCTAAGGTCGCGGGAGGATCCGATGTACGGGGAGCGGCAATCAGAAATCCACTCGACGTCAAAAAGATTGCGAGTAACAGGACAAATTCCATGAGCTTGCTCCTGTTGCACAACTGCCAGGTCGTTGGTCGATCGCTTCTTAAAGTTAGCCCACAGAATGTATCGGGCCAATAGGTCTTTGGCCTTATGCCAGAACCTGCCGCACCGCGACTTGCAGCCTCGGCCCGTTTAGATCGGAACATGCGCATGCTTAAAATAGCCGCTAAAGTAGTTCTTCGCGGCTCACGAAATCAATCGCATCGCTTGCGGCCAGCGAGCCGCGAGGATCTGATGACCGGAGGAAGTCGCAGGTTCGCATTATGTTGAGTTCCCTTTTTAGTTCGGTGGACTGATCGTCGTCACGGGTACCCATTTCGCGTTTTTCACCTGATACAGCGTCGAGGTCGGGCGCTTGAGATCACCGAATTCATCGAACTCGATCTTCCCCGTGATCCCATCGTATTTCGTGGCATGCAGAACTGGCATGAACACGTCCGGCTTCGCGGAGTTTGCCTGCTTCATCGCGTCGATAGCTACCCACGCGCAGTCGTATGCGAAAGGCGCATAAGTCAGCGTGTTCGCACCGAAGCGCTTCTTGAACTTCTCGGCGAAGGCCCTTCCCTGAGGCAGTGACTCCACAGGGCGGCCATACTCCCACGCCATCGCGCCTTCGGCCGCCGTACCCGCAACACTGATAAAGATGCTGTCGGCAATCCCGCCGCTGCCGACGAACTGCGCTCGCATCCCGAGCTGCTTCATGCGTTTGGTCACCAATGCCGCCTGATTGTTGAGCCCGGCGAAGTAAAGCAGGTCGGCATTCGCTGCCTTGATGGTCGTGAGTTGCGCATTGAATTCGACGGCTTTGTCGTTCGTAAATTCGGACGCGACTATCTTGCCGCCCGCCCCCTGCACCGCTTTCTTGAACTCGTCCGCTGCGCCTTGTCCGAAAGCCGTGCGGTCATCCATCACCGCAATGCGCTGGGCCTTGGTGACATTCACCGCATATTTCCCGGCGTTGCCGGAGTTCTGCGCGTCGGTGGCAATGATGCGGAACACGTTCTTGAGTCCTTGTCGCGTGATAGCAGGATTGGTTGCTGCAGGATCGATCAGCGGAATGCCCGCCTTGGCGAAGATCGGCGCTGACGGTAGTGCAACCCCCGAGTTGTAGTAGCCGACAACCGCCACCACGCCGTCGTCGACCAGTTTCTGCGCGACCTGCACGCCGATGCGCGGATCGCCCTGATCGTCGACGGAATCGAGTTCGAAACGCACTTCCTGTCCACCCAGCTTGATGCGCTGCGTGTTCGCCTCTTCAAGCGCGAGGCGCACACCGTTCTCGATGTCCTTGCCATTGGCCGCACCGTTACCCGTCAGCGGTGCGGAGACGCCTATCTTGACGACCTGCTGCCCACTGCAGACGTGACTCGCGAGGGTCAGCACGATGGCAGACAGCGCGAAGATGAAAAACTTGCGTGACCTATCGAGCATCGTTGGACTCCTGTTGGCGGCGTGCCACGCGTCGCCAGTTCTCAATCCGGTACGCCTGACACGATCGTCGAGCCGGTCTGAGAGACCACCAGCACCGTGCAGCCTTCCGCCGACGACGTGCTATGCCGCGAGCCGGCCGCGTAGCACACGGTGTTTCCTGGCAGGAAGTCGGTGCCGTCTTCGTCGGTGAATACGCCGTCGAGAATCATGATGAGTTCGGTCGAATCATGCCGATGCTCGACCGAGCGCGCGCCCGGCTGCAGGCGCATCCAGTAGCTGCTCCAGGCGCCGCCTTCGTCGTCGGCAACGGGAATCCACGAAAAGCCGGGCAGCACCGTGTCGCCGATCTTCATTGGGCGCCAGTCGCGCTCATCGATCGAATACCAGCGGCGCGCGCCTTTGACGTTCAGACCGAAAGGCACCATTTCATCAGTCAGTCGTACTGTCGTCATGTCATTTCGTTCCTGTAGCCGGGATGTGCGTCGCCGTTACGTGACGTTCGGTTTTCTGCCGCGACGGACGAGCGGCATCGCGCACGCGCCACTCGCCAGGCAATGGGCGATTCGCCGAATTTCTTTCTGAACTCGCGGCCCATACTCGCGGCCCATATGCGGTGCATCGGGAAAGCCGCAAGACGCGTCGCCGTTTATTTCGCCGCTTCCGTTTCAACGCTTCGCCATTCGCGCATCATCGTGGCGACTTCCTCGCCTAGCCATTCACGGAACTGCACATATTCGGGCCGCAGCTTCGCATTCTTGTGCGTGATCACATAGTGATGACGGTCGTGGAATTCGAGCGCGTCCTGCACGGGCCGCACCAAGCGGCCCTGCTCCACCTGTCGATGCACGAGATGATGCCAACCCAGCAGTGTGCCCTCGCCCGCCTCGGCCTGCGAAACCAGCAGCCGGTAATCGTTGCTCTCCAGATGCTCGTTATCGACCAGCCGGTCCGAACCGTCGCCTTGCTGGAACCAGTTGCGCCACACGCGCCAGTCGACATGCTCGCAAACCTGCGCTCGACCCAGCAGCGACAGATTCAGCGTGGGATGCGACAGCAGATCGAGCGGCTTCAACGACCGGTTGTGAAAATGCCGTTCATGAAACGACGGACTGCACACGGGATACACGACGTCATGAAAGAGCGGCTCGATTTCATACTCCGGCTCGCGCGGCGGATTCTTCGTGATGATGACGTCGGGCTGCATGAGCTCGTCGATCTCCATGAAGTGCTCGGTGACCATCACGTGCAAACGGATCTCCGGAAAACGCTTGCGAAACGCCGGTAGCCTGAACGACAGCCAAAGCGCCGAAAACGTATGCGAGACGCACACCGTCAGCGCGTGCCGGTCGGTGCGTCGCACGGCTTCAGCCGCTTCGGCGATGTTCATGATCGACAGATACGACGCGTTGTACAGAATGCGGCCGGCATCCGTCAGCGCGATATGTCTGCCTGTCCGCTCGAACAGCGCCACTTCGAGCGAATCTTCCAGTTCCTTGATCTGCCGGCTGATGGCGGCTTGCGTCACGCACAGCACTTCGGCCGCCTGCGTGAAGCTCTCGTATCGGGCAGCCGTGACAAAGCATCTCAGCGCCCGCAGGGAAGGCATCTGCGCGAGCAACCGGTCGGCGAACAACTGTTTCTTTTGCATGGCTTTCACCTGTGAAGCGGATGCGCAATGCGGGGGCGACGTGTCGGGCGGAGCGTTCCCGCGGAAAAAATAGTGTGCGAGTCTCGCTGGCAACTGGCAATGGCGGGCAACCCGAGTGCGTGGCGGCATACGCCCCGCCGCGCCCGCTCCCACGCCGCAATGGTTGTGTCCGACGATTATCCGTTGCTATGCGTTGCCCCTGATTCGCCGAAGCACGCCGTCGAGCGCTTCGTCGTAGTAAGCGTATGCCCCACGGCGGGAAAGCTCGGCGTACACCTGCTCGTTGATGCCGCCCGGCGTCATCGAATGCTCGACCATCTGCGAGAACGGCTGTACACCGCGGGTTGTGTCGTGAGCGAGTCCTACACAGTAGCCGGACAAAAAAGCCCGCGCGTCGGCATAGTCGATCCCCTGCTTTGCGAGCCACGACGCCTCAGTTTCGAGCACCGCGTAGAAGCTCGCCATCGTCGCCGTCACGGCGGACAGCGCGTCGAACTTGTCTTCACTGTCGACCTCGACGGCTTGACCGAGCGGCGCAAAGATCGCTCTGGCGATGTCGTCGGCGGGACAGATCGCGGTACTGCCTTTGCCCTCGGCGACAGCCGGCAACGGCACGGCGCGCGCGATCTTGCCGCTCGTGCGGACCAGGCCGCGCAACTGGTCGAGAGAAACGCCCGCCATAAAGCTGATGACGTGGTGACGCGCGTTGAATTCGAGTTCGCCCAGCACCTCGGCCGCGATTTGCGGCACGACGGCAAGACAGACGACATCCGAGTTATCCAGCACTTGCTGGTTGCTTTCGCAGACGTGGATACGCCCGTCGAGCGCCGCAAGCTCCGCCGCCGTTTGCGCGTTGCGCGGCGACAGCAATATTCGCTCGAACGGCACGCCGAATCTGAGCATGCCCTTCACGACCGCTTGTGTGATCGTGCCCGTTCCGACGAATCCAGCTCGCATGTGGCCTCGCGTAAATGTGATGCGTGCCCAGGCTGCATGGCTGGGCTGTCAGTGGATTCAACCAGAGCTAGTCCAGCTTCAGCCAGGTGGTCTTCAACTCGCAATACTGGTCGTGAGCATAGACCGATTTGTCACGGCCGCCGAAGCCCGATTGCTTGAAGCCGCCGAACGGCGTGGACAGATCGCCTTCGCCGAAGCAGTTCACCGTCACAGTGCCCGCACGAATCCGCGCTGCGATCTTGTGCGCGTGGTTCACGTTGTCGGTCCACAGCGAGGCGGCGAGGCCGTAGCAGGTGTCATTGGCAATGTGCACTGCTTCGTCGACATCCGCGTATTCGATGAAGCACACCACAGGACCGAATACTTCGTCGCGCGCAATGCTCATTTGCGGCGTCACGTTGTCGAAAATCGTCGGCTCGACGAACCAGCCGCCCGAGTCGGTCCGCGTCGCCTTGCCGCCACATACCAGGCGCGCGCCTTCCGCCCTCGCCTTTTCGATGTGCGCAAGCACCTTGTCGAAGTGGTTCTCTTCGATCAGCGAACCGAGTTTGACGTCAGGGTCGAGAGGATCGCCCGTTTTCCAGCCTTCGAGTACGGCTAGTACTTTTTCGAGCAGGCTCGCCTTCAACGACGATGGAACCAGAATGCGCGAGCCTGCGCTGCAGTTCTCGCCCATGTTCCAGAATGCAGCGGCAACGGCCTGCTCGGCAACGGCATCGAGATTCGCGACGTCGGGCAGCACGACCTGCGGGTTCTTGCCGCCGCATTCGAGCACCACGCGCTTCAGGTTCGTATCGGCCGAATAGCGAAGGAAGCGCTTGCCCGTTTCCGTCGATCCCGTGAACGCCACCAGATCGACGTCCGCATGACGGCCCAATGCCTGGCCCGCGCTTTCGCCGAAACCGGTCACGACATTCAATACGCCTGCGGGTAAGCCTGCTTCCAGCGCGAGATCGGCAATGCGCAGCGTGGACAGCGAAGTCTGCTCAGCCGGCTTCACGATCACGCTATTGCCGACCGATAGCGCCGGGCCGATTTTCCAGGCAAGCATGAGCGCCGGAAAATTCCACGGCAGCACCGCGCCGACGACGCCGATCGGTTCCCGCGTAATCATGCTCACGACGCTCGCGCCCGATGGCGACAGCGCGTCGTATCTTTTGTCCGTAACTTCTGCGTGCCAGCGGATGCACGCGGCCGACTCGGGAATGTCCAACCCCAGGCATTCGCTGATCGGTTTGCCCGCTTCGAGTGCTTCGAGCGGCGCCAGTTCTTCCGCGTTATCGTCGATCAGTTGCGCGAGCCGCTGCAGCACGGCTTTACGTTGCGTGGGCGCGGCCTTCGACCACACGCCGGATTCGAATGCCTCGCGCGCCGCCGCGACCGCTCGGTCGACATCTTTTGTATCGCACTTCGCGATATCGGCGAGTACTTTTCCCGTCGAAGGATTGAGCGTCGCAAAAGTCTCATTCGACGCAGCATTCGCGCGTTGTCCCGCGATAAACGCCCTGCCGTCGAGCGACAAGGCATCCGCTTTCTGTTTCCATTCCTGATACGTCATCATGTCCTGTCCTCACAGATTCAAAGCTCGGCCCCGGCCGAAAATTCCTTGACCCAGATCGCCGCCGATACCGCGACATCGGCAATCGGACGCACGGGCAGCGAACGGGGATGTGGCTGATTCAAAAGCTGACGCACGAGATCGCTGGACTGGCCGAGCGCGTATTCGGCGATCAGCTTGCCCGACGCCGATCCTCTGCTCAGGCCCAGGCCGTTGCAGCCGACCGCTTCGAAAACGCCATCGGCCCTGCGTCCGAACAACGCACCGTTATTCGCCGACAGACATAACGGGCCGCCCCACGTGTATTCGAGCTCGACGTCTTTCAACATCGGAAAGCGCCGGTCGAACGAGCGTTGATGCAGGTTCTTCGCTTTCGCCAGATCGGCTGGCGAGACCTCCAGATTCGGCCGGAACGCGAAGTGATTGCGCACGCAGATGCGGTCCGTGATCAGGCGGCGCACGGTCGAGCCCATCGGGTCGGCGGGAATCAGCGCCCATGAGCGCGCACCGCCGAGCCGCTGCACTTCTTCCGGCTTCATCACGCGCGTCATCGATGCGAACGTGTACACGGGCAGCAAGCCGTTCGGATGCCCGCCGAACGTCGCTGCGTAGGCGTTAGTGCAGAGAACCACGCGCTTTGCGACGATCTTGCCGCCGGCGAAGGTCAACACTTTCGCAAACCCTTCGTCCTCTATCCGCTTCACTGCGCTCAACTCGAACACCTGCACGTTCGCAGGCAAGCTCGCGGCGAGGCCTCGCATCAGCGCGGCGGGCTGCACCGTGCTGCATCCGGGCGTAAAGAGCGCGCCTTCGTAGAAGTCCGTGCCCGTTACCTTCGCGATGGCGGCTTCGTCGAGCCACTCGAAGGCTTCGTCGATACGTTCGAGACCTTCGGCGAAATGCGCGAGCGCCGCATGACCTTTCCGGTTCACCGATGCATGAAATTTTCCGTCGTCGCGCCAGTCGCACTCGATGTTGTGCTGCTTGACGATCGAGCGAACGTAGTCGATGCCGTGACGCTGAAAGCGAACGTCTGCCTTGTCCGCTTCGACGCTGCGCGAATAGCTTTCGCTGCTGATGTCGTGCGGCAGATCGACGAAGAAGCCGGAATTGCGACCGGCCGTCGTGCGCCCGATACGGTCCGCCTCGACGAGCGCAATCGACGCATCGGGCGCCAGCTCGGCGAGACGCCGCGCCGCGCACAAGCCCGTGATACCGCCGCCGACCACCACCCAGTCATAGCGGCGCTCAGATGACACTGCAACCGCGGGCGCGGCTGAAGGCAGGCTCTCCCACCATCCGTTCACGCCATCTGATGCGGGAAACCGCGCGAATTCCAGTTTCGAGGTCATGCACGTTACTGAGCGTTAGACAGCAACGGACGGACGAGCTTCGCGAAGCCGCTGCGCTCGTTTTCATCGAGCGTGCCGAGCGGCGCGCGTGCGACGCCAACGGGCGTGCCCGCCAGTTCGCAGCCGTATCGAACGTATTGAATGAATTTGCCGCTGCGCTCCAGCAATTCGAGCACGGGCAGCAATTGCGCCATCAGCTTGCGGCCGGTTGCGAAGTCGCCTTGCTTCACGCAGGCATCGAGCAGTGCCGTGTGCGCCTCGGGTAAAAAGTTGGATGCGCCGCCCACCCAGCTTTTTGCGCCCCAGACGAAGAACTCGAGCGCCTGGTCGTCCATTCCGCAGCTCAGTACCAGCCGATCCGTGAAATGCGTGGCGAGATGATGGAGGTGCGAAATATCGCCTGTACTTTCCTTCATCGCGATGAAGTTGGGCCGTTCGAGCAGTTTCGACAATACGTTGTCGCCGATGTCCGTGCCCGTGCGCGCCGGAAAGTTGTACAGCATGACGGGCATGTCGAGGCTGTCGTCCACCTTGAGCAGATGGCTCAGCAGTTCGTCCTGTGTAGGCTGTGCATAGTACGGCGCGGCAAGCAGAAGCGCATTCAGGCCCGCGCGTTTTGCTTCCTGGCCAAGACGGATCACCTCTTTCGTCGTCGTCGCGTTGATGCCCGCCGTCAGATACGTCTTGCCGCCCGCCGCTTCGGCGACGGTGTTGAACGTCTGCACGCGTTCGTCGAAACTCAATGCATAGTATTCACCCGTCGTTCCGCCGACCCCAAGACCCGCGACACGGCCCGCGAGATTCGCGGCGTGCTTGCCGAGCAAAGTGTGATCGATTTCGCCATCCGCCTTGAACGGGGTGACGAGCGGTGTGTGTACGCCCTCGAAGCTCATTTCGATTCTCTCTTGAGTAGTTGATCCGCGAATCGCTTTACACAAGCGCTTCGGCATGCGAGTAAATGGGGAACTGGCTGCAGAGATCGCGCACCCGGCTGCGCACCGCGCGCTCGACCTGTTCGTCGCCCGCAGGTTGCTGCTCCAGCGCGGATAGGACTTCCAGAATCATCTGGCCGATCTGCTCGAATTGCGCGGTGCCAAAGCCGCGCGTCGTGCCTGCCGGTGTGCCGAGTCGGATTCCCGACGTGACGGTCGGGCTCTCCGTATCGAACGGAATGCCGTTCTTGTTGCAGGTGATGCCTGCCCGCTCCAGCGCCTTTTCAGCTTGCGTACCTGTCAGGCGCTTCGAGCGCAGATCGACGAGCAGCAAATGGTTGTCGGTGCCGTCCGTTACGAGGCTCAGTCCGCCCGATTTGAGCACATCGCCGAGCGCCTGCGCGTTGCGCAATACCTGGTCGATATACGCGGTGAACTCCGGCCGAAGCGCTTCGCCGAACGCGACCGCTTTGCCCGCGATCACATGCATCAGCGGGCCGCCCTGCAAGCCGGGGAAAACCGCAGAATTGATTTTCTTCGCGATGTCGCCGTTGTTGGTCAGGATGAAGCCGCCGCGCGGCCCGCGCAGCGTCTTGTGCGTGGTGGACGTCACGACGTCGGCGAACCGCACGGGGTTCTCGTGCCGGCCCGCTGCGACGATACCGGCGATGTGCGCCATGTCGACCATCAGCAGCGCGCCTACGCTATCGGCGATATCGCGGAATGCGGCGAAGTCGAGCGCGCGCGGATACGCCGAATAGCCAGCGATAATCAGCTTCGGCCGATGCTCTTCAGCCAGCCGCCGCACTTGCTCGTAGTCGACGCGATACGTCTGCGGATTCACGCCATATTGAACCGCGTTGAACCACTTGCCGGACAGCGCGGGACGCGCGCCGTGCGTCAGGTGCCCGCCCGCATCGAGTGACATGCCCATCGCCGTGTCGCCGGGCTTGACGAGCGCGAGCATTACCGCGCCGTTCGCCTGTGCGCCCGAGTGCGGCTGCACATTGGCGAACTCGGCTTCGAATAGTGCCTTCACGCGGTCAATGGCGAGCGCTTCGACGCGGTCCACATGTTCACAACCGCCGTAGTAGCGCTTTGACGGATAGCCCTCCGCGTATTTGTTGGTCAGCACGGTGCCCTGCGCTTCCATCACCGCTGCGGACACAATGTTTTCTGAAGCAATCAGTTCGATCTGCGTTTGCTGGCGGCGCAACTCCAGCGCAATCTCCGATGCGATGACAGGATCGCGGCTCTGGAGCGGTTCTGCAAAAAAGCGCGAGTTCTCGTTCACGTGGTCACTCCGGGAAAAATCGTGAAGCATGTAGTGCGGGACGGCAACAACCGGTTCATGCAATGTGCGGTGGTGTGCGGCTTAATGGCTTATTGCTGCAACCAGGCCTTCAGCTTTTCCGGATGCGCATCGACGAATTTTTTTGCGGCCGTTGCGTAGTCGTTCGTGCTGTTGCCTTCGAATTCGATCGCTTCGACGTCGGCGAGCGTCAGCTTGAAGTGCTTGAAGAACACCTCAGCACGGGGGAACTTCGTTGCGAACTGCTTCGATGCAAACGCGTGTACCTGTTCTTCGCCACCCAGCGCGCCCTTCGGGTCTTTCAGGTAGCGCATCTGCCACTTCTGGAACAGCCAGTGCGGGCTCCAGACCGTAGCGACGACCCATTGTTTCGACTGATAGGCACGCGATACGCCAGCGAGCATGCCCGCCTCGCTCGACGATTGCAGGTTGTAGCCATTCAGGTCGTACGCCTTGAGCGCCTTTTCCGATGCCTGCATCAGACCGCCGCCGGGTTCGATGCCTTGAATGGTGCCGTTCAGCTTGCTCTTCACATCCGGCTTTTCGAGGTCGGAAATCGTTGCGACCTGCGACTCCGGAATGTAGGCAGGCACGGCCCAGCCGTTCTTGCCGCCCGTATAAATTACGCCGACGTCTTCCATGTCGTTCTTGTACTTCGCGTAGTAGGCGCCGTGTGTGACGGGCAGCCATCCGCCGACCATGATGTCGAGGTCGCCGCGCGCCACGCCCTGATACTGGATACCGATGTCCGCCTGCACAAACTGGACAGGTTGCTTGAGGCCGGTTTCGAGCGCGTACTTGGCCACGTTGGCGACGGCGAGCACATCGGCCCAGTTGGTCACGGCCATCTTGATCGGTTCGGCCGCCGCGGCGTGCGCGGCGCCCATCGCCACGACTGTCGATACAGTCAGTTTCGCAACGAGCGATTTGAACAGATTAGTTTTCATACAGTACTCCTACGCGATTATGAAAATTTTCGAAATGAACAAGCTTAGCGATGTGGTTTGCTCTTGTTTTACCGCGAGATGAAGATGACGGCGTGCGTCGTCGTCAGGTGCGCACGGCCGCGCTCGTGCCTGGCTTTGCGGTTCGTACCGTGCGCTTTGCTTTCTTCGCCTTCACGCCGAAACTCTCCGTGAGACGATCGAGCACGATGGCAAGCAGCACGACACCCAACCCGCCCTCGAAGCCGATGCCGATGTCGAGCCGCTGGATGCCGCTCAGCACGTATTCGCCGAGTCCACCCGCGCCGATCATCGAGGCCACCACGACCATCGAAAGCGCCATCATGATGGTCTGATTCACGCCCGCCATGATCGAAGGCAGCGCATTCGGCAACTGGATTTTCCAGAGCAGTTGCGCATCCGTGCTGCCGAACGACCGCCCCGCTTCCAGCAGTTCTTCGCGTACCTGCCGAATACCCAAAGTGGTGAGACGGACCACAGGCGGCATCGAGAACACGATGGTTGCAATCACGGCAGGCACGCGGCCCAGACCGAACAGGATCACGGCGGGGATCAGATAGACGAACGCCGGCATTGTCTGCATGAAGTCGAGCAGCGAGCGCAGAACCATTTCGACGCGCTTGTTCCGCGCGCCCCAGATACCGAGCGGAACACCAATCACAAGACTGAACACCGTCGCCGCCATCACTAGCGCGAGCGTCGAAACGGTCTGCGCCCAGAGTCCCATGTAATGGATCGCCATCAGCGCAACACCAACGAACACCGAAAACACGACCCCGCGCCGCCACAGTGCAAATGCGACGAGCAGCACGAGCATCGCAATGAACGGAATGGCGGCGAGTCCGTCTTCCAGCAGCTTGATGACTGCGCCCAATGCGGCAGAAAAAGCGTCGAAGCCGCCACGGAAATGTTGAAAGAGAAAATTGACCGCGTTTTCCGCGAATTTCCCGATGACTGACGAGTTCATGCTGCTCTCCGTTCCATGACCTGCTTGAGAATCGCCCGGCATGACACGATGCCTGCGAGCCGGCCCGCTGTATCGGTGACGGGGACGTCGTGTTGCTGGTTCAATGCAATCGTGGCCAGTTGATGCAGATCCGCGTCGAGCGGCACCGCATTCACGTCGTTCACGAACGCCTCCCTGATGGAATGCGCACCCGTCTTGCTCAGTGAAGCGGGCGTGACGCAGCCTTGATATCGGCCTGCCTCATCACATACGTAGCCGCAATCGGCGCCGCTATCGATTAGCTGATTCAGGTAGCGCTCGGAGGGCGCGGCCACATCGCAGGAGATCAGTTCGCGTTCCACCCTCGTCATCAGGCTCGACGCTTTCAGAAAGCGCGATACATCGACATTACGGAAGAAGTCGCGCACATAGTCGTCGGCGGGTGACTGGATCAACTCAGCGGGCGTGCCGACCTGAATCAGACAACCGTCTTTCATGATGCCGATACGGCCGCCGATCTTGATCGCTTCTTCAATGTCGTGCGAGATGAAAACGATCGTGCGCTGCTCTTCTTTCTGAAGCCGCAGAAGCTCGCTTTGCATTTCGAAGCGAATCAGCGGGTCGAGTGCCGAAAATGCTTCGTCCATCAGCAGCACGGAAGGATTCACGGCGAGCGCGCGAGCGAGGCCGACGCGTTGCTGCATGCCCCCGGAGAGTTCGCCCGGCAGCAACTTTTCATACGAACCCAGACCGACTCGCGTCAACGCGGCGCGTGCAATGTCGTAGCGCTCGGCTTTTTTCAGACCCGCAACTTCGAGTCCATACGCGATGTTGTCGAGCACCGTGCGGTTCGGCAGCAGCGCGAACGACTGGAACACCATCGCCATCTTCTTGCGGCGCACGTCGCGAAGTTCGGGCGTGGACATCGGCGCGATGTCGCGGCCTTCGAGAATGACCTGACCCGAGGTCGGCTCGATCAGGCGGTTCAGCAGACGCACGAGCGTCGACTTGCCGGAACCGGACAGGCCCATCACGACGAAAATCTCGCCTGCCTTGACGCTCAGGCTCACGTCGTTGACGGCAACCATGTTGCCCGTCTGCTCGAAGATCTCGTTTCGGCCGAGACCTTGCCTGATCAGTTCGGCGGCACGCTCGGGCTTGGGACCGAAGATTTTCGACAGGTTCTTGACCGTGAGAATATCGGTCCCGGAGATAGCGACGGGCTTCGCCGCTGCGGAAACGTCGTCCGCTCCGAAGGTACCCGGATGGACCATGCTGTCCGGCGCGAATGTCAGGTTTGGCGTCATTCTGTCATCCCAACTGGCGAGTTCAGGAAATCGGCGCCGCGCATTGCGTTTGCTAGATGCGGCAGCACTCGATTGCGAACCCGGGTCTTTCCGCGCAACATGCCGCCTGTCTTCTGACGGGCAGAAGAGTCGTGCGTCACATCCGGTGAACCGCGGGCTTAATGCATGAAGTGCAGCGTATCAAGCCAATTTGCTTCGACTAGCTACATTTTCTGCGCGCTTTTCCATACCTCTGGTAATGGAAGAAGCCGAGAGTCGAGACCACGAGTTGGCCATTTGCTTCGGGCGAGACTCGAGGTTCCTGAACGGACGGGGATTTGCGGGCGATGGCGGCGTAGAGCCGCGTTGCTCCAGATCACGGCGGCTGGGCGCCTTTCGAATGGCTTTGTAGGGATAGTCCCAGGTCGGTCTATCCCTTTCCTGTTTCGCGCGGCAACGCAGGTTTCGTTTGTTACTTCTGCGAGGTGGTTAGTCGCTGAGCGTCGCGGATGCCAGCGAGCACAACCAAACGTTAAGCCGCGTCGCTCTTCTAGTCCGCGTGCGCGCGATCGAACGCCCACACCTCGGGGAATCCCATCAACTCGCACATATCGGAAAACGGATACATCGAGTCAGTGGCGGCTTCCGTGCTCCGGTGCGCAAGAATCTGCCCGTAGACATCTTTGAGCGCCTTCGCGACGGATAAGAAACCCGACGCTGGATAGATGGCCAGAGAAAAGCCGAGCTTCTGCAACTCAGAGGGCTCAAGCTGCGGCGTCCGCCCACCTTCAACCACATTTGCGAGCAACGGCATATCGAACGTGCGCCCGATCGTTTCGAGCTCCTCAATACTCTCCGGCGATTCGATGAACAGCACATCTGCACCGGCCTTCGCATACGCCTCGCCACGACGCAGCGCTTCATCGAGACCGAGCGACGTCCGCGCATCGGTGCGCGCGACGATCTGGAAATTGCTATCGTTGCGGCTCTCCACGGCGACCTGAATCTTGCGCACCATGTCCTCGACCGGGATCACCCGCCGGCCCGGCGTATGGCCGCATTTCTTCGGGAATTCCTGATCCTCCAGCTGTATGCCTGCAGCCCCCGCGTGCTCATAACCCCGCACGGTATGCGCGACGTTCAGCAATCCGCCATAACCGGTGTCGCCGTCGCAGATCATCGGCGTGTTCGTGCCGCCGCAGAACGCCGCGACGCGATTGACCATGTCCGTGTAGGTGGCGAGCCCCGCATCCGGCAGACCGAGGTACGACGCTACTGTGCCGAAGCCCGTCATATAGAGGCAGTCGAAGCCCATCGAGTCGGCCATCTTCGCGGAGATCATGTCGAAGATGCCAGGCGCAGTGACAATCTCCTTGCGTGCAAACCGCGCTTTCAACGCTTGACGCCTGCTTTGCTGTGTGACGCTCATACGTGTCCTGTTTAACGAAGGAAGTGGAAATTTGAACGTTGCCGATCATTGTGAAAGCGATGAGGCCGGCAGCGGATCGTTCGTGTCGATGGAAGGCGCAATGTCCTCGAGCGAGCGTCGATTCGTCTCGATACCGAACGCTGCAAGGACTACCGCCAACACGACCAGCGTGCCGATGATCATCGTCAGCACGTCCTTCACGCCGCCCGCCGCGTACATCATGACGACGAGTTGCGGCGCGCAGATGCCCGTGATGCGCCCGGCGCAACCCGCGATGCCGTTTGCGCGCATGCGATTCTCCGTGGCGAAGAGTTCCGGGATGTACGTCGCAATGCCCAGCGCGACCATCAGGTACGTGAGCGTGAAGAGCAGGAAGCCGAGCAGCGTCGCCATTTCGATGCCGGTCGAATGCCCGTACAACCAGCCGATAACTGCCGTGAGCACCGACACCGCGATGAGCCCTTTCCTGCGTCCGATCCTGTCGGCGAGCAGTACGCCTAGCAGCGCCCCTGCCGGTCCGCCGAGCGCCATCAGTGCGGTATAGCCGAGCGACGATGCCATGCCGAGCGCCTGTTTCATCAGAAACGTCGGCACCCACACGATGAAGCCGTAGATCACCATGTTGACGGCAATCTGCACCACGATGGAAAGGAACGTGCGGCGAATCTGCGCCGGCCCAAAGAGTTCGAGCAGCGTGGTTTTCCTCGTGACGGTGCGCGGCGCATCGACGACGGGCGGCAGCGTCCCATTGCGCGCCGACTCCTCTTCTGCTTCGCGCAGGATCGCTTCGGCTTCGGCGTAACGGCCTTTCGATTCGAGCCAGCGCGGTGACTCGGGCATCTTCTTGCGAAGCACCCACACGATCATCGCGCCGACCCCGACGATTGCGAACATGGCGCGCCAGCCGATCGACGGGATGATCAGATACCCGAGAAACGTTGAAAAGAATAGTGCGGAGTTCGTGATGAGCGACAGATACGCGGACCACTTCCCACGCACGGCAGGCGGCATGAATTCGCCGACCGATCCATAACCGACGACGATCTCCGCGCCGAGGCCCAGTCCCATGAAGAAGCGGCACACGATCAGCCACGTCATGTTCGGCGCAAACGCGCCCGCGAGCGACGCGAGGCCGAACACTGCGAGATTGAACTGGTACGTGAATTTGCGGCCTTTCGCGTCTCCGAGCACACCGGCGGTGAACGCGCCGATCAGCATGCCGATGAACGTCGAAGACAGGAACGCCGCGTTCAGGTGCATCGTCGACCAGCCGGTTTTGGCGAGCGCGCCGAGCACGCCGCCGGCAAGATAAATGTCGAACGAATCCAGGAACATGCCTGCGCCGATCAGCCACAGCACGCGCGTGTGGAAGCGCGAGATCGGCAGCCGATCGAGGCGTGCACCAGCGCTTGCGGTGCTCAAGGTATATCTATCGGTGCTCGGCATGTCTCGTCTCCAGTATTGTCGTCGTCGCGACTATTGAATGACTGCTCGTGATGCTGGTGCCTTGCTGCTTCCTGGCGCGCTGATTCAGGACGTGGGGCGCTCCCCCTCGCGACGGTCGAGCACCGCACTTTCAGCGGCGAGAATGTGGCAGCGCATAGCGGCTTCCGTCCACGCGGCGTTGCGCTGCTCGAGCGCGCGAACGATTTCGAAATGCTGGCGGGCGCTGCGGACGCGATCTTCGTCGCTATAGGTGCCAAACGTCCACTTGATGAGCGGCGTTTCCTTCATCGACCTGAGCGAGCGGTCGAGGCGCGCGTTGTTCCCCGCGGCTGTGATGATTGCGTGGAACTCGCTGTTCGCCGTGAACCAGGCTTCGCTGGATTCGGGCGTCGATGGCTGCTGCGTAATGGCGAGCATCGCATCCGCTAGCGTTCGCAGACGTTCTATGTCGGAAGCACCGATGGATAAGGACGCGCGCCCCGCGAGATAGGGCTCCACCAGAAGACGCGCCTCGAAGATCTCGCGGGCGTCGTGCAGCGTCCACATCTTCACGCGAACGCCGTAATTCGGACGCGTTTCCACCCACCCATCCGCGTCGAGACGCCGCAAGGCCTCGCGTACCGGCGTGCGACTCACACCGAGGCTTTTCGCAAGCTGTTCCTCACGCAGATATTGCCCCGGGCCGTATTGGGCGCTGGTCACTGCGTCCTTGATTGCGGTGTAGACGTCGTCCGCAGAACGAGGCGGCTCAGGCGGAATTGTATGCAATGATGCTTCTTGGTGAGCCATTTTGTTCCTGAGATCGGCTTACGTTCACACATTGTATGCAATGATGGCAGCGCCGAAACGTCGGGATTTCCCGCAGGACGCCGCGCTCACGCCATCGGAGATGGAAGGCAAGCGGGCAGCGAAGATTGTCGGTGTCGTAGACGCGAAACGATTGGCCAGTAAGCTGGGCGCTGCTGGCAACGTCTATTGGCGGCTGGAGGCACGAGCCATACCCATCTCACTCCTTGTCCGGCATCGCCGACGAGTGATGACTGGTAATCAGCCATTGCGTGCCGTCCCACCGATAGGTGTACGTATAACGCGCCTTCACAACGACGCCGGTTCTCGCGAACGTGAACGTGTAAAGCCCCGCGTCGACAGCCGAGTTGCAGCCTGAGTCGACGAAACGCATGTCGATTTTTCCGGAGGGACGATCCTGAAGGAAGTGCTGGAAATAGTCCTCCTTGTCCGCAACCGTCACGCGCGGCTTGCTGGATACCGTTGCGAGCAGGATCGACCGCGGCGCGTAGTTGGCGACCACCTTGTGCGGATCGCCGGTCTGCAGAGATTGATTCCATCGATCGAACAACGACGCGATCTCGGCCTCTGTCGCGACCTTGCAACTGCCGGGCTGCGCCGACGACGCATTATTCGAGGATGGGTGATCGGAGGCGCATCCGGCGAGCGTCAGCGTCAGCGTCAGCGCGAGGACAGCACCAGTGAGCGACCTCATGGCAGCACCTCTTCCTTCAGGAGCAGGAAGAAGTTGCGTGCGCGCTGACTCTTCCCGGCAAGTCCGAGGGCGACGCGGAGATAACCTGTGACCGATCTAATGCTGCGTCCGCAGAAGGACGCACCGTCGCCAGTTCAGACAGACCGTATCGGACAAAACAAGCCAAGTTGAACAAGCACTACGGGGCGGGTCTGTGCGCTAGCGAACACTTTCTGCTACTCGTCTGCACTGCAAGCTGTATTGCGCGGCAATGCAAACATGCGCGACGCAGAACCCGCCCGGCGCCTCGCAATCGTCGGGGCGCACATCACAGACACTACGCTCGCGACCTTCGACACAAAATAACGGCACAGGCGCTGTAGCTGTGGCGAATAACGCGTGGTCTCTGTACTAGAACTTCGGATGACATTCGAAGTTGACCGACGACCCATGCGTCGTCAGCATCTCCACCCCGCTCACCGTTTCCACATTGATGCTGCTCTGCATGCCGCGCCGCTCGCAGTATTCGCGCGCCTCGTTCAGTGCCTCGCCGTGCGCGCGCGCCCATGCCATGCGTCCGCCCGTCGCGCTTGCCGCGACTGTGTAGGTGCCGGGTTTATCGGTTGCGACGACGTGCGTCGAGGACGCGCAGCCGGCAAGCGCGCCTCCTGTCGCGAGCGCCGCAATGGCGACGCGAGACCAATCGCGAAGCTTGTTCAACATGATGCACCTGGATTGTCTGATAGTTTCATGACCGCGCATGGAGTCGTTACGGGGCGGTCGGTGGGTTGTATCGCAGCCGCAATTATCCGGAAATACGCGTGCGAGATCAGCCTCACGGCTCGAAAACACTGTTGCCCTCACCTGAACAATCTGTGCAGGCGCAGCATCGACGCATTGGCGCGCTGGAACTGTTTAAAGCGCTTCCCGAATCGCGGCCGAGCGATTAGTCTTTAACGAAATCTTCAAACCATCCGGACAATGAACTGGAGGAGACATCGATGGAACTCGAAGCACGTACCATGAAACGTGTGACGGTTCGGCTCGTGCCGTTCCTGATCGTCTGCTATTTCATCGCCTATCTGGACCGCGTCAATGTCGGCTTCGCCGCGCTCCAGATGAACAAGGCGCTCGGTCTTTCCGCAAGTGCATTCGGCTTCGGCGCGGGGATTTTCTTTATTGCGTACTTCTTCTTCGAAGTGCCGTCCAATCTTCTGCTCGAAAAATTCGGCGCGCGCCGCTGGATCGCGAGAATCATGTTCACGTGGGGTTTGCTTGCCGGTGCGATGGCGTATATCCCACATATCGCGCAATACACCGGGTTGTCCGCGGCTCATGTGTTCTACGGCTTACGCATTCTGCTAGGCGTGGCCGAAGCGGGATTCTTCCCAGGCGTCATCTTCCTGCTCACATTGTGGTTTCCCGCCGCGTATCGAGGCCGTGTGGTCGGCTATTTCATGGCGGCGATTCCGCTGTCGACGGTGATCGGCGGACCGATCTCGGGCGCCCTGCTTTCCATGGATGGCTTCGCCGGTCTCGCCGGCTGGCAATGGGTCTATCTGATCGAAGCGCTGCCCGCTCTGATTCTCGCGTTCGCGGTGTGGTTCTACCTGACCGACAAACCGGCCGACGCCACCTGGCTAGCCGCCGATGAACGCGACTGGCTGGTCGCACGTCAGAAGCAGGAACGCGAGCATCGCGAAGCCGTGCATGCCTTTAGTGTGAAAGAAGCGCTTTTGAACCGGCGCGTGCTTGCCATCGCGCTCATCTACTTCGGCGCCAATGCAACGAATTACGGCTTGAGCTTTTTTCTGCCGCAGATCGTCAAGGCCTTCGGTCTGACTAACTTGCAGACGGGCTTCGTGACGTCGCTGCCGTATATCGTCGGCGTCATCAGCATGGTTTACTGGGGACGTCATTCGGACCGCAAGCTGGAACGCAAACGCCATGTGGCGATCGCGCTGACGGTCGCGGCGCTCGGCATCGCGGCGTCGGCCGGGCTCGACAATCCCGTGCAGAAAATGATTGCGCTGTCGATTGCGGGCTTCGGTATCTTCGGCTGTCTGCCGGTTATCTGGACTTTACCGGCTGCGTTCCTGTCGGGCGCCGCGGCTGCCGGCGGCATCGCGGCGATCAATTCGCTCGGCAACCTAGCCGGATTCTTCGGACCTTACGCGATGGGCTGGATCAAGGACAGCACCGGCGGTTTCGGAGCGGGCCTGCTCTGCCTAGCAGGCGCGGGCCTCGTCGGGGCGGCGGCCGCTTTGCTGCTGCATCACGACCCGGCGCTGGAAGCGTCGGCGGGCACCGCGCGACGCGACGCGTCCGCGGGGCCCCCAGTCGCGGAATACTAGCTAACGGGACGCGGCGACACGGCGCCGGGTCGTCCCTAGCCCGGTCGCGCTCAAGGCGAGCCGTTCGCGGCGCCAGCCTGACTTCCGGCGCCCACCGCGTCGGGCGGCACGACGTCGTCCGGCGTGGGCGTAGGCGCCAACGCCGCTGCGCCGGCGCCCTGCGCGTCGCCGTGGACGGGCTCGCTGCCGAACACCGAAGTCGCTGACGAACCGGAAGCCGTGGCGTCGCCGGGCGTGGAAAGAAGCGGCGGTAACGGCCGCGATTCCGCGCTGGCTGCCGCTGCTGCACTGGCGGCAGCCTCGGCGCTCGCACCCTCTGTCACCGCCCCCGGCGAAGCTGTCGCCACAGGCGCACGTCGCGTCGTGTTGCGAGCCGTCATGGCCGTCTGAGACTTCACCGTCGACGACGGAAAGAGATGCTGGAACCATTCCCGCAGCCGCTCGGAACGCTCGGCGAACCAGCCCGGCTGCTGCTCGGTCGCGAACCGCACGCGTGTGTCGACCAGCTTCGAGCGCTGCGCGCGCTGGAAGAAGTCGCCGACGATCGGCAACGCGCTATGCGCGCCCTGTCCCCAGTAGTCGCTGCGCAACGTCACGCGGCTGTCGTTGAAACCGACCCACGCGCCGGCCACGAGTTGCGGATGAATCAGGATGAACCAGCCGTCTGCGTTGCCCTGCGTCGTGCCGGTCTTGCCCGCTACGTCGCCGCGCACGCCGAAGCGTCCGCGTATCGCCGATCCCGTGCCGCGGTTCACGACGTCGCGCATCACGTCGACGAGCGTGCGGGCGGCGTCCGCAGGCAGTTCCTGTTGCGGCTGCGCCGGCGCGAAGTCGGCGAGCACTTCGCCGTTGCGGTCCTCGATGCGCGTGACCATCACCGGCTCCACGTATCCGCCGAGGTTGGCAATCGTTCCGTACGCCGAGACCATCTCCTTCAGCGTGACCGGGCTCGTGCCGAGCGCGAGCGACGGCACGGCGTCGAGCGGGCTGTCGCGCACGCCCATGGCGCGGGCGAGCCGCGCGACCTTGTTCGGGCCGACCGTTTGCATCAGTTGCGCGGTGATGCGGTTGCGCGAATAGGCGAGCCCGTCGCGCAGCGTGATTGCCCGCTCGCTCGGCTCGTCTTCGTCGCTCGGACGCCAGACTTCTCCGCCCGCGAGCTGTATTTCGACCGGCTGATCGACGAGCGTGTCGGTCGGCTTCGCACCCGCCTCGAAGGCGGCTGCGTAGACAAACGGCTTGAACGTCGAGCCGGGCTGACGGCGCGCCTGCTGCACGTGGTCGAACGGATCCTGACTGAAGTCGCGGCTGCCGACCCACGCCCTGATCTGGCCGTTGCGCGGGTCCATCGCGAGAAAATCCGCCTGCACGCGGGTCTTGGATTCGCAGAGCGATTGCACAAGGTTGCGGTCGGACGACACGCGCTTGAGCGCATCGTCGTCGGTCAGGCCCATGTCTTTCGCGGCCCGAAAGTCCGGCGTTTCGCGCAGGAAGGTTGCGAGCAGTTCCTTGCCGTTCGAACAACCGGCGCGGCTGCCCCACGCCGCATTGGCGATGCCTTGCAACTGGTTGCCCTGCAGGATCACCGCCTGGGTGGCCATGGTCTGCAGGCGCGAATCGATCGTGGTGCGCACCACGAGGCCGTCAGAATAAATGTTGTAGTCGTTGCGATCGGCCCACGCCGCGAGCCACTTGCGCAGTTGCTGCGCGAAGTGCGGCGCGGGTCCAGGCGGCTCGGTCTGCCGCTCGAAGTCGATGCGCAGCGGGCGTTTCCTGAGCGTCTCGAACGCGGCGGGCGTGAGCTTGCCGAACTTCACCATCTGCGCGAGCACGGTATTGCGCCGCTGCAATGCGCGCTCCGGGTTGAGCACCGGGTTGTAGTAGCTGTTGCCCTTCAGCATGCCCGCGAGCGTCGAGCTTTCGAGCACGTTCAGGTCCGACGCCGACTTGTCGAAATACGTGCGCGCCGCCATCTCGATGCCGTACGCGTTGTAGAGAAACGGCACCGTGTTGAGGTACGTTTCGAGGATCTCGTCCTTCGTGTAGAGCGCCTCGATCTTGAAGGCGGTGATCGCCTCCTTCAGCTTGCGGTTTAGCGTCGGCGCACGGCCGATTTCGTCCGGATAAAGATTGCGCGCGAGTTGCTGCGTGATCGTCGAGCCGCCCTGCCGGTCGCCGGAAAACGTATGCAGCGCGGCCGATGCGGTGCGCCGCCAGTCCAGCCCGAAATGCTCATAGAAGCGATGATCTTCGGTGGCGATCAGCGCATTGACCACATTCGGCGAGATGTCCTTGAGCTTGACCCACTCGCGGTTGGACGGCTTGAACTCGGCGAGCAGCTTGCCGTCGGCCGAGAGAATGCGCGCGGGCTGCTCGATCTTGGCCTTGCGAATATCGCCGATGCCCGGCGTGAACGGAATCAGCAGCAGCACATACAGCACGAACAACAGCGGAAGCGCCGCGCAGGCCCTCAGCACGCCGCGGCGGGTCGGATGGCGCAGGTGCCGCAACGCCCCGGTCACGAGCGGGTTCGCGCGGGTCAGACCTCGGTCGAGGGTCTCCAGAATCAGGGAAATAAAACGCTTCACACCGGTTACCGTCTGCTCGAAAAGGCTGAATCCTACCAAGATGTGCGAAGCCGTCCGATTTCCGGCTTGCATGGCGGCCCGCCCGGCGCGCCCCTTGACCGATCCCGCGCGCCACGCCAGGAGCCGCGCGGGCCACTATAATGTCGCCAATTCCGACAAGAGGTGCTTCATGATCATCAAACCGCGCGTGCGTGGATTCATCTGCGTCACCACCCATCCGACGGGCTGCGAGGCCAACGTCAAGGAACAGATCGAATACGTCAAGGCACGCGGCCCCATCGCGAACGGTCCCAAAAAGGTCCTCGTGATCGGCGCATCCACGGGCTACGGACTTGCCGCGCGCATCACGGCGGCGTTTGGCAGCGGCGCGGACACGCTCGGCGTGTTCTTCGAGCGCGGCGGCAGCGAAACCAAGGCGGGCACGGCCGGCTGGTACAACAGCGCGGCATTCGAGAAATTCGCGAACGCAGAAGGCCTGTACGCGACGAGCATCAACGGCGACGCATTTTCGGACGAAGTAAAGGCACGCACGATCGAGGTCATCAAGCGCGATCTCGGCCAGGTCGATCTCGTCGTGTACAGCCTCGCCGCGCCCAAGCGCACGCATCCGAAAACCGGCGAAGTGTTCAACTCCACGTTGAAACCGGTCGGCAAGGCGGTCAAGCTGCGCGGCATCGACACGGACAAGGAAGTCATCAAGGAAACCGTGCTCGAACCCGCCACGCAAACCGAAATCGATCACACGGTCGCCGTCATGGGCGGCGAAGACTGGCAAATGTGGATCGACGCGCTGCTGGAAGCCGGCGTGCTCGCAGACGGCGCGAAGACGACCGCGTTCACCTACCTCGGCGAAAAAATCACGCACGACATCTACTGGAACGGCTCGATTGGCGCGGCCAAGAAAGACCTCGACCAGAAAGTGCTCGGCATTCGCGAGAAGCTCTCGGCCAAAGGCGGCGACGCGCGCGTCTCGGTGCTGAAGGCGGTCGTCACGCAAGCGAGTTCCGCGATTCCGATGATGCCGCTCTACCTGTCGCTGCTCTTCAAGGTGATGAAGGCAAAAGGCACGCACGAGGGCTGCATCGAGCAGGTCTACGGCCTCTACAAGGAGAGTCTGTACGGTTCGGCGCCGCACATCGACGACGAAGGACGCTTGCGCGCGGACTACAAGGAACTGGCCCCCGACGTGCAAAACGAGGTTCAGGCGCTGTGGGACAAGGTCACGAACGACAACATCTACGAACTTACCGATTTCAGCGGTTACAAGACGGATTTTCTGCGTCTTTTCGGATTCGAGATCGCAGGTGTCGACTACGAGGCCGACGTCAATCCGGACGTGCAGATTCCGCGGCTCGTGCAGGTTTGAGCGGTTGCGGTAGCGACCGCGTTTGCGTCTGTGTTTGTGTTGCGGGGCCGTTGTGGCCCCGCGTCGTTTGTCCGGTTGGTCTTCTTCCTCTTTTCTTCCTCTGTTCTTCTTCTCTGCTCGCGACCGCGCCTACGGCGTGCCGTTGCGGCAGTATTCGCGATAACCGTCTCGTTCCGCGAGACGCGTCATATAAGCGGCGACGGCGGGTAGATCGTCGTGCTCAATCGGCGTTTCGAGCCAACGGTTGATCGACAGCGCGATCGGAATGTCCGCGAGCGAGAACGCATTGCCCGCGATGAACGCGCCGGTTCGCTGCAACTGCCCTTCGACGATCGCCATGTGCTTCGCCCAGTTCGCCCGCGACGACTCGATCTGCTGCGCGTCGCGATGCGCGGGCGACTGCCGCACGAGCGCGAGGAACGCGTAACTCCACGAACGGTTCAGTTCGCTCGCCTGCCAGTCGATCCACTGGTCGCATCGCGCGCGCTCGCACGGGTCGGCCGGATAGAGCGACTCGCCGCGATCTCGATAGCGGCCGGCGAGGTAGCGGATGATCGAGTTGGATTCCCACAGTACGAAGTCGCCGTCCTTGATGACGGGAACCATTGCGTTCGGATTGAGCGCGAGAAACTGCGGGTCGCTGGTCGGGCGAAATCCTGCGCCCCAGTCTTCCTGCTCGAACGCAAGGCCGAGTTCGGCACAGGTCCACAGCACCTTGCGCACGTTGATGGATGAAGTCTTGCCGAGGATTTGCAGCATAGGACGTCGGATACGGTAGTCGGGGAAAATGGCTACGTTAGCGCGTCACGGGATTTTCCGCTGCTCGTGCAGCGCCGGCGGCGCCGTGCAGCGTGCGCCAGGGTACGCCCGGGAATTGCCGCTGGTGAATTCTGCGTGATATTGTTAATAAATGCGGAGGACGGCCGCACGCCGCCTCCCCCGGAAAGCACTTTACCGCAGCGAGCGTCGCCATGAGTGATGTACGCCACCATCTGAGTCCGCGAGACCGCCTGGAGCTGTTGTGCTGGCTCACATGCGGCAGCCTCGGCGCTTATTACCTCAACGAGGACTGGCCCGACGCGGCGTTCCACGTACAGGCCGCCCACAAATGGCTCGACCGGCGCGCACG
The DNA here is from genome assembly GCF_052045935.1 of Paraburkholderia sp. 22098. Taxonomy (NCBI): domain Bacteria; kingdom Pseudomonadati; phylum Pseudomonadota; class Betaproteobacteria; order Burkholderiales; family Burkholderiaceae; genus Paraburkholderia; species Paraburkholderia sp. 22098. The sequence goes on along the minus strand of NZ_JBQEPV010000013.1, from coordinate 136,538 downwards.
TGAGGCCGACTGGCTTTCCATTGCGAAGTTGTCGGCGACCGCGCTGGAGATTGCGCGACGCCACGCGCGCTTTGTCGACACCGACTGGGCGCGCGACGCCGTCGAAGAAATCCTGGACACCGACGAACTCGACCCTCAAGCCCGGCTCGTACGGCAGGTTCTTGCGGACTGCGAGAAGGCGCTGGCGGACCGGCGGACCGCGGATTAACTTTTCCAGTAAAACCTGGGTTGACGTGGCCGCTTAACGATTCGACCACAACGGTTGAACGAATCCTCCGCGCACCGGCCGGGCTCCGCGCTCAGCCGGGAAGCAGAGAAACCGGAAACCGGCTCAAAACCCTCATGCGGCGTGCATCGCTTCGCGCACCCAAACGCTAGAATGCCGGGCATAGCGCGCACTCGCGCGCCTTCTTCTCCGGTCGAACACCTTGAAACGCAAAATGCCCGCGCTGAATGCGCTCAAAGCCTTTGAAGTGGCTGGCCGCACGGGCAGCTTCACACGCGCCGCGGAATTGTTGAACGTCACGCAAAGCGCGGTGAGCCGGCAAGTGCGCCAACTGGAGGCGCAGATCGGCGAGACGTTGCTGCAACGCCATCATCACCATCTCGAGCTTTCGGCCGCCGGCCGCGTGCTGTTGCAAGCGCTGCAGCAGTCGTTCGACCGTATCGAACTCACGGTGCGCAGCCTGCAGGAGAAAACGCATCGCAATCGCCTGCGCATCAACGCGCCGCCCACCTTCACGAGCCGCTGGCTGATGCCGCGCCTCGGCCGTCTGCGCGACGCGCATCCGCACCTCGAAGTGAGCCTGTCCACGCGCCTCGACGACAAACTCGCGGAGTCAGGCGTGCTCGACTGCGCAATCCGCTTCGGCAACGGCGAGTGGGAAGGTTTCGATAATCGTCTGTTGATGAACGAACGGCATGTCGCTGTCTGCGCGCCGGCACTGCTCGCGCGGCAGGCTGGCCGCGCCGCTATCGACCTCAACGAGTTCACGCTGCTGCATGTGCTGGCCAGCGCGGATCAGCGTTACCTGACCTGGCAACACTGGCTGAAGGCCGCCGGAATCGAGAACGTGGATACGCGCGGCGGTTATGAATTCGATCTGCTCGACCACGCGATTCGCGCGGCCATCGACGGTCTCGGCGTGACGATTGCAGACCGCAACATGATCGCGCGCGAACTCGCCGAAGGCCGGCTGGTGCAAGTGTTGAACGTGCACGTCGACGGCCACCAGTCGTACTGGCTCGTCACCCGCGCCGGGCAGGACGAACTGCCGCACGTCACACTGTTTCGCAACTGGTTGCAGCAGGAAATCTGGCTGGGTGAACGGGCTTTCGAGTCGTCCGAGGCGGTGCCGTTGGGCGACGTATCGTGACAGCCGCGCTGTAGATGGTGGCGTCGGCGTCGACATTGCGGATATGAAAAAGCCGCGCCGATCGACTGACCGGCGCGGCGTTTCAAGCACCTTCTGAAGGTGCCAACGAGCATCATGCGGCGGTGGCGAACTCCGCCACATAAGGCTCGTGCGCGGCGTGCGCGGTCGCGTCGTCGAGAATCATGTCAGCGCCCTTCTCCGCGACCATCATTGTGGGCGCATTGATGTTGCCGGAAGTGATGTTCGGAAAGACCGACGCATCGACCACGCGCAATCCGGCAACGCCATGCACGCGCAAACGCGCATCCACCACGGACGTGCGCGGATCATTGCCCATCGCGCAAGAGCCGCACAAATGATAGATCGAGCCGGACTGCTCGCGAAAGTACTGCAGGAAGCTTTCGCGGCTCGTTACCTGCGGCCCAGGTGAGATTTCCTCGACCGTGATTTCCTTTAATGCGGGCGATGCCATCACCTTGCGCACGAGCTCGCAGCCCTGGATCACCTCGTCGATATCCTTTTCCGTAGTCAGCGCGTTCAGGCGGATTTTCGCGGCATCTTCCGCACGGTTCGACGCGATTTCGATCGAGCCGCGGCTCGTCGGCCGGCAAGGATTGAATGCAAGCAGGAAACCCGAATACGGTTCCGGCTCCAGACTCGCCTTGTTGCTCTTCGGAATGCGGTACGACAGCGGATTGAAGTAAAGCTGCAGGTTAGGCTGCGCCTCGCGCTCGCTGCCTCTGAAGAAACCGCCCGACTGATTCACGCTCATCGCAAGCGGCCCCTTGCGCGTGAGCAAATACTGCAACCCGAGCTTCAGCTTGCCGAACAGCGGCCGCAGTTCGTCGTTCAGCGTCTTCACGTTCGCGCGGTAATAGAAGCTCACGCACAGGTGGTCCTGCAGATTCTGGCCAACTGCGGGCAATTCCTTGATCGTCGTAATGCCGTGTTTCGCGAGCAGTGCGCTATCGCCGAGGCCGGACAGTTGCAGCAGCTTCGGCGAATCGACAGCGCCGGCAGCGAGAATCACCTCGCGCTTCGCCATGAAACGCCGGGCGACGCCGTTCTGCGTGACGCTCACGCCGATAGCGCGGTGCTTGCCCTCGAACAGAACGCGATTGACCAACACGTTGTGTTCGACCGTGAGATTCTTGCGCGCGAGCGCCGGATGCAGATACTCGAAACTGCTCGACGAGCGTTGGCCGTTGCGCGTGTTGACATCGTAAATACCGGCACCTTCGAACTGTGCGCCGTTGAAGTCGTCGCTGCGCCGGTAGCCTGCCTGATCGCAGCCCTTCAGGAACACATGACAGATCGGATGCACGGCGTCTTTCATCGGCGAAATGCGGATCGGGCCGTCAGCGCCGTGATATTCCGTATCGCCGAGCGGATGCGATTCGAGCTTGCGGAAATACGGCAGGACATCGCGAAATGCCCAGCCTGGATTTCCGGCTGCCGCCCAATCGTCGAAATCATGCGGCTGGCCGCGCACGTAGATCATCGCGTTGATCGAACCGGAGCCGCCCTGCACCTTGCCGCGCGGGCAATAAATAGGCCGGTTATCGAGCTCCTTTTCCGGTTCGCTGTAGTACATCCAGTTGTAGGTTTCGTTGTAATACGTCTTCGTGAAACCCACCGGTACCCTGAACCAGAACGAGCTGTCCTTGCCGCCCGCCTCCAGCAGCAGCACCGAGTATTCGCCCGACGCCGACAGGCGATTGGCGAGAATGCAGCCCGCCGACCCGGCGCCGACGATGATGTAGTCGTAGTTCATGCTATATCGCCAGAGTGGCGCTCAATCCATTGAATGCTTGTAGAAGGCCGCGCGGCGTTCAGCCCTTGGCCGGCGCGAGATCTTTCACGTCGACGGGTTGCGCGGCCATTTGCAGGTGCAGACGCTCGCCCGTATATGGCGTGTGCTGCGCGAGCACTTCCATGTTCAGTTCGACGCCGAGGCCAGGCTCGCGCGACGGAATGATGTAGCCGTCTTCCCACTGAAGCGGCTTCTTCAGCACGGCGGCGTGAAAACCGTCCCATGTGCCGATGCTTTCCTGGATCAGGAAGTTCGGCGTGCATGCGGCCAGCTGAATGCTCGCCGCCGCGCCGATCGGACCGTTGTACAGATGCGGCGCGATCTGCGCGTAGTACACCTCGGCCAGTGCAGCAACCTTTTTCGCTTCGAGCAGTCCGCCCACGCGCGCCACGTTCAATTGCAGAATAGACGCAGCACCCGCTTGCAGCAGCTTGAAGAACTCGTATTTCGTAGTGAGGCGCTCGCCCGCTGCGACTGGAATGCTCGTGTGCCGCGCGACTTGCGCCATCGCGTCTTCCTGACCCGGCGGCACCGGCTCTTCGAACCAGAGCGGATCGTATTTTTCGAGGCGCTTCGCAAGCCGGATCGCCGACGAAGGCACCATCTGCCCATGCGTGCCGAATAGCAGATCGGCCTTGCTGCCCACCGCTTCACGCACGCGGCGGCAGAACGTCTCGCAACGGTCGAGCACTTCCATGGACAGTTGATGCCCCGAGTAAGCCGTGTACGGCCCCGCCGGATCGAACTTCACCGCCGTGAAGCCGCGCTTCACGTTCTCGGCGGCGCATTCGGCGGCGAGGTCGGGATCGTCGTAATCGTATTCGCCGCGGCTGTTCTTCGGGTACAGGTATGTGTACGAACGCAGGCGCGGATTGACCATGCCGCCGAGCAACTCGTACACCGGCTTGCCGGCGGCCTTGCCGATGATGTCCCAGCACGCCATTTCGAGGCCGCTCACCACGCCCATCATCGTCAGGTCGGGGCGTTGCGTGAAACCGCTCGAATACGCTTCGCGCCAGAGCCGCTCGACATGATGCGGATCGTGATCGAGCAGGTAGCGGGAAAAGACATCGTCCACGATATGCATCATTGCTTTCGGATGGAATGTGGCCGAATAGATTTCGCCGACGCCTTCAATGCCGCAATCGGTCTTCAGTTTGACAAAAATCCAGTACATGCCGCCGACGTGCGGCGGCGGTACGGCAACGACATGCGTTTCGAGCGAGACAACTTTCATTTACGCAACCTCTTTCCTGTTGAGCATGTTTCTTAGCGCGAGTCCGGCGAAACCGCCGAGCGCCGCCATCGCGGCCACATAGCCGAAGTACAGCTGATAGCCGAATACGCCCGGGAACGTCTGCGTCAGATAACCGTTGATGAGCGGCAGAAACACATCGGGCGAATAGCCAAGTACGGAGATGAGACCGATTGCAAGGCCCATCGTGGAAACCGGAATGTTGCAGCGATCCAGCAGCGACCAGTAAAGCCCGCGAATCGCGTAGGTCAGAATGCCGATGAACAGCACGAGAAAGACCAGCAGCACATGGCTCGAAATACGCGGTGCGGCCATCAGTCCGACGAGCGACAGCGCAGCCAGGAAGAGCGCGATAACCAGCACGGACACCTTCGAGTAACGGTCGCCGAGAAAGCCGCCGCCAATGCCGCCGATGGGTCGCATCCACAGCTTCAGGGTGGTGATCGTGCCGGCCATTACGACCGTGAGCCCAATATCGCCTTCGTGCAGATAGGCAGAAAAGCTGTAGGTTGCCCAGAACACCTGATAGCCGCAGAACACAATGGCTGCGACGAGCCACAGTTCGGGAATTCTCGCGAGCGTTGCGAGATCGGCGAGCACGTTGCTGCGCTGACGCGCTGCGCGATTCGCGGCGTCGGCGCGGGCGCCCTGCTCGCCTTGCGGATCCTTCACGAGCACGAGCACGACGCCCAGCGCGATGCACAGGAACGCGTACAGGTAGACGACCATCCGGAAGCCGGCTGCGGCCGTCTCTCCTTTCGTCTGCGTCGCCCACGCGAACAGCGTGATCGCGATCGTGGCGAGCATCGCTTCGATGAGACCGCGCCCGCCGTCGAGCAGACCGAAGAAGCGGCCTTGCTCGTTCGTACCGGCAATCATCGTGACGCGCTTGATGACTGCCGCCCAGAACGTAAGACCGGTAGACAGGCCCCAGCCGCCGAAGATCAACATCAGCATGGGAAACGACGGCGCGCTCGAATACCACAGCCCTAGCGCACCCGTTGCGATCAGCGAGAAACAGATCAGCATGCGTGGCGCGAAGCGATCCGCGAGCCAGCCGCTCGGCAGATAGCTCAGCAAGAAGATGGTACCGAGCGACGAGTACAGATAGCCGAGCTGGCTATCGGTGATATGGAACACTTCGAGCATGGTCGGCTGATAGACCTGCCGCAGATACAGAATCGGATAGATCGCGCCGGCGGCGAGCACCAGCAACATCAGCTGCGTATAGCGGCGCCCCTTTGTTTGTTGCAGCGCGGCTTGCGCGTCGGCTTTCATGCCGGCTTCCCTCTCGCCTAATGCGAGCGCAGCCGGGGTCGAAGACGATTGAACGGGTTGAGATGACACGTGAGCCTCCTGACAGGCACAGCGCCGACTGAGCGGCCTGTGCGTCTCCAATATGTTTTGTTATGAGAGGCAGCGCTTCGCTCTCTCTGGACGAAGCAAGGCAAACGCACGCCGTGCCTTGCGGACTGCTATGCACGGCGCGGCGCGCGCCGGTTCGGCCTTAGTACTTCATGACGACGAGACGGGTCTGCGTGAATTCGAGCATGCCGTGCTTGCCGTCGTCGCCGCCGAGCCCCGAGCGTTTCCAGCCAGCGTGGAAGCCCTGATACGGATCGGCCGGCGTGCGGTTCACATAGAGTTCGCCGGCCTCGATACCGTTGGCGACTTTCATCGCGTTTCGGTAGTTCTCCGTATAGAGCACTGACGACAAGCCGAACTGGTGGTCGTTGGCCATGTCGAGCGCTTCGTCGAGCGTCCGGTATTTGACGACCGGCATGACCGGACCGAACGTCTCCTCCTGCACGATCTCCATGTCCTGACGGCAGTTCGACAGCAGCGTGGCCGGATAGAAAAAGCCTTTGCCCTCGGCCGACGCCGGCAGCTTGCCGCCCGTTTCCAGCGTGGCGCCGGCTGCGATCGCCCGCTCGACCATCGCGTGGATCGACTGACGTGACGCTTCATTGACGAGCGGACCCATCAGCGAAGGTTGCTCGCTGCGGTCGCCGAATTCGACCGCGCTCATGTGGCGTTTGAGCAGCGCGACGAAGCGGTCGTGCACGCTTTCGTGCACGTAGACACGTTCGATCGCCGTGCAAAGCTGCCCGCAATGCGTGGTCTTCGAGGCGACCAGTTCACGCGCGGCTCTTTCGAGATCGGCATCGGCCTCGATGATGGCGGGCGTCTTGCCGCCCAGTTCGAGCGACGGCTTGGCGATGTTCTCCTTGCAGTACTCGAGCACCTTGCGACCCGCGCCGACGCTGCCCGTCAGCGTGATCATGCCGATCCTGGGATGCGTGCAAAGCGCCTCGGCAGTCGCATGGTTCATGGCCAGGATATTGACGACGCCCGCGGGCAGGCCGGCCTTCTCGACTGCCTTCGCGATTTCGAATGCGGAGGTCGGCGTGTTGTTGCTCGGGCGAACAACCACCGTGTTGCCGGCGATCAGCGCAGGCGCCACCTTACGCATGAACGTATAGACCGGATAATTGAACGGAATCAGGCACGCGACCACGCCGATGGGCTCCCGATGCAGCACGAGGTTTTCATCGGGCGAATCGCTTGGAATCACCTCGCCTTCGATGCGGCGTGCCCACTCTGCGTGGTAACGCGTGATCTGACCGGCGTAGACGGCCTCGCTGGTTGCATCGGCGACGCTCTTGCCCGACTCCAGCGCAAGCGCGGCGCCAATGTCCGGCGCGCATTCGGTCAATGTGTCGGCGAGCTTATGCAGATACGCGCCCCGCTCCGCGGAAGGCAGCTTGCGCCACGCCTTCTGGGCGACCGCCGCGGCGTCGACTGCTGCAATGACGTCGGCGTGGCTCGCGGCCGTGACGTGCGCAATCAGCGCTTCGGTGGCGGGGTTGTAGACGGCGATCAATTCGTGATCGGCAGAACCGGCGGCGGGTTCGAGGAAACGGCCATTGGCAAAGTTCCGGTCGAGTCGCATGTTTGTCTCCTTCTTCTTGCTGTGCTGGAAGCGCATGGCCAGTCGTATCCGGCTACATGCGAAAGTGCATGGACGGAATTTTTGTCTGGGTCAGGACCGGCCACAAGCGAATAATTCGCGGGACAAACATTCGAAAAAATCACGTTTATCCAGGGATGTGCCTCATTCGAGAACCGGTTCACGAATTGCAGAATCCGGGCTTCGCCAAAAAGCAGCGGCCGCGCCGGGCCTCGGCCACACGCCGCTCATTACCAACGTCTGGAGCTCTCGATGATAAAAACGACCTTGTCCGCCACCGCTACCCTCAGTGCCCTCGCAGCCCTTGCGTCACTGGCCGCTCCGTGCGCGTTCGCACAAAGCAGCGTGACGCTCTATGGCGTGCTCGACGAAGGCCTCGACTACACGAACAACGCCGGACATGGCGCAGTGTGGGAAATGGCAAGCGGCTACGCGCAGGGCAGCCGTTGGGGCCTGAAGGGTTCCGAGGATCTGGGCGGCGGCATGAAAGCCGTGTTTCAGCTGGAAAACGGCTTCGACGTGAACTCCGGGCGGCTCGGTCAGGGTGGCCGCATGTTCGGCCGGCAGGCATATGTGGGATTGAGCGACAGCCGCTTCGGCACGCTCACGTTCGGTCGCCAGTACGATTCGGTGGTGGATTACCTCGCGCAGACCACGGCTAACGGCAACTGGGCCGGCTACCTGTTCGCGCATCCGTACGACAACGACAACACCGACAACTCGTTCCGGCTCGGCAACAGCGTGAAGTACACGAGCCCCGAAATAGCAGGCCTGCAGTTCGGGGGCGTCTACAGCTTCAGCAACGACACCAACTTCGCCAATAACCGTGCGTACAGCTTTGGCGCCCAGTATGCAACCGGCGGTCTGCTGATCGCGGCGGCCTATTTGCAGGCAAATAATCCCGGCATGGGAGCAACTGGCGCGATCACCGCGAACGACGCAAGCTTTATCGCCGCACGCATGCGCGTTTTCGGCGGCGGCATTAACTACACGTTCGGCCCGGCTACCGTCGGCTTCGCTTATACGAACTCCACGTACAAGAGTCCGACCGGCAACGGCTATATCGGCATTCCGCTCGCCGCGCCAGGCGTCGAATTGAACACGCTCAAGTATCAGAACTTCGAAGTGAACGGCAAATATCAGTTCACGCCCGCATTTTTCGTCGGTGCTCAGTACGTGTACACGATCGAGAACTATGATGCATCGTCAGGCAGCGTGAAGCCGAAAATCCACTCGGTCGGACTGATGGCGGACTACAACGTGTCAAAACGCACAGACGTCTATGTGCAGGGCGAGTACCAGAAGGTCACGGGAGACTCGACCCATTCGATTCTCGACAACGCGTTTATTCCCGGTGTGCAGGCGCCTTCGTCGACGGGCACGCAGGTCGCCGTGCGCGTTGCGCTGAGGCACAAGTTCTAACGCACGCTCTCGCTATTTGCCGTCGGGCATGTTGCCTTTCACAAGGCGCGCGCTCGACAGGATCAGCAACGCAATCACCACGCTGAGGATCGCCGTGGCCTCGCGTCCGAGGCCCGCGGCCACACCGACACCGGCGCTGAGCCAAAGGCTTGCCGCCGTCGTCAGGCCGCGCACTTCGCGCTGCGCACTGAGCTTCATGATGGCGCCCGCACCGAGAAAGCCGATGCCGGACACGAGCCCTTGCAGCACGCGGCTCATGTTGTCTTGTGAGAAGCCGGCTTGCAGCGGCACGACGACGAACAGGGCCGCGCCCACCGCCACCATCATGTGCGTTCGCATACCGGCGTCGCGCTGCGACATTTCCCGCTCGAAACCGAGCACGCCGCCCAGTATCAACGCGAGCCCGAGACGCATCAGCACCTGCGTTACATCGGCTGGATCCCCGAGATCTGAGAATTCTGCCTTGGCCGTTGCCCACACGGCCTGCCATCCACTGTTCATGTAATTGCCCCGACGTTTGAGAAAACGCCAAGCATAGCCGGGATGAGCACGCGTGGGCAGGTGGGCCGAGATCAGCGATCAGTGTTGAAGCGCTGCGCGTTGCGCGAACTACGTAGCACGCGTGACGTATCAGGCGCCCGAGACTTTCTTCACGAATGCGCTGACCACTGCCTCCAGTTCCTTCGTGATCGAAGTCATGACACCGGCCACGACCGCGAACTCGCGACCGGTCACGTTCGTGCGGCTGGCCACGATCTGACCGTTGAAGGACACGATATGCGCTTCTTTCGCGATCGACTTGATGCGATCGATCAACTGCTGCTGCTCTTTCTTCTGGGCACGCGCAATACGGCGGCTTTCCTGTTCGTAGACCGCTGTGACGCCATGTAAGTCGCCGAGCAACGGGTCCGCCGACGCGATCAGGACTTCTAGAGCACTTTCGGCGTTCGAAGCCTCGCGCGCTATGGCGTCGAGCGCCGCGTGCGCCAGGGCGATGAAGTTCGTGATCCTCTTCTCCACGTGTCCGCTGCTGCTACCGTTGCCGCTTCCATGAAAAGCCTCGCGCAGAGCGGGCGAAAAGAGTCCCGGCAGACCATCGCGGCCTTGCACCAGTGCCGCGTGACTGTCCGCGAAGGTGCGCAATGTCTCCTGTGCGATGGCGAGCGCGCCGTCGCTACGACGCAGCGCGAGCATCGCCTTGAAGACGATGCGCTGCGAAAGCATCCGTTGACGTCCTGCCATGTTGATCAACGAACTCAACACTTCGCTGGACACGTCCACTTGCGGCGTGAGCCGTTCTATCGTTGTGAGCATATCTACTTCGGAAGATCCAGATCGGCGGGTTGCGCCGGCGTGCTGTTGCTTGCACGTCGACGCGTCCGTTGGCGCGCCCGTTGATACGTCCGTTGATGCGCTGAGTGACTGCTTTCCGTTAGCCAGATGCGTTACTCGGTTGCATGAGCGTGCATCACGCCCGATTGCATCGACCACGCCATCCACGGCCGGCGCAGCGCGACGATTGCGACAAACGCACACGCGGCCAGCGCGCCGAAGGTGGCAAAGCCCATCTGATATGAACCAGTGCTTTCCTTCGCCATGCCCATCACGACAGGCAGATAGAAACCGCCGATGCCGCCCGCCGCGCCGACGATGCCCGACATCAGGCCGGTGCGGCCGGCCCAGCGATGCGGCACGAGCTGGAACGTCGCGCCATTGCCGAGGCCAAAGGCCAGGTACAGGCACAGCAGCAGCGCAATGCCGCCCGCGAGCGTCGGCATGACCGCGGCAAACACGAAGTCGCACACCGAGATGATGGCGAGCAGCACGGTCAATGCGCGCACGCCGGAGACCTTGTCGGCGATCAGGCCGCCAAGCGGACGCACGAGCGCGCCGGTCGCGGCGAGAAGCGCCATGAAAAGACCCGCGTCGATCTTCGACAGTTGATAGAGGTTGGTGAGCAGCAGCGACACATACGAGGACATACCCACGAAACCCCCGAACGTGATGCTATAGACGAGCATGATGACCCACGTGTCGCGCTCCGCCAGCACCGCGCGATAGCGCTTGGGCAGCACCGCAATGGCAAGCAGCGCGCCGATCACCGGCAACAGCAGCACGCCCGTTTTGCCCGAACCGAAGATGCCCGCTTCGACCAGCAGCACGAGCACGATCAGGCCGACAAGCGTTACCACGAAGCTGCCGAATGCGCGCAGCACGCTGCCCGTCTTCACGCCGGAGTCGTTTGCCCAGAAATACAGCGTGATGCCTGCGATAGCGAGCAGAGGCAACGCACCGCCCGTAGCAGTCTGCCAGCCGTAGTGAGTCGCGAGTTGCGGGAACAGGAAACCGTCGAGCACCGCGCCGATGTTGCCCGCGGCGGCGAGTCCCAGCACGAGACCCTGTACCTTCGGCGGATAGTTGCTGCCTGCCATCGGCAATGCAACAGCGAAGCTCGCACCGCCGACGCCGAGGAACACGCCCAGCACCAGCAGCAGCGTGTACGACGGAACAGACGGTAGCAACGGCAACACGATGGTCGGCACCGCCGACAGCAGCACGCCGAGCAACGCAATGCGCTTGCCATGCGCCGACTGATAGAGGTTGCCGAGCGTTACTCGCAAGATCGCTGCGGACAGCACAGGCACCGCGACGAGCAGGCCTTGCTGTGCCGGAGTCATCGCAATGCTCTTGCTGATGAACGGCGCGAGCGGGCCATATAGAACCCAGACCGTGAAGCCGGTATCGAAATAGAGGAAACACGCTACCAGCGCGCGCCAGTCTCCACTCTTAAGGGAGCTCATCACGTTTTTCATCAGACATCCTCACTAAACTGATTTTCGACCATCCGGCTCACTGCATGCTTCGCCACGCACCGGAATGATCACTATGTTGAAACCCGCACTATTCATGCAACGTCCATGCCATGCGGGCCTGATTTTCGATGCAGAACTACGTGCTCCTTGAAGCTTGAATCTGATACGCGCCAGCGAGTACGCGAGCCATGGCGCCAATGAATCAAACGGTTTCCACTACGACCGGAATGGCGGCAAGCTTCGATTGACGTTCATCGTGTGTCGCCGGGCGGATCTGCCCGCGTTCCTCGACGAAGCTCACTGTGCTGTCGGACTCGTCGCTGTTGACGAAATGGCGGAAGCGCTTGCGCGTTTCGGGATCGGTCACTGCCTTCTTCCACTCGCATTCGTAGGTGTCGATCACGTGCTGCATGTCCGCTTCGAGTTCTTCGGCCACGCCCAGGTGGTCGTCGACAACCACGTCGATCAGATACTGGAGCCCGCCTTCGAGGTTCTCGCGCCACACGCTGGTGCGTTGCAGACGGTCGGCGGTGCGCACGTAGAACATCAGAAAGCGGTCGATGTAGCGCACGAGCGTTTCGCGGTCGAGGTCTGAGGCAAGCAGTTCCGCGTGACGCGGCTTCATGCCGCCGTTGCCGCACACGTACAGGTTCCAGCCCTTGTCCGTCGCGATGATGCCGACGTCCTTGCCCTGCGCTTCCGCGCACTCGCGTGTGCAGCCCGAGACGCCGAACTTGATCTTGTGCGGCGTGCGCAGGCCCTTATAGCGGTTCTCGAGTTCGACAGCGAGGCCCACCGAATCGCCCACGCCATAGCGGCACCATGTCGAGCCGACGCACGACTTCACGGTGCGCAGCGATTTGCCGTACGCATGGCCCGACTCGAACCCCGCCGCGATAAGCTCTTCCCAGATGAACGGCAGTTGCTCGACGCGCGCACCGAACAGGTCGACGCGCTGGCCGCCGGTGATCTTCGTATAGAGGCCGTATTTCTTCGCAACCTGCGCAACGGCGATCAGACCGTCGGGCGTGACTTCGCCGCCCGCCATGCGCGGCACGACCGAATATGTGCCGTCGCGCTGAATGTTGGCGAGGTAGTAGTCGTTCGTGTCCTGCAGCGACGCGTGCTCTTTCTTCAGCACGAATTCGTTCCAGCACGACGCAAGAATGCTGGCGACCACCGGCTTGCAGATATCGCAGCCGAGACCATGGCCATGTTTCGCGAGCAGTTCGCCGAAGCTGCGAACGCCTTCCACGCGCACGATGTGATACAGCTCCTGGCGCGAATACGCGAAGTGCTCGCACACATGGTTGTTCACCGCGAGGCCCTGCTTCTTCATCTCGGCCTTCATCACCTGCGTGACGAGCGGCACGCAACCGCCGCAGGAAGTGCCCGCGCTAGTCGCGCATTTGAGCGCGCCGATGTCGGTCGCGCCCGCGCAAACGGCGGCGCACAAGTCGCCTTTCGACACGTTGTTGCACGAGCAGATCTGCGCGGCGTCCGGCAGCGCGTCGACGCCGAGTCCCGGCTTCGCCTTGCCGTCGCTTTGCGGCAGGATCAGAAATTCGGGCGACTCCGGTAGCTCGATGCGGTTGAGCATCATCTGCAGCAGCGTGCCGTACTCGCTTGCATCGCCGACCATTACGCCGCCCAGCAGATACTTGCCGCATTCCGAGACCACGAGCTTCTTGTAGATCTGCTTGCGTTCGTCGCTGAACTGATACGCGCGGCTGCCCGGCGTATTGCCATGCGCATCGCCGATGCTCGCGACGTCCACGCCCATCAGTTTGAGTTTGGTACTCATGTCGGCGCCCGCGAATTCGGCGGGCTCGCCCAGCAGTTGCCTCGCGACCGTGCGCGCCATGTCGTAGCCGGGCGCGACGAGGCCGAACAACTGGCCGTTCCACAGCGCGCACTCGCCGATTGCATAGATGTGCGGATCGCTCGTGCGGCATGCGTTGTCGATCACGATGCCGCCGCGCGCGCCGAGCGTCAGGCCGCTGTCGCGCGCCAAGTCGTCGCGCGGACGAATGCCCGCGGAGAACACGATCATGTCAGTGTCGAGATACGTGCCGTCCGCGAATTGCATGCGGTGCGTGCCCGCTTCGCCGTCGACGATCGCCGTGGTGTTCTTCTGCGTGTGCACCGTCACGCCGAGTTCTTCGATCTTCGTGCGCAGCACGCGGCCGCCGCCTTCATCGACCTGAACCGCCATCAGGCGCGGCGCGAATTCGACCACATGTGTCTGCAGACCCATGTCGCGCAGCGCCTTCGCGCATTCGAGACCCAGGAGCCCGCCGCCGACCACCGTGCCGGTCTTCGAGCGCGCGCCGCATTCCTGCATCGCCTCCAGATCGTCGATGGTTCGATAGACGAAGCAATCGCTGCGCTCGCGTCCCTGCACCGGCGGCACGAACGGATAGGAGCCGGTCGCGAACACGAGCTTGTCGTAAGGCAGCGTCTCGCCAGTCGAGACAGTCACGGTGCGCGCGGCGCGGTCGATCGAGACAGCCTTCGCGTTGAGCTTGAGCAACACGTTCCGGCGTTCGAAGAAGCCCGGTTCCACAAGCGAGAGGTCGTCCGCCGTCTTGCCGGAGAAGAATTCGGAGAGGTGCACGCGGTCATACGCCGGACGCGATTCTTCGCACAGCACCGTGATGTCGAGGCCGTGCGCGGCATCTTGCGCCAGACACTCGACCAGTTTGTGACCGACCATCCCGTGACCGATAACGATGATTTTCATGACCGCGGCTTCCTCAATGTGCTGGGCATCGGTCGCCGCCATGCCGTCATCGGCAATGCGGCGCCGGAAATAAAAACGGCGTCCCGCGAACCCAGTCGATGACTGAATTCGGGGGACGCCGTTGTCCTGACCTGGTACTGCGGCAAGTGCCTCGTGTGGCGCTCGCGGCGGATCCACGTTGATCCGATGGCGGGACTAAATGCAAGGGCTGTGCCAATCGCCTGAGATGTCCGCGTGCGCCCCGCCGCACGGGGCTTCGCGCAGCATTGCGCGTGTCGGTGCCGATTCGCACGCGCGACGCATTTCGATGCAGACCGGCACTTCGATGGTGCGACGCAGCACTTTGCGCGTGCCAAAAGCGGGCGCGTAGCCGGTGCAGAAGAGTCCCGCACGAGGAGCGCCGTGACGGCGTCGCGCTCTTTTAGTCAGCGGCTGGCAGGGCGTCCGCAACGTGCCTCAACGCGCATCGCCGAAGCTTCGACTCGACCGAATGCTTGCCGCCAGCGTCGCGCCTTCGCATCTTGGCGTGCTACTTGCATCGGCATTGGACGCATGAATGCCGCTCCGGCGACGCAGCCGGCGCATATCGACGGCATCAACTGGCAAGACACAACGCAGTGCCTCGCCAGATTGCGAATCCAGGAGCGGCAAATCAGCAGCATCGGACAACGGCGTCCCCTCGTGATCATCACGGGCGGACGCCGTTTTTGTTTGGCGCCGGCGGAACCCTACGCGCCGGCCACAGAGAGAAGCTAAGGACATCACGATGAACACGAACTCCGGCAAGGTCACGTTATTGAGCGCGGGTCCGGGAGAACTGGATCTGCTCACCATGCGAGCCGCGAAAGCCCTCGCTGCTGCGGACGTCGTCCTGCTCGACGACCTGGCGAATCCCGAGATCGTCACGCTCGCGCCGCAAGCGCGCGTGATCCGGGTCGGCAAGCGCGGTGGCTGCCGTTCGACACCACAAGCGTTTATCGAGCGCCTGATGCGGCGTTACGCGCAAAAGGGGCTGCACGTGGTCCGCGTGAAAGGCGGCGAAGCGCTGCTATTCGGCCGCGCCGGTGAAGAGCTCGCGGCCTTGCGCGACGCGGGGATTCCCGTGGAGATCGTCAATGGCATCTCGTCGGGATTCGCTGCCGCGGCGGGGCTCGGCATTTCGCTCACGCATCGCCGTCATTGTCACGGCGTCACGTTCGTCACCGCGCACACGGAAGATCACGGCGAACCGGATTGGGCCGCGCTGGCGGCAACGCGAACGACGCTCGCGATCTATATGGGGATGCGGCGTATTGGCAGCCTCGCCAGCGCGTTGCTCGCGAGCCTGCCTGCCGAGACGCCGGCTGCGGTCGTTCAATGGGCTGGCGGCACGAATGAGCGGCGCTTGCTGACGCGCCTTGATCGCCTCGCGGCCGACGCCACAGACGCGGGCTTCGGCAGCCCTGCAGTGATTCTGATCGGCAACGCGATCGGTGAAAGTATGGAGACGGAGTGGGCGCAACATGCGTCATCGCGCAGTGACGCGGCGCATGCTCGCGCCGCGTGAATGTGATGCAAGCGGTCGCACGACTCACTAGTCGCCAAAGCCCAGCTCTGCTTCGACTGCCTGGCCGACGCGCAGCAACGCGCCCGCCCCGCTCGTCACTAGCGCGTTATTGCCGAACGTGACCGCGCCGTTTCGCTGCGGGTTTGCACGATAAACGCTCATCGTGTCGGTCGGTTCGTTCGGCCAGTCGGGATCGCGCTCGCCCTTTGCCTGGTCGATGGTCGGCATCGGGCAGCGTGCACACAGTTTGACGAGACGCAGTTCGACGCCTTGTGCGCTATCGGAAGTCGCGTCGTCCACCCTCAGCGTTTCCAGATAGTCTTCTTCGTAAGCATCGAGCCCGCTTAACACCACGTTTGGACGGAACCGATCGATCGGAATGGACGGCGCGCCCTTCGCATTGAGGCGCGTGTTCAGGTCGTCGAGCGACGCCTGGCCGATCACGAGAACCGGGAAGCCGTCGGCGAAATGCGTGGTAGAGCGGCCCACACTCTCCGTATAAGCCGGATCGACAATGCGCTCGCGCTCGGGATCAAAGCGCAACAGCCGCACCGGCATGCCGAGAAATTCGGAGAACCACTTCGCGCATTCGTCGCCAGTGTCGAGCCCATAGGCTGCGTCGCGCCATACGGTGGTCTCGACGCTGGCCGCCGTACCGAGTCGCGCGGCGTCGAGCGGCGTACGCAATTCGCTCATGCCTGGCGCGCGAATCACCAGGTCCTGCGCGGCGATCTCGACCCTGATCAGCGCCATGCGTGGATACGCGCGCTGCGTGAGCATTGCGCCATTCGAATCGACGGCCATCCAGCCGCGATCGTATTCGAGACCTGTGGACAACACCCGCGCTTCGTTTAGCGCGATGCCCGCGCAGGATTTGATCGGATAGACAAAGAGCTCGCTGATGGTCGGCATGATGTGGGGCGTGGACGTTGGATTCGCGAGCGCCGGATCACGCACTCGCTCGTTTTTTATGGCAACTCCTGAATCAACGCACGATTGTAAATCGGTTCGGCACCATGACCGTGTTGCAACGGCGCTGCCGTGCGTCGGAATTGGGCCGTTTTGCGTCGGGTAATCCCGCATGGCGCTCTGCCGATGCGCCGCTCGACGCCGGTCATGACAGATGATCCCCGAAGACGCCGCCAATCGCGCCGCTGAACGATGGCGTTTCTTCGCATCGCGCTTGGACGTAGAATCCCCAATCAAGCTGATTCGCAAGGGACCCGCCGCAAACGATCGCCCTTCACGGTCCCTGCACGTCGCACCCTACAATGAACGAGACAGGAAATTGATTATGCTGAGCAAACCCGTGTTGACCGTAGCCGAAACGACCCGGATCCTCGAAGCCGCGCGCGCGGAAGCGGAGAAAAACAAGTGGGCCGTCGCAATCGTCGTGGTCGACGACGGCGGCCACCCGCTCGGCATGCTGCGCCTCGACGGCAGTGCGCCCTCGAGCTCGTATATCGCGACTGAAAAAGCCCGCACTGCGGCGATTGGACGGCGCGAAACCAAGGTGTACGAGGACATGATCAACAACGGCCGCACCGCGTTTCTCAGCGCGCCGCTGCTCGGCACACTCGAAGGCGGCGTGCCGGTGATCGTCGAAGGCCAGGTGGTCGGCGCGGTCGGCGTATCGGGCGTGAAGTCCGACCAGGATGCGCAGATCGCCAAGGCCGGCATTCAGGCGCTTGGCGTCTGAGTCAGGAACGGCGATGGCTTCGCCCATCGTTCACGCTAGCGCCATTACGAATGCCGCCGTGATGGCTTTCCCTTTCCTCTGAAGCGCAACAATCCGAAAGCAGGATCGTCCCAGCAGTAGCCCCAACGCGGGCCGATGTCCCCACGTCGGCCCCACTCAGACAGATGGAGCAGTCGATGACTCAGATGAACCCGCGCGGCGGATTGCAGGTCGCCGCCAATCTCGACCAGTTCGTCGAAACCGAAGCCCTGCCCGGCACCGGAATTGACAGCGCCGCATTCTGGTCAGGTTTCGACGCACTCGTGCACGAGTTGGCGCCTAAAAACCATGCGTTGCTCGCCGAGCGCGACCGCCTGCAAACGGAACTGGACAACTGGCATCGCGCCAATCCCGGGCCGGTGCGCGACTTACGAGCCTATCGTGCGTTTCTCGAAGGCATCGGCTATATCGTGCCGGCGCCTGCGAGCGTGAAAGCGACGACCGACCAGGTCGACACCGAAATCGCCGAACAGGCGGGCCCGCAACTCGTGGTGCCTCTGTCGAATCAGCGCTATGCGCTGAATGCGGCGAACGCGCGCTGGGGCAGCCTGTACGACGCACTCTACGGCACTGACGCGATTCCCGAGACCAACGGCGCAGACAGACAGAAAACCTTCAACCCGGTGCGCGGCGCTGCGGTGATCGCCTATGCCCGCAAGTTTCTCGACGAAGCCGCGCCGCTCGCGAACGGCTCGCATGCCGATGCGACTCGCTACAGCGTGGAAGGCGGCAAACTGGTCGCCGCGCTGAAGAGCGGAACGAGCGAACTCAAAACGCCCGCGCAATTCGTCGGCTATCAGGGCGACGCAAGCGCGCCGTCGGCAGTGCTGCTCAAACATAATGGGCTGCACTTCGAGATTCAGATCGACGCAAACGACTCGATCGGCAAGACCGACGCCGCGCACGTAAAGGACGTGGTGGTCGAAGCGGCGGTCAGCACGATCATCGACTGCGAAGATTCCGTTGCAGCCGTCGATGCAGATGACAAGGTTCAGCTCTATCGCAACTGGCTCGGTCTGATGAACGGCGATCTGACCGAAGAGGTCACGAAGAACGGCAAGACGTTCACACGCCGGCTGAATGACGACCGCGTGTACGTCGCCGCGAACGGCACGGCGCCCGTCGTACTGCATGGCCGCTCGCTGCTGTTCATCCGCAACGTCGGTCATTTGATGACCAATCCGGCTGTGTTGACGAAGGACGGTGCCGAGATTCCCGAAGGCATACTCGACGCCGTCATGACGACGCTGTGCGCGCTGCACGACCGCAAACACAAGTTGAATTCGCGCACCGGCTCGATCTATATCGTGAAGCCGAAAATGCACGGCCCCGCCGAAGTCGCGTTTGCGAGCGAACTGTTTGCGCGCGTCGAAGATCTGCTGAAGCTGCCGCGTAACACGATCAAGATGGGGATCATGGACGAGGAGCGCCGCACGAGCGTGAATCTGCTCGCGTGTATCGCCCAAGCGTCGGAACGCGTGGCGTTCATCAACACGGGCTTTCTCGACCGTACCGGCGACGAAATGCACAGCGCGATGGAAGCCGGCCCGATGATGCGCAAGGGCGACATGAAGTCGAGCGCATGGATCGCCGCATACGAACGTAGCAACGTGCTCGTCGGTTTGCACGCGGGCCTGCGCGGCCGCTCGCAGATCGGCAAGGGCATGTGGGCCATGCCCGATCTGATGCACGCCATGCTCGAACAGAAGATCGCGCATCCCAAGGCCGGCGCGAACACCGCATGGGTGCCCTCGCCGACTGCGGCGACGCTGCATGCGCTGCACTATCATCAGATCGACGTACAGGCGGTTCAGCAGCAACTGGAGCGCACCGACTATGCGAGCGTCCGCGACGAACTGCTGGACGGCCTGCTGACGATTCCCGTCGTCGAAACGGCCAACTGGAGCGCCGACGAAATCCGCGCCGAACTCGACAACAACGCGCAAGGCATTCTGGGCTATGTGGTGCGCTGGATCGATCAGGGCGTGGGCTGTTCGAAGGTGCCCGATATTCACAACATCGGCCTGATGGAAGACCGCGCGACGCTGCGTATCTCGAGCCAGCACATTGCGAACTGGCTGTATCACGGCGTGGTGACGCGCGAACAGGTCGAGGAGACCTTTAAGCGCATGGCGCAAGTGGTCGATCAGCAGAACGCCGGCGATCCGAATTACAGGCCCATGGCGCCCTCGTTCGACACCATCGCATTCAAGGCCGCGCAAGCACTGGTATTCGAAGGACGCCAGCAGCCGAGCGGCTACACGGAACCGTTGCTGCACAAGTTCCGTCTGCAAGTGAAGAACGGCTGAACTTGATATCGCGCCGCGGCTCGAAGAGGTTTCAAATTCGAGCGCGGCAAAAAAGGACGGGCGCCCGCGTGATTCGGGGCGCCCGTTTTCAATGCGCGCGATGTTTCGCGCGCTTCTGCGTGATGCTTCGACGTGATGCCTGATGCAACCTCGCGCTAATGCGCCGATGACACCGATCACGCGAATTACACGAATCGCGCGATCAGGATGTCCCGGCCTGGATCAAGCCGCTTCGGCCGTGTACTGAGGCTCCAGGCTTTCCGGATTCGCCTGTCCATTTGCGCGCATGTATGCGTGCAGATACGCTTCGAATTCCTCTTTCACCTCCGGATGGCGCAGCGCGAACTCCACCGTCGCCTTCAGGTAGCCGAGCTTGCTGCCGCAATCGAAACGCGTGCCGAAGTAGCGGTATGCGAGCACCTGCTCCTCGGTGAGCAGCGACTGCACTGCATCGGTCAATTGCAGTTCACCGCCGGCACCCGGCTTGAGCGCGCGAATATGCTTGAAGATGGTCGGCATCAGCACGTAGCGGCCCACCACGCCGAGGTTCGACGGCGCATTGTCCGGCGCCGGCTTTTCCACGATACCCGAGAGCTTGATCACGTTGTCTTCCCACTCACGGCCGTCCACGACACCGTACGAGCGGCTGTCTTCGCGCGCGATGGTTTCGACGCCGATCACCGAACTGTGATAGTGATTGAACGTATCGACCAACTGGCTCATGACGGGCTTCGAGCTGTGCAGCAGGTCGTCGGCGAGAATGACCGCGAACGGGCTTTCGCCCACCAGCTTTTCGGCGCACAAGACCGCGTGGCCCAGGCCGAGTGCTTCGGCCTGGCGCACATAAAAGCAGTCGACGTTGGCGGGTTTGATGCTGCGCACGAGGTCAAGCAGCTTCTGCTTGTTGCGTGCCTCGAGTTCGGCTTCGATCTCATACGACTTGTCGAAATGATCTTCAATCGCGCGCTTGCTGCGCCCCGTCACGAAGATCATTTCGGTGATACCGGCGGCAATCGCTTCTTCAACCGCGTACTGAATCAGCGGCTTGTCGACGATAGGCAGCATTTCCTTTGGACTTGCCTTGGTAGCCGGCAGGAATCGTGTCCCGAGGCCCGCTACGGGAAACACGGCTTTAGTGACTTTCAGCATGGTAGGCATTCCCAGATCGGTTAGAAATTGGTGTTCGCGGGCCGCTTGGGCCCTCGACGTCGCCAGAAAGGCTAACAAAAAATCTGCGCTAGATCACGCGTGAATTTCACAAATAATGCTTAATGCGCCCGACTCACAACTATTTGCGCCATTTGTCACGGGCACAGGAAACATTTACTTTCGGAAACCGAATTATCTGCGGACGATTCCGAAAAATTACTCACGCCAGAGGACCCCGCGCGGATTCCGTTAGCAAGCGCGTTGGCATTTACTGGCGTGCTTCCTCGTTTTCGTCGAGTTGCGGCAGCTTGCCCGGACTGATGCGGAAACGGCGGATCGGCTCATTGCGCAGCGCCTCGCGATAAGCTGAAGCGGCGACGAGGATCAGTAGCACGGCAATGCCGGCAAGCAAATGCAGGTTCATGACTTCACCTCTCATCAGGAGAATCCGTGCTGTAAATTAGCACGACAAAATCGATAAATAATTGATCGTCCGTATCTGCTTATGCGCAATTACATTTAGTCACAAAGGCCGCTCAAATAGACATTGGCTGTCATTTTTTATTCATTTTTTTATAGACGCGGTGAACTAGCATGTGATGCATCGCGTGCGGAGGTCGCGCGCGGATCCGCATTGCATGACTTCAAATAAAAGGACCGCGCATGAGCGACCCAGCACTGGATGCCGCCGGCTCATCCCTGCCCCTCTCTCCACCTGTGAAAGCCGCCGTGCCGCGCGTGCAGAGCGACGCACGTTCCGACAGTGCCGGCAAAGAACATGTGATCGACGCAATGCGAGGCTTTGCCGCGCTGCTCGTCGCGTATTTCCATTGCCGTCAGATCGAATGGGTCGGCATGCAGGCATTTCATCAGAATGCCGGGCATTCGTTGAGTTTGAAAACAATTGCGGCTTATCTGACTTTCCCGATTGCATGGGGATCGGCGGGCGTGCCGATTTTTTTCGTAATCAGCGGCTACTGCATTCACCGCAGCGGCGCCTTACGCCTTGCCAACAACCCGGCTTACCGGCTCGACGCAGGCAATTTCTGGGTGCGCCGCTTTACGCGCATCTATCCGGTGCTGCTCGCCGCGTTGCTGCTGACGCTCGCGCTCGACTGGTTCAGTCTTCAATTGCCGCCGGTTAGTCACAAGATTCGCGAGATCGGCGTACAGGCGTTTCTCGTCAATCTGTTCTCGCTGCAAGGCGTGGCCGGCAAGACGTATGGATCGAACGGCGCGCTGTGGACTCTTTCGCTGGAAGTGCAGTTCTACGCGATTTATCCGTTGCTGTTCGCGCTGCGTCGACGTATCGGCATGACCACCGTGCTCGCAATCGTCGCCCTAGTCAACGTCGTTTCTGCGTATGTGCTGGAACGGCATGACATCCAGTTTTTCACGTCGTACTGGTTTTCGTGGACCCTCGGCGCGTGGATTGCCGACGCGAAAGCCCGCACCTCCGCGAAGACCGGTTCGCCGCGGTGGCTCTATGCGCTCGCCGCTGGATTCATCGCGCTTGGTTGCGCCGCATTTCACTACGGTCAGTACGGCGCGTTCCAGCTCTGGGCAATCGGCTTCGCGTTCTATCTTTACAAGGCGCTGGAGCGCGGCAACGTCAACCAGCGCGACGGTTGGGGCTTGCGGCTTCTGTCGCGCTTTGGCGACTTCAGCTTTTCGTTGTATCTGATTCATCTGCCGATCTTCGTGCTGCTTTCGTCGGTCCTCTACCGCTCTTCGTTGCAGATGTCGATCTGGCCGTCGTTCGGCTATATGCTGGTCGCCGTGCCGGCCGCATACGTGTTCTACCGGCTGGTCGAATTACCGGCGATGAACTGGTCCGCCAGTTTCAAGCCGAAGTCCGCTAAAGGCGCGTTCGTGAAGTCGTAAAAAAAGCGGGGCGAATGTCAGTGACGTTCGCCCCGTTGCGCCAAATGACAGGAACCGGCCAAGTCCCTGCCTACCCCGCGTCAATCGTTCCTTTAACAGATGTTCCCGACAGTGCCTCTCGCTGCGTTGTCCGTCGCACGACGGCGGTC
This sequence comes from Paraburkholderia sp. 22098, assembly GCF_052045935.1. Classification (NCBI taxonomy): domain Bacteria; kingdom Pseudomonadati; phylum Pseudomonadota; class Betaproteobacteria; order Burkholderiales; family Burkholderiaceae; genus Paraburkholderia; species Paraburkholderia sp. 22098. The sequence continues at coordinate 113,370 of NZ_JBQEPV010000013.1, read as the reverse complement.
TCGGGCGCGATTCGTCAAGCCACGCCCTTTACCGCCTTCGTGCTTCATACAGATCGTGCTGCTCGTGCAGATCATGCGCCGGCAGCCTTGCCCGGCTGCGCCACACGCCTCAGGATCCGCTCCACACTCTCGACATAGCTGGACGTACCGAAGCGGTTCAGCGCCGTCATGTAGCCGTTTTTGACGAGCTTGTCGCGCAGTTCGTCGTTCGAGCGCAGTTCTGCCAGCACGTCGGCCAATGCATGAGCATCGCCCGGTGTGCACAGCACGCCGTTCTCGTAGTCGTCGATAATTTCAAGTACCCCGCCTGCACGCGCGGCCACGACCGGCCGTTGCGCAAGCATGCCCTCTACGATCACCCGGCCGAACGGCTCGGGCGTGATGGACGTGTGCACCACCGCATCCACCGCGCACATGCAGGCAGGAATATCGTGCTGGAAGCCAAGAAAATGCGCGCGGCCGCCGAGATCGTGCGCAGCGACGAACGCGCGCAATTCGATCTCGTACTGATCTTCGCCGAATAGCGCCGCACCAACCAGCACCGCGTGCATGTGCGGATTGAGCACCAGCGCCTGGAGCAGTACATGCTGCCCTTTCCAGCGTGCAAGGCGGCTGAACGAACCCACCAGGAAGGCATCTTTCGGCAGGTTCAGCTTCTCGCGCAGCGTGGCTTGCGGCACGTTGCGCAATGCGTCGAAGGGTCCCGCCGAAATGCCGTTGAACACCACGTCGATGCGTTTGTCGTCGAAATGCGTGAGGTCGGCGAATGCGCGCGCCGACGCCGCCGAATTGGCGATCACATGCGTGAGGCCGAGGCGTGCGCACCATTTGATGATCGCGAGCTGCTTGGACCCGAAATGCTCCGGACTTACGATGTCGCGCAGATGCCAGACCACCGGCCGCCTCGCGAGCTTGCCGGCGACCGCGCCGATCACCATCGCGCGCTGCGTGTTCGCATAGATCACCTGCGCGCTGCGCGCGCGTTTGGCCGTCGCGCGAACGAGCGACATCAGGCCCATCAGTGCCTGGCCCTTCGGCAACGAACCGCCCTGCTTGCGCACGTTGCGCAGCGCGCCTGCATCGAGCACCTCGACACTGGCGCCCACTTTATCGAGCGCGGTACGAAATGGGCCGTCGTCGAACAGCACCACTTGCATGCGGGAGCGTAGCGCCTTGACGATTTCGAGCAGCGACAGCTCGGCGCCGCCTAGCACGCCGCTTTGATCGACAGCGAGAATACGCGGCGCGTTCGCGGCCGGCTCCGCGTGATACGGCACATACGGCGGCAGCGTCGCGTTGCGCAGCGCGGGCACGGAAGCCCGCACGTGGGCGAAAAAGCGTTCCCGGAAGTTGGCTGCGGAAAAACGCTCGGCATTCGCGCGGCAATCGGTTGGCGAAAAACGCTTCACGTGTCCATCGAAACGCTCGACCGCGGCGATGATCGACTCCGCGCTCTGCTCGTCGAAGAACATGCCGGTCGGGCGCGGCTCCGACAGATCGCGCACCGTTTCGAGCGCACCGCCCTTGCCATACGCGATGACAGGCGTCCCGCACGCCTGCGCCTCGACCACCGAAATGCCGAAGTCTTCCTCGGCAGCAAAGACGAAAGCCTTGGCGCGGCTCATCCGGTCCTTCAGCACTTTGAACGGCTGGTAACCCATGATCTCGACATTGGGCCCCGCCTTCGCGCGTATCTTCTGCATGTCGGGACCGTCGCCGATGACGACGAGTTTTCTCTCGGGCATGCGCGCAAACGCCTCGACAATCAGGTCGATTTTCTTGTACGGCACCATCCGCGAGGCAGTCAGATAGAAGTCTTCCTTCTGCGTGCACAGCGTGAATGCTTCGACGTCGACAGGCGGAAAGATCACCTGCGCATCGCGCTGATAAACCTTTTTAATGCGCCGCGCGATGAAATCGGAGTTCGCAATAAAGCCGTCCACCGAGTTCGACGTGCGGATGTCCCAGTTTCGGATGTAATGCAAAATGAGCCGCGCCATTGCCGACTTCGGCCCGCTCGTCAGTTTCGACTGCTGCAGGTACTGGTGCTGCAAGTCCCACGCATAGCGGATCGGCGAATGCACGTAGCTGATATGCACCTGATCCGGACCGGTGAGAATGCCCTTGGCCACCGCGTGGCTGCTCGATATCACCACGTCGTAGGCGGATACATCGAGTTGCTCGATCGCGAGCGGCATCAACGGCAGATACGTGCGGTACTTGCTGCGCGCGAGCGGGAGCTTCTGAATGAACGATGTGGTCACCGGCTTGCCGCGCAAAAAGCTGCGGTCGTCGAGAAAGTCGACGAGGCTGAACAGGTCCGCGTCCGGAAAGCACGCCACGATCTGCTCGAGCACCTTCTCCGCACCCGCATACGTAACGAGCCAGTCGTGCACGATCGCCACGCGCACAGCTTTGTCGCCGCGCAGTGCGGCACGCCGCGGCGGCGCGTCAGCCGTAGGAACGGTGGTCAGTTCGGCCAGCGCACTGCGCGTCGGAGCTTGCAGCACGGCTTCTTCAAGGACTTCGTGGTTCATGCGCTTTTCCTCGGATTCAGTCGCAACAGCAGTGAACGCGCTAGATCGCGCAAGGCGGGTGTCATCGTGATGGACCAGGCGATGTTCGCGCCCACCATCAACAGGCCGGCGATGATCGCCATGGCGAGGCCCGGCAGGAAGCTGGAAAGCCAGAGGCTGGCCAGCAGGAAAGCGAGATGAGCAAGCATGTCGAGCGCGATTTGCCGCGCGCGGATCGCCGAAAGCCGCAACAGCACCGCGTAATCGAACAGCGCGCGGCCCGCCACCGCCATCGCCGCGCCAGTCAATCCGAAATGCGTGATGCCGAACCACAGCGCCCCTGCAAACAAGGGCAATTCGAACAGACCGACGCGCGCGGCCGTGGCCGGATTAACCTGCGACTGGATCAGGATCCGCGTCACGTTCGCCTGGCCCACGAGCCAGACCGCAACGATCATGATGCGTCCCACGGGCGCCGCGACGCTTGCAATTTCATTGCCGACCCAAAGGTGCAGGAACGGTTCGAGCACCAGCATCGCGATCAATGCGACCGGCGTGAACACGCCGTTGAGAAACTCGAGCGACTGCTGCGTGATAGTGTCGGCGTCCGCGCGGCCCACAGCGGAAAGCCGTGGAAAGAGCGTGCGCACCATGGCGGTGGGCACGATGTTCAAGCGCGTCACGAGGTTTTGCGGCACCGTGTAATACGTGACGAAGCGCGCACCGAGGCTCGTGCCGAGCATTGCGCGGTCGAGCGATTCGGCGATCATGTTGGTGACGCTCGCAATCAGCATCCAGCCGCCAAAGTTGAAAAGCCCCTTCGCCACACCAAGCTGCGGCGGCAGAACACTGCGTATTTCAAGCACTTTTAGCGCGGACCGGCCAAGCAGGATCGCAGCGAGAATACGTGCAAACACGGCGGCGGCCAGCACGTTCTGCAAGCTCGCACCGAGCCAGAGCGCCGCGCCGAGCGGCAGCAACTGAAACAGGAACGTGCCAATGGTCTGATTCGTGTTGTAGATGCCGAAGCGTTCGGCGCCGTTGATCGCGCCGGCGAACACCCACGACACGTTCGCAATCGGAATCGCCACCGCGAGCCACGGTAGCGCCATATACACCTCGTGCTGCAGTTCCGGCGAGACCTTCGTGAAATACGCGGTGTAGAGGAACGCACCGAAATAGATGATCAACCCGCCGACCACGCCCGTCACGAGATTGAGCCACGTCGCGCTCCAGAACACGCGCGCGCTCTCGTCCTTGTTGCCCGACGCGCGCGCCTTCGAAATGTGATTCTGCGCGGCCATGCTCATGCCCAGATCGAGAATCCCGAAGTAGCCGATCAGCGTCCACACGAGGCTGATTACGCCGTAGCGTTCGACGCCGAGCAGCCTGATATACGACGGCACGGTGACGAGCGAGACGAAAGTCGGCAGCACGAGTCCGAAGAAATTGATCGCTACGTTCTTGAGAATGCCTTTGTCCATCGGATGCCCTGGGTTCGACTACGATTGCCTGTTTTTTTCGTCATGCGTGGTGTTGCCGACGCGTCGTCAAGGTTTCCAGCGGTACATCAGCACCTTGCCGCGGGCGTCTTCCTCGACGAATACGAGGTACTCGCCGTCGGCTCGCTTCGCCGCGCTGATGCCGTTGGGTACGTCGACCCAGCCGGACGCCCGGCCCACTTCGGGGCCGGGCCGGATTACGCCGAGTTCACGGCCGCTGTCCTTGTCCCACACATGCACCGCGCCCACCGGTTCGACGCCGAAGATGTATTGCCCCTCGACCGTGAGGCCGATGATCGTCGCGATGGGCTTGTTTTGTGTCTGCCACGGCAGCGCGATCGAATAGCGCTGCACCGGCTTGCCGCTCGACCATTTGTCGTAGCGCACCAGCACGCGGCCCACTTCCTTCCAGAAGCCGCGATCGACCGGCGTGTCGGGCGTATAGCCGCTCACGTACATCGTGTCGGTCTCGGGCTCGTAGATCGCGCGATGCAGTTCGGTGAACGGCTGCGGCACCGGGTACTGCGTGAGGTCCGAATACGAGTAGATGGGGTTGCCCTTCGCATCCAGACCGCCGAAGCGAAAGCGATAAATGCCCTTGGTGTCACGCGTTCGCCAGATGTCGCCCGCGCTATCCACCCACCAGCCCCAACCGCCCGCGAGCTTCGTGCCGCTCGTGTTCGGGGCGAATTCGTCGCTATTGAATTTGCCGTCGCCGTTCGCGTCGCGCCAGATCCAGTCGCCGCCCGGCGGCGCGTTCGGTACCTTGGCGACCGCGCGCTCGCGGCCCGCGATAAAGCCGGACGGAATCGCCGTTTCGCCATCGCGTTGCGGATCGAAGCGATAGATCTTCAGATGGTCCGCATACATGTCGGTCAGGTATAGAAAGGTGTGGCCCTTCAGCTTGCGGGCGATCGGCAAGCCCGGATATTGATCGGTGTGAAAGACCGGATCGTCCGGGTATCTGAAGCGGTTAGAAAGGAATCCGACATATTTCCAGTCCTGCCCCGCAGGCTTCGACAAATCGAGCTCGAAACGCTTGTTACCGGTGTACACGCTGTCTGGCCGCGACGGATCGATCCATGCACCATCGACGAAAAGCAGTCCCTGCACGAGCCAGTTCTGTTTGCCGTCAGACGCGTAGCTTTCAAGGGTCGCGCCGAGGCCCGCGCCGATCGGCTCATAACGCGGGCCGATGCCGTTGGTCGATACATAGACGTTTCCGCTTGCATCCACGCCTACGCCTGTTAGTCCGTTGAAACGTCGGGGACCCGGTCTTCCCGCGACGTCGCTAAAAATTCCGCCGCGCTCGCCCAGTGAGCCCGACTGCGCGTATTGGCCATTGCTCTTGCTAAAGAACAGCACCTGCTGTCGCGGACCGTTGTCGGCGATCAGAATGCGGCCTTTCGCATCGACGGCGATATCGACGGCGAGCGTATCGGCGGGCAGTTCGAACGTCTCGTCGATCCGCTTGCCGCCCGGCGTGTAATGCTCGACATGCGGCGCACGATCGTTGCGCGTACCGCTCAGCACCCACAGCGTGCCGTCCGGCGCAAGCGCGATCCGGCCGGGCTCGTGCACGCTCCACGTGGTCTTCTGCTGCATCGACTCCGCGTCGTACACCTCGATGCGGTCTCGCGCCGTGTTGGCCGCATATAGCGTGGTGTCGCTGGCCGCGAGTCCGCCAATCTCGGCGCTCGTGCCCGTCGGCACTTCGTTCATCATCAGAAAGCCGGCGGCGAGTTGCGCATGCGGGTCAGCGGCTTTCGCCGCGGGCTGAAACGGCGCGGCACGTTTTGGATCGGCAATCTGCCGGCGCGAGATGCCGAACCACTGCTTGCCTTTTACCGGCCACACGCCCTGTTCGACCAGCCGGCCTTTTTCGTTGCCGACCGCAATAGCAACAAAGGCGTACTTGCGGTTGATCGCGATCGCGTTGCCGCCGCTGTTACCCCACCCATGCGTTCCGCCCGCGAAGCCGAGCATTTTGCCGTTCTGATAGACGCTCGCTTCTGCGCCGCTTTCGTCCCATGGCGCATTCGTATAGACCTTGCCGTCGGGCGCGACCGCGATCGCCGTGATGTTGATCTGTGCCCACGTGCCGTCACCGAAACCAAACGTGTTGCCGATCCATGACGTCTTCGCGTTCAACGCCGTTTCCGCGCGAGCCGCCGAAGTGGCCGATGCAACAGCCAGTCCGACAGCGCACGCAAATACCGCGAGCCAGCTTTTGAACGTGAAACGGGGCAAGGTATGTCCTCCAGTCGATGCAAACCGATGCTTTGACAGAACTGTGATCCGGGTACGCGACCAGGCGAGCGTGCTAACGCGAGCGCCATTGGCAACAGCGTTGCAGGAGTGATGGCAAGCGCCATTCATGAACGCGCGCGGCTATCGGCACATAGACGACTCAGTGAAAGATGAAGGCGCAGCGCGAAGCTTGCCGTCGTGCGCGGCGTCAGCACACACACGCGCTCTTCCGCTTCGAAGATGCAGGCCGCGCCACGCTGCAGTACGCCACATCGAACTAACGCGGTGCGCGGCGCACGCGCAGTCCCAGGACGCCCAATGCGCAAGGCTCACATTACGCGTAAAAAACTCCGCGACGAAAATCGAAAATAATTCAAAAATATTCGACACTTTAAAACGATGCGAAAGAAATCATTTTAAAAATGCATTAAAAGAAAATATGTCCGTGCAGCGTGCGAATGAGGCATGCGCGCATCGCTGCTGTTCGTCTATTGTTCGTCTTTTGTTCCTCTTTCCGCCTAACAGGGCAGTGCGGACGGTCACTTCATCACGCGATTTTCACCCGGCGTCATGAGCGCGACACAAGCATGGAAACGTCGCGCCAATGCATAACGAAACAACCTGTTTCAATCTGGTTCATTTATCCATTTCATTCCCGTTTTTTCACGATTTTCTTTTGCCTAGAATCAAATGCACTGACGTCGCGGCCGCAGCGGGCGCGACTGGATATCTGCCCCGGCTCGCGGCTCCTCGCGGATCCTTGCGGCTCTTCGGCTTCCACACCATGGACGGTTCATGACTGTTAGCGCACTGCCCACAGCGCCTTCCCATTCACGCCGCATCGTGCAGCTCGACGGCTTGCGCGCGATCGCCGTGCTCGCGGTGTTCGCGCAGCACGCGTTGAAAGCGCCGCTGTGGATGGGCGTCGATCTGTTCTTTGTACTGAGCGGCTTTCTGATTACCGGCATCCTGCTCGAACGCAAGGCACGTGAGCAGTCGTACTTCGGCTACTTCTATGCACGCCGTGCGCGGCGCATTCTGCCGCCCTATCTGCTGCTGATGGCGGTCTCCTCGATCCTGTTCGGCTTCGGCTGGGCGCAGCACTGGCAGTGGTACGCATTCTTCGCAACGAACATTGGCGATGCGCTGAATCAGAGCGGACACGACAGCCTGAATGTGTTGTGGTCGCTTGCAGTCGAAGAGCAGTTTTATATCGTCTGGCCGTTCGTGATTCTGTTCGTCCCCGAGCGTGCGCTCGCGTGGGTGGCCGCCGCGCTGGTCCTGCTCGTGCCAGTGCTTCGCGCAGTGGCCACGCCATGGTTCGATTCGTTCTGGCCGATCTATTACCTGACGCCCTTTCGCATGGATCTGCTCGCGGCCGGCGCGCTGCTCGCCGTCGCTGTGCGGCGCGATTGTCACGCACTCGAACCGTTCAAGGGGGTTGCGGTGCTGGGCGTGATCGCTGCCCTCGCCGCGCTCGCCTGGCTGCATCTGCACTTTCCGCGTTTTCGCGCGGCGAATACACCGCTGTCCAATGCGGGGCTTTACAGCATTTCGTTGGTGCTTTGCACATCCGTCGTGGTCATCGCCCTGCAAAGCAAGGGCATCGTCAAACGGCTGCTGTGCAATCCGGTGCTCGTGTATATCGGCACGATCAGCTACACGATCTATCTGATTCATCTGAGCGTGCTGTATGCGCTCTGGCCGCTGCAGATGAACCGCTATGTGACCGCCGCGCTCGCGCTCGTTATCACGATTGCATATGCAAGTCTCACCTGGTTCGGATTTGAGAAGCGCCTGATTTTCGGTCCTCGCGGCAACTCGCATGCGACGGCGGGCACCAGTGCGGGCGTGGCGAGCGCTGCGCCGCAAGTACCGCAAAGCCGCGCATGAGATGCCCCGCACGGCTTCGAGCCGCCGCGATATGTGCGTCGCTTGCCGGACTGTCTCTGTGTTCGCCGGGCGCGAGTGCTCAAGCCACTCAAGTGGAGCGGATGCAAGCGCACACGCAGGTCGTGATCGACGCATACGGCGATTCCACGACGCTCGGTATTTCATGCAGCGAAGGCCATTGCGCGCCGCAAGCGCAGAACGCCGTGGCTTATCTGCAGGACGAATTGCAGACGCATCACGGCGACCGCGTGCGCGTAGCCAACTACGGCGTGGGCGGCACGATGGCCATGCAATTGCTCGACGGCACGGGTAATCGGCGCGCCGGGCCGACCGCCGGTTTGCCATGGCGCGAGCGGCTCGCTGCGTCGCCCGCGCGAATCGTGTTGATCAACTACGGCATCAACGAAGTGATGCAGAACCAGACGCCCGAGCAGTTCTACACGGCGCAAACCGCGCTCGTCAAAACCGCTCGCGCGCTCGGCAAGGAGCCGGTGCTGGAGACATCGAATCCGATGCCCGATAACCGGCTCAATGCGCGGCTCGCCTCGATGGTCGCGATGACGCGTCGCGTAGCCGACGAACAGCATGTGCCGCTCGTCGATCAGTTCGCGTACATCAGCAGTCTGCCGGACTGGAAGACGTTGATGTCCGACGGCGCGCATCCAAAGCCGGGCTTGTACAGGCTCAAGGCCGAGCAGGATTTTCAGGTCGTCGAACCGCTGGTGCGGCGGCTTCTCGATGGCACGCTCTGAGGTGCTCTTTTTTCTTTTACCAATATTGAAGGCAAGCTATGAGCCAACCACGCAAAGCGATCATCACCGGTGTGTCGGGACAAGACGGCGCCTACCTGACCCGATTGTTGCTCGACAAGGGCTATCAGGTCACCGGCACCTATCGGCGCACGAGTTCCGTGAATTTCTGGCGCATGCGCGAGTTGGGCGTGCTCGACCATCCGAATCTGCGTCTCGTCGAACACGACCTGACCGACCTCGGCTCGACGCTGCGTCTGCTCGAAGGCGCGCAGGCCGACGAATTGTATAACCTCGCCGCGCAGAGTTTCGTGGGCGTATCGTTCGACCAGCCGGTGACGACCGCCGAGGTAACCGGCATCGGCGCGCTGAATCTGCTCGAAGGCATCCGCATTCTCAACCCGAAGATGCGCTACTACCAGGCATCGACATCGGAAATGTTCGGGCTCGTGCAGGCGGTGCCGCAACGCGAGGACACGCCCTTCTATCCGCGCAGCCCCTATGGCGTCGCGAAACTGTTCGCGCATTGGTCGACGATCAACTATCGCGAGTCGTATGGTCTCTTTGCGAGCAGCGGCATTCTGTTCAATCACGAATCGCCGCTGCGTGGCCGCGAATTCGTGACGCGCAAGATCACCGACACGGTCGCAAAGATCAAGCTCGGCAAGCAGGATGTGCTGGAACTCGGCAACCTCGGCGCGAAACGCGACTGGGGTTTCGCGCTCGAATACGTGGAAGGCATGTGGCGCATGCTGCAAGCCGACGAGCCGGACACCTTCGTGCTCGCTACCGGCCGCACTGAAACGGTTCGCGACTTCGTGCGCATGGCGTTCGCCGCGGCGGATTATCAGATCGAGTGGTCAGGCAAGGAAGAGCGCGAAACGGGCATCGACGTGGCGACTGGCAAGACGCTCGTGCGCGTGAATCCGAAGTTCTACCGGCCGGCTGAAGTCGATCTGCTGATCGGCTGCGCGGACAAGGCGCGCGAGAAACTCGGCTGGCAGGCGCAGACCACGCTCGAACAACTGTGCCACATGATGGTTCATGCGGACATTGGGCGCAATCAGCAACACGAGACGTTTTAATCAGCGACCCTCAGCAACCGCCCCGCACGCCCGCATTGGGGCGATGCAGCGGCGGCAGCACAAAAGCAGGCACATGAAAAAGGCGCCGGCTCTCTTCTTCAGGAGCCGGCGCCTTCTTTATTTCGTCCCGCAAAATTCAATGCTCGATCAATGCACCCCGCCCGAAGCAATAGCCTCGCTGTACACCGACGCCACCCGTTTCGCGATCACCGAGTTATCGAAGTTTTCACGCGCATAGCGCCGGCACGCATCGGCATCGGGCAACTTCAGCGAGCCGCTTAGCGCGCCGGCAAGTCCCGCTGCGATCGCCTTTGCGCCGGTCTCCGGCAGCACCAGATCGGGCGACAGCCCCGCAACCGCCTCGGGCAAGCCGCCAACCGGCGTAACCAGCACCGGCGTGCCCGACGCGAGCGATTCGACCGTGATGAGGCCGAAGCCTTCGAGCGCGACTGTCGGCACCACGCTGATATTCGCCGCGCGATACAGCGCCGCCAGATGCTGATCCGGCACGAAGCCAAGAAGCTTCACGTTGTCCTGCAAGCCGGCCTCGTCGATGCGCGCTTGCAATTCGTCCGCGAGACGCCCCTTGCCTGCAATCAGAAGCAGCACATCGGGGTGGCTCGGCTTGAGCAGCCTGATCGCATCGATCAGATCTTCGAGACCCATGCGCCGCACGAGACGCCGCACCGCGAGCACGATCGGTCTGTCCTGCGGCAATTGCAGTTTCAGACGCGCCTCGGCGGGCGTGATGGGCAGATTGAATTGTTCGACGTCGACGCAGCCCGGCACCACACGCACACGCTCCGGCGAGATGCGATAACGCGAAGTCAGAATCTTGCCGAACGCCTCCGACAACACGATGAGACGCGACGAGCGCGTATAGACCGATTGTTCGAGATAACGCTTCGCGCGCTGACCGAGCGAATCCGCGCCTTCAACATGGCTTTCGTCGGCCCACGGTCCCTGAAAATGCGAGACCTGCGGAATGCCGCGCGTCACGTCGAGGCCCGGAAACGTATAAAGCGCGAAGTGCGACGAGATCACGTCGGGACGCGAGGTACTGATTTCCTGGCGCAGCGCGCGACGCGCGGCCATCAGCCGCAAAGGCAGCGACTGGCCGGCGGAGCCGAAACCGTTGATCGCACCGCCGGTGTCGGCAGCAACCTTCGGCGAGCCTGCTACGACGCCGCGCACCGCGACGCCCGCGCCCGGCAGCGCGCCGACCAGCGAGTAATACATGCGGTCGAGGCCGCCCGCGCGCTCCGGGAACCAGTGCATGCCGATCTGCAGCGATTTGATTGAGCTTGTCGTCATTGTCGTTGCCTTATTGAGCCTTTTTGTATCCGGTGAGTAGTGTTGAACGCTAGCGCGTAGCGTCATTCGACGCGCTTGTGTCCGGCCAGCGTGTTCAGCGTGAGCGCGTCGGTCTTCGCGACCACCGCCGCCTCGGCTTCCTTGCGCCGGCGATTCTTCTGCTGCCCCTCGATCTGCCGATACAGCGCGATATATTGCGCGGCCATGCGCGCCCAGCCGAAACCGGTCGCGAGTTCGTTGGCGGCGACGCCCATCTTGCGACGCGCGTCGTCATCGGCGGCGAGGCGTGCGACCGCCCCTGCGAGCGCCTTCGGATCGTCCGGATCGTCGAGCACGATCCCGCATTCGGGCGTGATGATTTCAGCGCCGCCCGCGGTGCGCGCGGTCACGACCGGCAACCCGGCCGCCATCGCTTCGAGCAGCGACAGGCTCATGGCCTCGTAACGCGACGGAAACACGAACGCATCGACCGAATGCATCAGCACCGGCATCTCTTTGACGAGCCCGAGAAAATGCACGCGATGCGCGATGCCGAGCGCCTTCGCCTCGTCCGGATACGGACTGCCCGGCAGAAAGCCCGCCACTGCGATATGCACGTGTTCGGGCAAATGCTTGAGCGCGGCTAGCACGGTGCCGAGGTTCTTGCGCGGCGTACGCAGATCGCCGACGAACAGCAGCAAGAATGCGTCTTGCGGCAAGCCGAATTTCGCGCGATCGCCGGTGGCCGCAGCGAAGCCTTGCGTATCGACGCCGTTGTAGATCACGTCCACACGGTTATCAGGCGTGAGGCCGATGGCGCGGATTTCATCGGCGACTTTTTGCGAGACCGCCGTAATGACCCTCGAGCGCCGGTAGGCCCAGCGCTCGAGCAACGCATTGCAGCGCGTATATACCGACTGATACGCGGACCACGCGCCCTTCGTGAGACCGAACGGGTAGTACTTGCTGCCGAGCCACCCGCTGTGCACGAAGTGCGACGTGTTGACGTCGGCGGGCATCCACGTGATGAAGCCGTTCACGTGGAGCACGTCGTATTCGCGGCGATGGGAGCGCAGCCACATTGCGCTCTTGAACGCGAACACCTGCTGGCGCAGCAGATTGGTCGGCCACCAGCGGCCGATTTTCATCGGCACCCAGCGGACATTCGGATGAACGAGCAGATCGGGCGCGACGTGCGAGGCAATCAGCGTGACGCCGATATTCTCGTCGAGCGCCGCGCGCGCGATCTCGTGGTTGACGCGCCCCTGGCCGTCGTTATGGCGCACAACGTGCGTGACAATGGCGACTCTCAATCAGTGCCTCCGTGGAAAAGTTGCGTGCGGAATAACGTACCGGCGCGGTTGATTTTTTCGTAATGCACCGCGGAAAGGATCGAAAAAACGCTCATGAAAAGCAGCAGGCCGCCGGTGCCGACCAGCGAATTGGTGAACACCAGCATCGCGAAAGTCGCGAGGCACAGGCTCAGGCATGCGGACACGTACTTGTCGTTGCGCAGCCTGATCGACGCAAGCACGGCGCGCGTCAATAGCCAGACGATGCCGGACATGTAAAGCAGCGTGCCGGGCCAGCCGAGCACGAACGGGATGTTCATCACGCCGCTGTCGAAGTTGCCGTACTGGCCGAGCTGGCCGCCGTCGTTCGAGAGCTTGGTCGAGGTGCCGGTCGCGCCCATGCCTTCGCCGGAGACATCGGTAAAGGCGGTTTTCGCGAAGGTCGCATAGAACTCGTTGCGGGCCGCGTAGCTCTGGTCGTCGTTCAGATTGACGATGGTGGACAAGCGCGCCTGCATCCGCTCGGCCACCGGACCGACCGCGAGGAGCGGCACGCACAGTCCCGCTAGCAACACCGCGCTCGCGACGATGCGCACCCGCACCTTGTTGTTGGACTTGATCAGCTGGATCAGCAGCGCGATGATCCAGCCGCCCCATGTGGAGCGCACGAGGCTCAATGCGAACGAAAAGAAACCGAGCGCCGCGGCGACCCAGCGCACGCGATGCGTGGCCGCCATCACGTACACCATCGCGCCCATCATTGCGAACGCGAACGGCCCTGACGAATTCATCGTGCTGAAGACGCGCACGCCCATCGGCACAGGGTCGCCTTGCGAGTTCATCTGCGAGCCGAGCATCCACAGTGCGTCCCACTGCGGCATGATGAAAAACTGGATCAGCCCGTAGCCGCCCATCACGAGCATGCCCCAGATGAACGTGTTCACGATGGTGTCGCGGTACTGCGGATACTGGCGCGTGTTCGCCATGATGTGAAAGCCGATCAGAATCGGATACAGCCAGTTCGCAAGGTCGTAGGTGGCCGCGAGCGGGCCGCTCGACACCACGCCGACAAGATAGGCATAGACGAGTCCGAGCAGAATCAGCAGCACCGGAAGTCCGCGCCGTTGTCCGAGCAGCCTGTAGTAGCGTACGAGCGACAACGCGCTGATCATCGTGACGGCGAGCGGCGCGACCTGGATCAGGCTCGTCGGCGTGAACGAGCCTTTGGACCAGTCGGCAAGGCGGCGCACTTCAGGGCTCAGGAACCATAACCACCACATGAAGCCGATATAGCGCGCCGGGCTCTTGAAGTAGAGCCACAGGCCGGTTGCGATTGCGAGGACGGGAAACGCGAGCGTGAGCACCGTGCCCTGACGCGCGACGATCAGTACGGCCGTGACGAGCCACAGCATGGCTGCGGGCAGCCACTCGCGACGTTTGCGCGACGCACCTACGCTGCCCGGCATGCCGGGTGTGGGCGAAAGGTCGGCTCGCGGAAGCGTCGACATCGCTTAGAGGCCTCCGCGCGATTCTTGCGCGGTGCTGCGTTGAGCATGAGCGCCCACCGCCTTGTCCGCGTCGGCAGAAGGCGCCGCGCGGCCGCGTGCCGCGGCGCCGCGAGCGCGCAGCATCTCCTGCGTGATCCGCACATGCTGCATCGCGTAGTGCTGCGTGGTCAGATCGCGCGACAGCAGGCCGGCAGCCGCGGCCTGCGCCTGGCGCAATGCTTCCACGGGCGCGGCGGCGAGCCGGTCAACCGCATCGCGCAACGCAGACGGATTGAATGGCGGAATGTACGCGGCCTCGCCAGCCGGGAAATAATCCTGCAAGGCGCCGACGTCGGTCACGACCATCGGCTTGCCGACCGCCGCCGCCTCCAGCATCACGGTAATACCTGACGCGTGCGTGTTCGGCCGCAACGGCACGACGATCACATCGGCCCAGTCATACAGTTCGTGCTGTTTTCTGATGCCCGAGAACAGCGCGATTTCCACATTCGGCGCGCGCAGCGACGCGGGAATGCGGCGGCGCGTGGCGAGCTTCACCGTGTAGCGCGCGTCGTTGCCGAACGCCCCGATGAGCGTGTCCCAGTCGCGGTCGCGGTCGTTGCCGATCGCGGCAATGCGGATCGGCGAATGCGGCTTCCATTCGGTCGGCGCTTTAACCGGAAAGTCGCGCGTGTTCAGACCGTAGAGAAGCGGCTTCGCGTCGCGATTGAAATAGCGCTTGCACAACGCCGCGTTTTCGCTCGCGAGCGTGGTCAGCTGATCGGCGCGCGTCATCAGCTTGCGATACAGCCACTTACGCACGATTCCATACGAAGGCCATTTGTCGAGCAGCCACACGCTTTGCGCGAGCAGAAGCGGCGATGAGTCCGCGCCGGCCTTGCGGCCGCTCAGCAGGAGCATCAACGCGGCTGACAGCCATTCCTGTTCGGTGTGCGTCCAGATCACATCGGAGCGCAACATTTCCGCGCGATTGCGCCACGTATGGATGAAGTCGAAACCAAGCACTGCCTTCAGCGCGCGTCGAACGAGCCGCATCGGCTTACCTTCGCGAGCGTCCTGTGAATAGGTCAGCGCGAACGCGTCCGATTCGGCGTGGTGATAGCCGTACAGGCAACCGATGTTGTCGCCCGGTCGATAGAAACGCGGATCGGCGCCGTAAAACAGATGAACGTGGACCTTCGTACTCATGCAGACACTCCCTTTGCCGATGCTGCAGCGTGTGAGGCGCTGCGTGCTGCTCGCGCCCGTTGCATTGGCCGCCCCGCTCAGGCGGTGCGCGACAGCGCGCGCCGGGCTTCGTGCGCGCCGGTTCGCACCGCGCGCCAGCGCGAGAGCTTCAGGCGCGCCTGTTTCGACACGAGCGCGAGCGCCGCATGCGTGAGACCCGGATAGACGCGTGTGCCGACGAGCGTCCACCACCACCACGCGGTCTCGCGGCGCAACGGCGGCAACTGGTCGCGCAGGATCAGATGGAAATTGAACGCGGCATTGCGCAACGCGGCCATGGTTTGCGCATCGCGGCGGTCGTCGTCGAAACGTTCGGCGGGGAAATGATCGACCGCGACGCGCGGGTCGTACATCAGCTTCCAGCCGGCGTTCTTTACCGCGAGGCTGAACGCCATGTCGTTGTGAACCTGCGCGCCCGCGCCGCGCAGCCGTGCGTCGAAGCGGATGTTGCGCACCGCGTCGCGCCGATAGCTCATGTTGGCGCCCTTCAGAATGTCGACTTCGCGCGCGCTGCCCACGCCGAGGTGATGGTTGCCGATGATCTTGCCGTGCGCCGTGACCTTGCCGACCAATGGCCGCTCGCCGTCCAGCACGCGGCCTTTTTCGTGCACCCAGTCGCGCCCGCCGAGCGCGCCGAGCCGGGCGTCGCTTTCGAATGCGGCTGCAATGCGCTGCACCCAGTCGGGATGAGGCGCGGCGTCGTCGTCGGTAATCGCGATCACATCGCCGTTGGCCGCGTCGAGTCCGCGATTGAGCGCCGCGACCTGGCCGGGTGCTTCGACGAGCGCGACTGAGACCGGCAGCATGCCGGTGACCGCCGGATCGCGCAGACACATATGGGTCGCCTCGTCGTCGGCGCGCGCCACCACCACGACTTCATCGGGCGCGCGCGACTGCCGTTGCAGCGCCGCGAGGCAGCGCGCGAGGTCGGCCGGGCGGCGGTAAGTCGGAACCAGTACCGTCACTTTCATTGCGATGTCCTTGTTGCGATGTCCTGTGTGATTCATCGTCGGTGTACTCCTGCCCGATCAGGTGCTCAGATATTCCTGGACCGCCGCATAGCTGCGGTCGTAGCCGCCGCGAGCCCGCGCCGGCATGCCGTTGAAGATGCCGCCCTGCACGTGCACGCCCGCTGCCCGCAGACGCTTCAACGCGTCGGTAATCTCGCCCTCGCTGTGCATGCCCGAACGCATCACGAAGAAGGTCGAACCGGCATACGCGCCAATGATCGACGCGTCGGTCACCGCGAGCACCGGCGGCGTGTCGACCAGGATCACGTCGTAGCGTTTCGCGAGACCGTCGAGGTATTGCGGCAGACGCGGCGACATCAGCAGCTCGGACGGATTGGGCGGACGGCGCCCGCACGAAATGAAGCTCAGGTTCTCGATCTCCGACGCACGGATCGCCTCCTCCAGCGAGATCTGGCCGCTCAGCAGCTCCGACAGCCCGTTGTCCTGCGTGCCGCCCAGGAAGCGTTCGAGGACGCCGCGGCGCATGTCGCCGTCGATCATCAGCACGCGCTTGCCCGAATGCGCGAGCAGCACCGCCAGGTTGACCGTGAGGAAGCTCTTGCCGACGCCGGCCATCGGGCCCGTGAGCATGACGATGCGGTTCTTCGCGTCCATCATCGTGAATTGCATCGACGTGCGCAGGCTGCGCAAGCTCTCGACCGTGACGTCCTTCGGCCGCGCGTTGGCGAGCACCGAGCGCAGGCGCTCGCCGCCGCGCTGAAAGCCGTTTTCGAGCAGCGTCTGCTCGGCGCTCATCGGTACGAGCCCGAACACCGGCAGATGGAATGCGCGCTCGATGTGCTCCGGGTCGTCGATGCCCTTGAACATATTGCGGCGCAGGAACACGAAGCCGGTGCCCGCGATCAGCCCGAGGATCGTCGCCGCCGACAGGATCAGCGCCTTCTTCGGCTTGACCGGCGCGCCGGGGCGCAGCGCGGCGTCGACGATATGCACGTTGCCGCCCGTGCCGGCCTTCTGCACCGAAAGCTCCTGCACGCGATTGAGCAGCAGCACGTAGATGTCTTCCGCCACTTTCGCGTCGCGCTGCAACTGCACGGCTTTCACTTCGGTAGCCGGCAGATCGCGAAAGCGGTCAGCGTATTTCGCGCGCTGCGCCTGCAACTCGGCCATTTGCTCGCGCGCCGCCTTGAGCATCGGATGGTCGTCGCCGTAGCGCTCGATGAGCTGCGCCATCTGCAGACGCAAGCCCGCGATCTGCTGCTCGTACTGCACGCTGCCTTCGAGATACACCTTCGCTTCTTCGCTCGCATTGATCGAGCCGGACTGGCGCTGATACGCGGTCAACGCGGCTTCGGCGCGCTCCAGGTCCGACTTCAGGCGCGGCTCCTCGCTCTTCAGGAAGTCGAGCATCTTGCTCGCGTCGGCCTGCTTGTTGGAAACATGCTGGCGCACATATGACTGCGCGAGCGCATTGGCGACGAGCGCGGCATGCTCGGGGTTCTTGTCCTCCAGCGAAATCTGGATCACGCCGGTTTGCTTGCCCTGCTCCTGCACGCTGATTGCGGACTGGAACGCGCTGATCGCGTCGAGATCGTTCGCGCGGACCACGGTGAATTCCTCGCCCGGACGCGCGACCAGCTTGTTCACCAGCATGGTCACGCCGCCGCCCTGCGCCTGCTGCCCGACTTGTCCGCGCAGCAAGAGCGCGCCGTTTTCCGCATGCAGTTCATAACGGTCACCGCCGAGCGCCTTCATGGTGAGCTTCTGACCTTCGAGTGCGGGCAGCACGTCGATCGAATCGATGTCGGCCACTTCACCGCCCCACGCATACGACGACAGGCCGAGCCATGGCCGCGCCGGCTGGCCCGGCGTCGCCATGCGGGCGGCAATGCTGCCGAGAAGCGGCAGCGTCTTCGGCGTGACGCTGAAGTTCAGCTTCATCTGCTCGACCACAGGACCGACGACGCCGCGGCTCTTGATGATCTCGATCTCGGCGTCTGTCGGCAGCGAGGTCGAGCCGCTCGTGATCGCGGCGCCGGTCTGCGTCTGCGTGAGCGCCTGCGACGTGTTGTCGGCCTGCTCGACGCGCACGTGCGCATCGGCCGAATAGATCGGCTTGGCGAGCACACAGTACGCACCGGCAATCGCGACGACCGCCGCGGCGATTGCGATCAGCCACCAGATGTCGTCGAGGATCACTTGCACCAGTTGCCCGAGAACGACGTCCTCTTCTTCGGTCCTGAGCGGCCCGGTCATGTGTGGAGAGATTTGATTGCTCACGATTCGATCCCGTATCGGTTGCTTCTGCGGTTGCTGTCGCGGTTGCTTTTGCGGTTGCTTGCGTGCATCTGCTTCGGCGTTGGCTTATCTGTTGTTTCGCGGGTGCTAGCTGCCTTTGCCCCAGTCCCGCGCCGCAGCCACCGGACGATGGCGCGGCGCGGGACCCCTGGCGACTCACGCGCCTAGCGTGTGAGCTGCTTCAGGTAGAACAGCGTCTGCACGCTCGGCAACACCTGCTGCAACACACGGTTGAACGTGGTCGATGCGGCGGTGCCCACATAAACGACGTCCATCGGCTGCAACTGGAACTGCGCGGACAGCATGATCGCGTCGGGCTGCGTCATATCGAGGCGGTACACGTCCGGTGTGGTCGGATGCTCGCGCATGCCTCGCATCACGAAGATCTGGCGCGGATTGGCGTCCGTGTCGAGAATGCCGCCCGCTTGCGTGAGCGCGTCGGCAATCGTCAGACGGCCCTTGAGCATCGGCAACTGGATCGGCGTCTTCACCTCGCCCATCACGAAGATGCGGCTGTTGCTGCGGTCCGGCACGTTGATCACGTCGCCGTTTTGCAGCATCACGTTCTGCGTGGTGTCGCCCGCATCCAGCATGCGGTTCGCGTCGAGCACATAGAGCTTGTTGTTGCGCGTGAGGCGCACGCGCTGGATATCGGCGTCGGCAGTCGTGCCGCCCGAGCGCGTCAGCGCATCGACCAGCGTGAGCGGCACGTCGCTCACCGCGAGCGGGCCCGGCGTCTTCACCTCGCCCGTGACCTGCACTTTCTGGCCGCGGTACGACAGCACGCGCACGTCGACCTGTGGATTGCGGATATAGCGCACGAGTCCGGTCGCGAGCTGATCGCGCAGTTCGCCGATGGTTTTGCCCGCAGCCCGGATGCGGCCGACGAACGGGAAATAGATGGTGCCGTCGGCGGCGATGGTCTGGCCGTACGGATCGGCCTGGCCCGGCAGCGCGGCCGTGTACGGCTGCTGCAACGCGCCGGCGATGGTCTGCGTGCTGGTGCCGCCCGCCGACAGCGTGCTGCCCTGCGGCGTGGTCAGTTCAGGGTGATCCCACACGGTGATGCCGAGAATGTCCTGCGGCGAAAGCCGGTAGACGTATTGCGACGGATCGCTGAAGGTCGACGTGGGCAGCGGGCGCGGCGGCATGCTGGCTTCGGCCTGCGCTTGCGCGGCGACGACGCTCGCGTCGATCACATGGACCGGATAGGTTTCCGCGGGCTGGCTCTCGTGCTGGCCGTCGTCTTTCAGACGCGACGTGTCGAGATAGTTGCCCGGTGCGGTGGCGCAGGCCGACAGAAAGGACGTCAGCAGCAGCGTGGCGGCGAACCTGGCTCTGAGGTTCGCTCTGAGGTTCGCTTTGAAGTTAGCGTTGCGGTTCGCGAATGCGCGTGTAGCGTGTGCAGCTTGTGTAGCGTGTGTTTTCATCAGCATATTTTTTTCAGCCATCCCATGACCAGGTGTTCGATGAGCACGAGACTCTCCCTGTAAGCGGATTCCTCGCCGCCGTGCGGATCGGCGACATCGGGCATGTCTTCCCACTTGCCGAGTGGGAAGACCTTGCCGCGCGAAGCCGGATCGAGGGCTTCGACTTCGCTCGCCTGCGCGCGCTCGCTCACGAGCACGAGGTCGGCGGACCGCACGAGCTGCCGGTCAAGACGACGCGAATAATGCGCGTCGGACGCAACGCCGCGCTCGGCGAGCAGCCGCCGCATGACCGGGTCCATGCCGTGACCGTTCATCGCCCGCACGCCCGCCGAATGAAACGCGATCGCCCCCGCCGACGCATGCGAGCGCGCGGCCTGGCGTGCCTTGAACAGCATTTCGGCGGCGGGCGAACGGCACACGTTGGCGTGACAGACGATCAGAACATTGGCGAACATGGCGGGGCTCCGTGAAGATGCGCGGCGATGCAGCAGCGAGCGGGATGCAAGCCGGCCTAGTGGCCCGCCTCCGCTGCCGCGAGCGCGTCCGCCGGCGTGAGCGGCAGGCCGTTTGCGCCGACTCTCGCGGGCGCATTGCGCAACGCATGCTGACGGCCGATTGCGTGATACTCGATGCCGAGTTCGAGTAGCGTGTCCGGTTCATACAGGTTGCGGCCGTCGAAAATAAGCGGCGTCTTCAGGATCGTTTTCAGCGCGTCGAAGTCCGGGCTCTTGAAGACCTTCCACTCGGTGAGGATCACGAGCGCATCGGCGCCGTCGGCAGCTTCCATCTCTTCGTTGGCGAAATGAAGGCGTGCGTGCTGCTGGGGCACGTCCTTCAGATCCAGCGCGAATACGCGCTTCGATTCGTCAATTGCGACCGGGTCATACGCTTTCACGCGCGCGCCGCGGCGCAGCAGTTCGGCGATCAGCGGACGGCTGGGCGCTTCGCGCATGTCGTCGGTATTGGGCTTGAACGCGAGACCCCACACGGCGAACGTGCGGTCCGACAGGTCCTCGCCGAGGCGCGCGACGATCTTCTGCGCAAGCACCTTCTTCTGCGTATCGTTGACGGCTTCCACCGCTTCGAGAATGCGCAGGTTGGCGTTGTGGTCGGCGGCCGTGCGGATCAACGCCTGCACGTCTTTCGGAAAGCAGGAGCCGCCGTAGCCGCAGCCCGCATACAGGAAGTCGTAGCCGATGCGCGGGTCGGAGCCAATGCCGCGACGCACGGCCTCGATATCGGCGCCCACACGATCGGCCAGATTCGCGAGTTCGTTCATGTACGAGATCCGCGTGGCGAGCATCGCGTTCGCCGCGTATTTCGTGAATTCCGCCGAGCGCACGTCCATGTAGAGCGTGCGTTCGCGGTTGCGGTTGAACGGCGCATAGAGGCGCTTCATCAGTTCGCGCGCCTTCTCGCCGGGCACGTCCTCATCGCAACCCAGCACGATGCGGTCGGGCCGCGTGAAGTCTTCGACCGCCGCGCCTTCCTTCAGAAACTCGGGGTTCGATACGACCGAGAACATGTGGCTCAGTCCACGCGTCTCGAGCTCTTGCGCGATCGCTTCGCGCACGCGCGACGCCGTGCCGACCGGCACCGTCGACTTGTCGACGATCACCTTGAAGCCGGTCATATGGCGGCCGATATTGCGCGCGGCGGCGAGTACGTATTGCAGATCGGCGGAGCCGTCTTCGTCGGACGGCGTGCCGACCGAGATGAACTGGATGTCGCCGTGCGCGACCGCCGCTTCGACATCGGTCGAGAACGTGAGGCGGCCCGCCTTGCGATTGCGCGCGATGATCTCCTGCAGACCCGGTTCATGGATCGGCACGCCGCCGTTGTTGAGCACGTCGATCTTGCGCTGATCGACGTCGAGACAGAAGACGTCGTGGCCGATGTCGGCCAGACATGCGCCCGTTACGAGGCCTACGTAGCCACTACCGATGATCGTCAGGTTCATGTATTACCTCGCAGGAAATTGGAGTTGGTTCAATATGCGTTGTTGCCGACAAAGCCCTTCCACAGCGTCAGCACGACGATCTTGATGTCGAGCCAGAAGGTCCAGTGCTGCATGTAGTAGAGATCGAGCTTGACGCGGCCCATCATCTTTTCGATGCGGTCGGTTTCGCCGCGATAGCCGTTGATCTGTGCCCAGCCGGTGATGCCCGGCTTGATCCGGTAGCGGTGCATGTAACCCTTCACCAGATCCTTGTAGATGTCGTCGTGTTCGAGCGCGTGCGGACGCGGCCCGACCACCGACATCTCGCCGCGCAGCACGTTGATGAACTGCGGCAGTTCGTCGAGGCTCGTGCGGCGCAGGAACGCACCCACCGCGGTGATACGCGGATCGCGTCGCGTCGCCTGAGTGATCCTGCCGGCCTCTTCCTTGTGCACTTTCATCGAACGGAATTTGTAAATCTCGAACTCATGTCCGTCGATGCCCTTACGCTTCTGGCGGAAGAAGACGGGGCCCGGCGAACTGAGCTTGACCATCGCCGCGATCACGAGCATCACCGGAGCGAGCGCGGTCAAGGCGGCGAGCGCAAAGAGCCGGTCGAAGATGCGCTTGGGCAGCACGCGCAAATCGGTGATCGGCGACGCCGCCAGGTTGATCGCCGGCACGCCGAGCAACTCGACCATCGGCTGATTGAAAAGAGTCAGGCTGCGCACATCGGGAATGAAGCGGATATTCACGAAGTCGTTGCGCAGATCCATCACGAAGCGATGGATCTCCTTTTCCTTCGAGATCGGCAGTGCGAGCCACAACTCGCGAATCGCGCGCTGCCGGACGAGTTCGATCATGCGCTGGTAGTCCCGCTCTACGGGCACGCCTTCGATCGCGTCGGACGTATCCGGGTCTTCGTACGGGTTCACGGTGGCGTCTTCGTCGAACACGACGACGGGGCTAAAGCCCGCGTCCGGACGGCCGCGCATCTGCTGGATCAGGAAGCGCCCATACGGCGCGCCGCCCACGATCGCCACCGCGCGCTGGTTGAAACCTTCGCGGCGCAGTCCGCGCAGAATCGAATAGACGATTACCTTCGTGACGATCAGCAGCACGATGGTGGCGACCGCCCAATACACGAGCCACAGCCGCGACAGACTGTCCGCGCGATGCAGCGTGAAGCTGATGAGCACGCCGGTGACTTCCACCATCGCCCAGCCTCCCGCGACGCGGCACAGCAGGTCGTATAGCGGCTTGCCGCGCCATGACTGGTAGATGCCGAGCGCCGGAAAGAACACCACGACGAGCAGGACGTCGAAGGCAAGCGACACGCTTTGCATATCGTCCAGCCACACCACTTTCCCGTTGTGCACGGCCGCCGCGATCGCGGCGCCGAGCGCAACCATCGCGATGTCGATGATTCTCGATAGAACGCTCAGCATGTGCTGCCCCTCAGTTCGTCAGTCAAGTGCCATCCCGTCGGTTAGTCGGCTGGTGGGTTCGAAAGGGTTCGAAATACGCGGCCTGGTCATTCCCGCAAGAGCACGCCCAACGCCGGTCATCGCGTTGGCGAAAAATTGCCCGACGCGAAACCAGTTGAAGCGGTGCTAATTGCAATTCCGTTTCCCGCATAGCTAAACCGGATACGCGGCCGCAGCGAAAAACGTGTCTCGGAATGAGTGAATGTCCTTCTGCAGGTATAGATAAAGCGTTATTAAAATTCGCTCCGCAAGGCGGCAAAAATCTCAAAATGTATCGGTCGAAATTCCTGCATTTTTGGTGCAATTTATTCGGAACTTTTTACCGGAAAAGATGCGTTATCACGGTGTTTTGAGCCGCCCGCGCGCCTGTTTTGGCGTTCCGCAGCCGCAGTTTTTCTTCGTGCCCTGCCGGCTCGATAGATTGGTCCTGCTCATCCGTCGGCGTTAAAAAAATAGGTCGTCAGTTTTTTGCGCTTAATTTTTATTTTTGCAACCGTGGCGGTGACATTCTTTGTTCACGAGACGTCGAATTTATAGCCTCGTTTATATAGTTTTCATTTAACGCGCTTTTATTGATTTCGTCCTTCGTGATAAAACTCGATGCATTCACCAGCCCCCGAGGAGTCCATCATGACAGCTCCGGTTACGGCCACGTCCGCCGACACCCGGTCCACGCAAGCGACGTCCACGCACGTCAAACTGAAGGTCCATCCCGTGATTCTGGCGGGCGGCTCCGGCACGAGGTTGTGGCCGATGTCGCGCGAACAGCACCCGAAACAGTTGATCGGCCTGCTCGGCGATGATTCGCTGCTGCAATCCACCACGCGCCGTCTCGACGGCCTTGAGGCCGGTTATCCGCTGACCGGCCAACTCGTCGTGGTGGCCAACGAGGAACAGCGCTTCACGACCGCCGAGCAGTTGCGCACGAGCGGCAAACCAAGCAGGCTGATACTCGAACCCGTGGGCCGCGATACTGCACCTGCATTGACCGTGGCCGCGCTTTCAATCGCCGCGCAGGACGAGGACGGCATCATGGTCGTGATGCCCGCGGATCATGCGGTAACCGACCTCGACGGATTTCATGCAGCGGTCGCCGCAGGCGTGCAGTATGCAGCGGCGGGCAATATCGTCACGATGGGCATCGTGCCGACGCGCGCCGAAACGGGCTATGGTTATATCCGCATCGGCGCGCCTGTCGCTACGCCTGGCAATCCTGATGAAACGCGGGCAGACAATGCCGCGCAAGGTGTCGCATGGGATGCCGCCGACGCAAACGCTCCGATCGCCGCGCACAAGCTCGACCGCTTTGTCGAAAAGCCGCATCTCGAACTTGCGCAGCGCTACGTCGAATCGCGTGAATACTGGTGGAACAGTGGCATTTTCATCATGCGCGCGTCAACCTGGCTGAAGGCGATCCGCCACTTTCAGCCCGCCATTTTCGAAGCGTGCGACGCGGCTTATGCGGGCGGCAAATCAGATGGCGATTTCTTCCGGCTGCAGCGCGATGCGTTCAGCGCGTCGCCGTCCAACTCGATCGACTATGCAGTGATGGAGCAACTCGGCAACGATCAGACCGCAGCCGCGGGCGTGGTCATGCCTTTGCAGGCCGGCTGGTCGGACGTGGGTTCGTGGGACGCGATCTGGGACATCTCCGAGAAAGACGCCGAGCAGAATGTCGGCCGCGGGCGCGTGATGTTCGAAGGCGCATCTTCCACGTTCGCCCATTCGGAAGGACGCCTGATTGCCTGCGTGGGCACGCAGGATCTGGTCGTAGTCGAAACGGCCGACGCCATTCTCGTCGCGGATAAATCGCGTGTGCAGGACGTCAAGAAGATCGTGGCGCGTATTCGCAGCGAGGGCGGCCTCGAAGCGGCCAACCATCGCAAGGTGCATCGCCCGTGGGGCAACTACGATTCCGTCGACTCCGGCGAGCGCTTCCAGGTCAAGCGTATCGTCGTGAAGCCGGGCGCTCGCCTCTCGCTGCAAATGCATCATCACCGCGCCGAACATTGGATTGTCGTGCGCGGCACCGCGCTCGTCACGCGAGGTGAAGAGCGCTTTATCGTCTCCGAAAACGAATCGGCTTATATCCCGCTAGGTGTCACGCACCGTCTTGAGAATCCCGGCAAGATGCCGCTCGAAATGATCGAGGTGCAATCCGGTTCGTATCTCGGCGAAGACGATATCGTGCGCTTCGACGACACATACGGACGCCAGTAAAGTACTGAATCACGTACGCGAAGTCACTTGCAGGCACAGCCTTGAATCACAGCGAATGAAGCGGAAACCTGCGGCGGTTGCTCCGACAGCCGCGGGGTACTGCGTGCTCATCCCGCGTGGGAGATGAGTTCTGTGTATGACGGATAACGCTCTGCTGCTTCGCGTTCGGTGACTACATGTGCTGCCGCGTCGGCAGCATTCACCGCATTCACCGCGTTTGCAATATTCGCCGGGACTGACGTAGTCACGGCGGACGGTTCGCTCGCATAACGCCGCAGCGGTCCGCGAAACGCATTCAGAGGACCATGCAACGGCGCGCCATGATGCGCGGCGACCGGCTCCGGCACATGACGCAGCCCGGGCAACGGACGCGCCGGCGCCCCGGCATACGGCGCATGAGTGGCCGGTCCATTCGGCGCATAACCTGGCTTGTGCGTTTGCATTGTCGTTGCATGCTGTTGCGGCGCGCGGGCCTGGGGCGCGGCTTGCGCTGCGGCCAGCGTGCGGCACTCGCGATCGACCCACTGCGCCGCCCACTCGAACGCATACTGCTCGGCGGCCTGGGGATCGGCGAAACGCGGACCGACGAGACCGGAACGCTCGACGCGCCTGCCGTCCATCATGATCTCCGCCCATGCGCGATACATATCGTTAGGCACACGCTCGGCGGCAACGTAGATCAGGTAGCCATGCCGCTCGGCAACTTGCCGGCCCCGCGGTGCGAGACTTGCCGGCAGCGGGCTGCGCTGCAACGCCGCTGCGGGCATTTTTCGCGCCGACGCGATTGCCGAATCCAAACCCTGCATGGCGGCGCCGACTGCACCGGCTTCGCCTATCGCGCCGAGGTCCACGCGCAGCGCAGGGCGCGGCGCATAGGCGACCGAAGGCGTCGGAAAGGCCGGCGCGCGCCCTACTGCCGGCGGTAAATAAGGCGTGTGCGGTGCGGACTGTTCGGTTGGCGCGACATTGTCGATACCCGCCAGCTGACGTGTGATGTCCGCAAACGGATCGGCGCAACGCCAGTCGCGCGCGTGAGACGGAAGCGCCGCGTGCAGCGCATTCGCGCCGTTGCGGCTCGTGCCGGGCGCCTGCCAGGACTCGGGGCTCTTCCACGTCACACCGCGCGGAGCGTCGTCGCGCGATCTCGAGGTTTCCGCGACCTGCGCGGCCGGCTTGCCTGCAGGCTTGGCGGCAACCAGCGGCGCAGGTTGAGGCACGTACGCGAACGTGCGTCCGGTCCTGGACAGGAGCCGAACCATCTCGAGCAGCGTGCCGTTCAACTGCCATTCTTCAAAGCGGCGTCGGCAAGTAGGACCCGACGGATACCGTCCCGGCAGCTTCGACCACGGCTCACCGGTGGTGAGGATCCACAACACTGCATTCGCCACGACACGTGGATCGGCACGAGGCCGCCCGCGTCGGTTCAGACGGACGGCCGGCTCATCTGAGACAAGCGCTGAGAGCAGCGCCCATTCGTCATTGCTTAGCTCATCGAAAAACATGGATTTTCTCCACGCAGCCTGGCCGGGCCGCGGCTTTGGGCTGACCACGGATTCAACTTTCACGATCCGTGTGTAGCCCTCGGTTGCACAAATATGTTTTGTACGTTCTGTCTGGTGATCAATACCGCCCTGTGTTAGTGCGGTTTGTCCCTATTGCGAAGCACAGAACGTGGTCTCACTCGTGCATGGGAGAATTGTGCACGAAGCATACCACCACCAGGGTTTGCGTGAATATCGTTGCGACAAGTGTTACGGATAGAAACAAACTTCTCTTGCGCATTCCGTCTTTTCACGTCAAGCCGTAACGGAAATGCTTGCTGCGATAGCACCGGTTTTTCTGTAGCGAGCCTGAGAATTCGAAAAAGCCGCGAATAAACTTATGCGATTTCGCAGTCACGACGGCACTCCAGATTTTTCGAAATTTTGACGTAGCCGGCTGCGTCGGTTGGTTGCGGGCGCATCGAGCTCAAGGTGCCGACGCTTGATGACATCGATGTGGCAAGAAAAGCTCTCGCGCCTCGTGGCAACAGCGCGGGCGAGGCACCTCGCCCGCGGGTTCGTCGGGCGTTCTTCTAGCGGACTGGAGTGGCTGCGCCCTCGCCGACCACGGTCGTCCACTCGCGCACGCGCCAGCGTTTCACAAGGCCCGCTTGCACGTACGGATCCGCCTTGGCAAAGGCCTCGGCGGCTGCGGGCGACTCGCCGGTGAAAAGCAGCACGGCGGTGTCCACGGGGTCGTTCAATGCGCCGGCAAGCAGCAGTTCGCCGCGCTCCGCCGCAGCCCACGCAAGTTTCAGATGCCGCTCGCGGTGCGCGCCGCGCTGTTCGAGATAGTCGGGCACAAGGTCATAGGTCAGCAGATAGTGCATCGCATGCTCCTCTGGTTTGCCTGACGCGACAGCATCGGCGCCCCATGCACACCGCCGCGGCAGAAAGATTTCGGAATTTCGGTCCGGATTTCCTTACCAATTGCTATTCGTGTGCAGGCGCAGCAAAAAGAACAATTCAGCGCGAATTTTTTTATTCCGCCACTCGCAGCGGGCAAGAGCCCGATTTACAGCCCGGCTGCATTCGTCAATTAATCTGCAATGCATAACATAATGGCCTGTCCGCAATTGAGCCTTCTGAATGCCGCGAATGCCGCAAGCGCCGCTACATCAGGGAAAACACGCGGGTGCGCATGTCAACGCAAACGCGGTTTTGGCCGTTGATGCAGACAGCATTTGCCATAATGGACCTGCCGAGGGCCGGATGCGTAGACGCCCGCGTGCATGAAGACCAAAAACGTTTCTACACCGATGGGAGTGTCACATGAAATTCCAATCCACAATCGCTGCATTGGTACTCGGCGCCGTCCTCGCTTCGCCCGCGTTTGCAGAGAACAGCCAGCAAACCAAGATGGCGGACTGTAACAAGCAGGCCGCCGACAAGAAAGGCGACGAGCGCAAGGCGTTCATGAAAACCTGCCTTTCCGCGAAGCCGGCCGCCGCACCGATGAGCCAGCAGGACAAGATGAAGGCGTGCAACGTGCAAGCCACCGGCAAGAAAGGCGACGAACGCAAAGCGTTCATGAAGAGCTGCCTGTCTTCCGCGCCGGCCAACTGAGTCCGGACATCGCCGGAAAGCGCCGCGTACCTCGCGGCGCTCGATCGTCGCATTATGCTGTCTGCGTTTTTCCGTCACCCGCTTTCCCCGCCCTTCTCCGTGCCGCCGCCCGAACGCGCCGTTTTTCTTCTATGATGGCTGCGGAGACGGCCCACCCCACACAATATCCATACGGGCCGCCATCTTGTCGTTGATGCCGGAAAGCATCGATTGGAGGCAAGGATGGTATCGAAGCATAAAAACCGCTGGTTGAGGCGGTGGCTGGTCGTCATCGTGTTTTGGGCCGTGCCCGTGGCGATCGTTGCAGTCAGCGAAATTCGCGAGGAGATGGCCTACAATGCCGTCGACCTCGAGCGCGCGCTGACCACCTGGAATTTCACCGACGCACAGCGCGCCGCCGGCGCCCCCGCCCGCTGCCACGGCAAGCCGGACGAGGCGCAAGCCGCCGGTTGCCCGGCCGACGTGCTGGCCGCCAACGCGCCGCGCCAGCAGGACGCCCGCAACGAATACAGCGTGCGCCGCTCTACCTTGATGGCTTACCTCTGGCATGCATTCGTCGGTTACTGGATCGTGCCGGCGCTCACGCTGCTTGCCGTGGGTGTGCTGATCGGCGGGGTGCGGCGCGCACTCAGGCGGCCGCCCACGGTCAAGAGCCAGGCAAACCACGGCGGATAGCGTGCGCCAAAGCCGCGAGTGTGCGGCGCCGGGACAACACTTTTCGTTCGATGGCGGCGCAAATTGCAGCGCATCCGAATCGGTAAAAATGGGCATCTGCTTAGGTTTCTGTGCGGCCGCCGGTCGTCAACCCACGAGCGAATCCGCGACGCCGTGACCCCGTTCGATCACGCTTTCTGCGCGGGGCGAGCCTCGTCGCGCGAGCCGGTCAGATTTACAGCGTGGCTCTTGCGATCTCCCGCAAAGCCCCGTCACATAAGGCTTTTCGCCTACGCGTGCGAGGGCGCCTTTTAGCGTGCCGTGTGATATAACTCAGAAGACAGCCGCGTAACTTCCGCGGCTGCGCCAAGGAACCATACGGAGAAAAACGATGCAAAGACGACACTTCATGTTGAAGACTACCGCTGCGCTCGCTTTCGGAGGCCTTGCACTTGCCGGTTGTACCACCAACACCGGCGGCCACGACACACCGTCCACCGACGCGTCCAAACGTCAGTCGATCGACGCCAGCGTCGACGGCACCTTGTCCCGCCTGTACACGACCGTGAAGGGTTCACACGAACTCGTCTCGAAGGCGCGCGGCGTGCTCGTGTTCCCGTCGGTGCTGCAGGCTGGCTTCATCGTCGGCGGGCAGTACGGCGAAGGCTCGCTGCGCGTGGGCGGCAGCACGGTGGGCTACTACAGCACGGTTTCCGGCTCGTTCGGCTTGCAGGCCGGCGCACAGTCGAAGGCCATCATCTTCCTGTTCATGACGCAGGACGCGCTCGACAAATTCCGCAATGCCGACGGCTGGTCGGTGGGCGGCGACGCTTCGGTCGCGCTCGTGAAGATGGGCGCGAACGGCGTAATCGACACCACCACCGCCACGGCGCCGGTGCAAGTATTCGTGCTGACCAATGCCGGGTTGATGGGCGATCTGTCGCTGCAGGGCACGAAGGTTTCGCGCCTGAAGATCTAAGGAATATGACGGCGGACCAGCGGCCTCGCATCACGTCGCATCGCGATAACCGCCCGTACGTATGCGGGTTGCGCGTGCTGTCCGCCTGATTCCCGCAACGGTGTCCGGGATGGACGCGAGGATTGCGCAGTGTGAGCCGCGCGATGTGTCGCAGTGCGCGGAAACTTGACGACAGGCCGGCTCCGTTCGCGGAGGCCGGCCTGTCCAACTTTTATGCGTTCAACTTAAGGTTCTGAAAACGTTGCGCGGGCAGTCGGCATGAGCTTTTGCAACGAGCAAGTGCACATGTCAATTCCGTGGCCAGACCTCCAGAACCGTCCGCATGAACCGCTCGCGGAAATCAACGACCCGAGCTATCCACTACCTTGAAGCGCGAGCGCTTTTGCGCGCGAATCACCGACTGATACGCGTCCACATATTGCTGCGCCATCCGGTGCGACGTGAAGCGCTCCTCGAAGCGTTGACGCACGCCGGCACGCGGCATCTTGTGCAGCCGGTTGACCGCCGCCACCGCGCCGATCTCGTCTTCGACGATAAAGCCGGTCAAGCCGTCTTCGAGCACCTCCGGCACCGAACCGCGATTGAACGCGACGACCGGCGTGCCGCAAGCCATTGCCTCGATCATGACGAGGCCGAACGGCTCCGGCCAATCAATCGGAAACAGCAGTGCATGTGCGCCTGACAAGAATTCGGCCTTCTGATGATCCGCGATCTCACCGATGAACTCGACGTGCGGCAAGTCCAGTAGCGGCCGGATATCGCGCTCGAAATATTCGCGATCCGCAGTGTCGACCTTTGCCGCGATGCGGATCTGCATGCCACAGCGCCCCGCGATGCGAATCGCCGTGTCGACGCGCTTTTCGGGCGAGATACGGCCGAGGAACGCGAGGTACTTCTGCTCGACCGGCTGCGGCGTATATAGCTTCTCCGGCAAGCCGTGATACACCGTGGTCAGCCAGCGCGCTTGCGGCAGCGGATGGCGCTGCGCATTGGAAATCGAAATGACCGGTGCAGTGTTGAACGTATCGAACACCGGCTGTTGTTCGGGCAGATCGAGCCGGCCGTGCATGGTCGTCACAAACGGCGTCTCCTGCCGCTTGAACACCGAGAACGAGTAGTAGTCGAGGTGAAAATGCAGGACATCGAACTCTTCGGCCTGGCGGCGCACGAGTTCCATGAGCAACATGTGCGGCGCCACGCGATCGCGGATGCCGGGATCGAGGCGCAGCGCGCGCGGCCACACGGCCTCCAGCTTCGCGCTCGTCACCGAGTCGCCACTTGCGAACAGCGTCACGTCATGGCCGAGCTCCACGAGCGCCTCGGTGATGTACGACACGACGCGCTCCGTGCCGCCGTACAGCTTCGGTGGCACCGATTCGGTCAAGGGGGCGATCTGCGCAATCTTCATAGTTGTCTCCGTGAACTGACGGCTTGCGGCGCTGGCTTGTGCATAGCCCGGCACGGCCTGGCGCTGCCCGGCCCGGCCAGGTTTATCCGGCGTCGATAGGCGCCGGGGTGGCAGGCAGGTCTTCCGTCTTTCGATTAATGGCGCTGAGGCCGGCGCGCGCGCCACAGGCATCGAAGCATTATTCCCTGGCAAGCGCTAAAAAGCGCCCGGTATTGCATTTTTTGGGCGCTGTTACATTCAGCTTACATCGCAAGGACCATCGAAATATGGGAGCCGCACGCACGCGTCGGCGTCAGCGCGACGGCCATTTCCACGCCGGTATGTCGCGCTCTTCGGCGTCGGCGAGACGCGTTGCACCGAAATGCTTCTCCAGCACGATCGACTCGCTCGCGTCTTCGCGTTCGAGTGACGCGATGAGCCGCGCCGCGTGCGACACGACAAGCACCTGTGAGTGCGCGGCCACCCCCGTGATCAGCCGTGCAAGCGCCGGCAACAGGTCCGGATGCAAACTCGTTTCGGGCTCGTTCAATACCAGTAGCGCGGGCGGACGCGGCGTCAACAGGGCGGCGACCAGCAATAGATAACGCAGGGTCCCGTCAGACAGTTCCGCACCTTTTAGCGGACGCAGCAAACCATGCTGCTGCATCAGCACTTCGAAGCGGCCGCCCTGTGTGGCGACGTCGAGCCGTGAGCCGGGAAACGCATCGTCGATGGCGGCGTCGAGTGCAGCGGGGTCGCCGATCTCGCGAATGGTCTGCAAAGCCGCAGCGAGATCCGCGCCGTCGTCGGAGAGCACCGGCGTGTGCGTGCCGATTTGCGGCATGCGCGCGGGCGCGTCGACATCCGTGCGGAAGTGGTCGTAGAAGCGCCACGAGCGGATCTGTTCGCGCACCACGATCATCTCCGGCGCGCAGCGCGGGTCGGCGAACTCCGTCATCATGCTGTCAAAGCTCGCGACGGGTTGCGGGACCGTTTGCCAGTCGCCGTTTTCATCGCGCGTGCGCAGCGCCGCTCCTTGTCGATCCACCAGCAACGCCGAGGGCCGCAGCACCGGCCCGCTCCAGATGCACTCGCGCTTGATGACGGGATCGAGCACGAACCTGCTGATACCCGGATGCGGCAAGCCGAGGTCGATCGCATAGCTGAACGTGTCGCCCGCGAAGCCGAGACGCAGACTGACCGGTGCGTTGCGGGTCGTGCCTTGAACCGCGAATTCGCCGCTCAGCATGCCCCGGGAAAAACGCTCCGGGCCGGCCCATAAGGTGGACGGCAAACCGCCTTCGCGCGCGAGCGATGTGATCACGCCGCCGCGCGCCGTTTCGGCAAGCAGACGCAGCGAACGATATACGCTCGACTTCCCGCTGCCGTTGGCACCCGTGATGACGTTGAGCCGCCCAAGCGGCACGATCAACTCGCGCAGCGACCGGTAACCGGCGATGGCGAGCGCGCTCAGCACGCGGCCATCCGTGCATAAGACACCCTGCAGGCTGCAGGCGCCAAGCGCCCTGGCGTGCCACGCCTGCACACGCGCACGACATTCCGTTTCGGACCGCTCACTACTTATGCCCGCCGCCCATGGCGGGCTTCTGCAGCGGCACGCTGCGCAGGTCGCGCAGGAAACTGTCGCGCCACACGCCAAGATCGTTCTTGCGCAGCGCCGCCATGTTGATCTCGTGACGCCGCTGACGCGCGTCGAGCGGCATTTGCAGCGCGCGCTGCAACGCCTCGCACATGCCTATTGCATCGTGCGGATTCACGAGCAGCGCGCCTGTCAGCTCGGCCGCGGCGCCCGCGAAAATGGACAGCACGAGTACGCCCGGATCGTCGGGATTCTGCGCGGCGACATATTCCTTCGCGACGAGATTCATGCCGTCGTGCAACGGCGTGACGAAGCCGATCTGCGACTCGCGGAACAGCGACATGAGTTTCCAGCGGTCGTATTGCTGGTTCAGATAGCGGATCGGCGTGTAGTCGAGACCAGAATAGCGCCCGTTGATGCGCCCTGCTTCGTACTCCAGATCCTGACGGATCTTCTGGTACGTAGCGACGTCCGAACGCGTGGGCGGCGCAATCTGCACCAGCGTGACGTTGCCGCGCCATTCGGGCGAACGTTCCAGTAGATGCTCGAATGCGCGAAAGCGCTCGACGAGCCCCTTCGAATAATCGAGCCGGTCGACGCTCATGATCAGCTTGCGGCCTTCGAGACTCTGCTTCAGGTCGAGCACGTGCTGACGGCTCTCGTAGCGCTTTGCCTGCTCGGCAATCTCGTCTGGAAACACGCCGATGCGGTAGACGCCCGTACGCAGTTTGCGGCCGAACGCTTCGACGAGACCGTCGCTCGACACCGAGCCGCGCGCGTGGCGAGTGACGTAATCGTGGAACGCTTCCTGATCGGTCGCCGTCTGGAAGCCCAGCAAGTCGTAGCACGACAGCGATTTCACCAGTTCCTCGTGCGGCGGAATGTTGAGCAGAATCTGCGGCGCGGGAAACGGAATGTGCAGGAAGAAGCCGATGCGGTTCGTGATGCCTTCGCTGCGCAGCGCTTCGGCAAACGGAATCAGGTGATAGTCGTGAATCCAGATCACGTCGTCTGGCTCGAGCAGCTTGATCAGCTTGTGCGCGAGCCACGCGTTGACGCGCCGGTAACCGGCATACTCCTCGCGCTCGTAGCGCGCGAGATCGTTGCGGTAGTGGAACACCGGCCACAGCGTCGCATTCGAGAAGCCGCGGTAGTACTGGTCGTAGTCCTTGCGCGTAAGACCCACCGTTGCGAAGGTGACCGCGCCGTCCTGTTCGAGCGTCGGCCCGGCGTTGGCGACGGTCTCGCTGACCACGTCGCCGCTCCAGCCGAACCACACGCCTCCGGCGTCCTTCAACGCGCCGAACACGCCGACGGCGAGGCCGCCAGCCGATCCTTTGGTTTCCGTCGGCGTTGCGACGCGATTCGACACGACGATCAGTCGGCCCATGTTGCTAGTCCTCCTTGTTGCGCGCGGCATCTGCCAGGGTGCAGCCGGCGCTCGTCACGCAGCGAGCGCCTCGACAAACTTTCGCATGGTGCACGCCATGCCGCGCCGAGTTTATGTGTGAGTGGACGGTTCGACCCTTCAGCGATCGATCGGTTGCATCGCCGTGGGCTCTGGTCCGCGTGGAAAAGCTTCACGCAGACACCTGTGGCCGCTAGGCCATTTCCTTGACCTTGTGCGACGGCGCTGCCGCGCCGGTCGCCTGAGCGGGCCGGCTCGCCACCGGGTCCGCCTCAGTATGCGCCGCCGTGCTGCCGGCAGGCGTGCGAGCGCCGCGCGGCACCCAGTCGAGCGGCTCGCCCTTGCCGTTTTCGAGTTCCGCCGACACTTCCGCACGCGCGCGCGGCAGATACTGCGGATAGTGCTTCTGGATGAAGTCGAGGAGCCCCTCGCGCACGCGGCAGCGCAAGTCCCAGTTGAGGCCCGAATCGAGCGAACTGACGAGCGCACGCAATTGCATCGAGCGTTCGGTGCCCTCGGTGACTTGCAGAACCTGCACGCGCCCGTCCCACTCAGGCGCCGCCGCGACAATGCGCGCAAGCTCCTCGCGCAGCGGCGCGAGCGGCATCCGGTAATCGACGTAGAGAAACACCGTGCCGATGATTTGCGAACTGCTGCGCGTCCAGTTCGAAAACGGATTTTCGATGAACCATTGCAGCGGCACGATGAGCCGCCGCTGGTCCCACAGGCGCACCGACACGTACGTGCCGGTAATTTCCTCGATGCGCCCCCATTCGCCCTGAATGACGACGACGTCGTCGAGCCGGATAGGTTGTGACAGCGCAATCTGCAAGCCGGCGATCAGATTACCGAGCACCGGCCGCGCGGCAATACCGGCAACCAGACCTGCCACGCCCGCCGATGCAAGAAGGCTCGCGCCGATCTGCCGGACATTCGGGAACGTCATCAAGGCGCCGCCCACGCCGACGATCACGATCACGAGCATCACGGAGCGGGCCAGCACTCTCGCCTGCGTATGGATGCGCCGCGCTTGCAGATTGTCGGCGGTGTCGAGCGGATGGGCCTGAATGATTGCCTCGCCGATGGCCGCCGCCGAGCGCACCGACAGCCAGGTCAACGCGCCGATCAGCGCGATCGCGGCGGCGTCGCGCAACGGCGATATGAACGTGAGCGTGTCGGGCGCCTCCCACCATACGGCTTCCAGCGCGAGAATGGTGAGCGCGAACAGCGAAGGCTTGTCGATATAGCGAAGCACGACACTGGTGAGCGGATAAGGCCGCGCGATTCGGGTCACGATACGTGCGCCCACGCGGTGCATGCCGATGCCGATCAGCACGACGACCACCGAGATCATGAATGCGCCCAGCCACGTATGCAGCGGCGCTTCGGCGATACGGTCAAGGTGGTTGAGTTCGTCTAGAAAAGGCATGAAGGACAACCTCCTTTTCGATTGGATGGGGACAGGCCGGCGGCCATGAAACGCGGCGACGGCGCAATGTGACACGCGCCGCGGGACGAACCCGCCGGACGCGCTCGTGAAAAGCACTGAAAAACACCGTAAAGCGCCTTCGAGGCGGACGCGCTAATCGAAAATGCGCTCCGCTTGTCGAGCCGGACGCGCATGTGAAGCGTGGCGTCCGACTCGTGGGAGAACGTGTGCGTCGTACGCTACACGTCCTTTGAACTCACACTAACTTCCGCTTTTGCAAGGAAATGCCTTGCCGAGTCCCAGCGAGATTGCCGTGCTCGCGTTGTAGCCCGCGACAATCGGATTTTCCGCGATGTACTTGCGTACGGCGTCGGTCAGCTGCGCCGAGCGTGCGTCCTGAGGCAAGCAGAAGTATTGCCCGACGCGCGGTCCCGTAGTGCCGCCAATCGCGTCGATGGTGTTGAAGATGCCGTCAGCGGCGCCTTCGATGTATGCGGCGCACGCACTGCGCGACGCGACGTCGGTCTTCGTGCACAGTTTGTTGAGGTCGCCCCCCGTAAACGCGGCTGCCGATAACGGTACGGCAAACGCGCTGGCGAAAATCAAAGCCCGCAGCATGGTGTTCCTTTCCAGGGTCGTTTATCAGGCGGTCTGTTGCCGCATCCGGACGGCGCGCGAACGCGCCGCAACAAAGTCGTCATTCTGCACTGTTTTGCGATGCGGCAGCAGGCCGGCAGCCGCGATCTCCAGGCAATGGGCGGCGCACACCGGCGCATGCCGGCGCGCCGCGCGCTCTATTTTTGCTGCATCTGCTGCAAACGCGCGGTCAGACCTTCGACCACGTCCGGCTCCTTATAGGTCTTCGCGAAATCCAGTGCGGTGAGTCCGATCTGATTCTTGACCGTCAGGTCCGCGCCGTTGTCGAGCAGCAGTTTCACCGTCGACACATGGCCGCCGCGCGCCGCCATCATGAGCGGCGTGGTGCCGTTCGGGGACCCTGCGTCCACGTAGGCGGAATGGTCGAGCAGCAGCTTCACGATGTCGTCGTGGCCGTTTGCCGCCGCGTAGTGCAGCGGCGCCCAGCCCTTCTTGTTCACTTCGGCGTCCTTCGCGATCAACTGTTTGACGAAGTCGATGTCGCCGTTCAGCGCGGCCATCATCATGGCGTTTTCGCCGGCCTTGTCTTCGATCTCGACGTTGGTTTTCGGATTTGCGAGCAGCGCGGCGCCGACTTTGTCGGACTTCTCGCGCGCGGCCAGCACCAGCAGCGGCATGCCCTGGTTATCGACGCTGTTCGGGTCCATGCCCTTGGCGAGCAGTTTCTTGACGCCGTCGACGTCGTCGAATTTGACTGATTTGATCAGCGAATCGATCGGCGCGGCCTGGGCCGGTGCCGCGATCAGCGAACTCAGCGCGGCGCACGCCACCGTGGCCGCCAGCGCGGCGCGCGAGAAGCTGCGGCGCGCCGACGTGTATGCGGCGCGGGCCGTTTGGGCGGCTTGGCGCGCGTCGGAGAAACTGGAACTGTTGATCATATTTTACTTTAGGGTTGGCCCCTATCCTCTTGATATTTATCCACTTTCACAGTGCGCCGATCGGCGCGGAAAGCTTGAATAGACGGAAGAAATTCTGCGTGGTTGCGGCCGCGAGCGCCTCGTCCGTCATGCCGCGCTGCTGCGCGATGAAACGTCCGACATAGCTGACGTACGCAGGTTCATTAGGCTTGCCGCGATACGGCACCGGCGCGAGGTAAGGCGAATCCGTTTCGATCAGCAGGCGCTCCAGAGGCACGCGGCGCGCGACGTCCTGCACATCCGTCGCGCTCTTGAACGTGACGATGCCCGACAGCGAGATGTAGAAGTTCTGCGCCAGTGCCTGTTCGGCCACGGCCCACGGCTCCGTGAAGCAATGCATCACGCCGCCCGGCTCGCTCGCGCGCTCCTCGGCCATGATGCGTAACGTGTCTTCCGACGAAGAGCGCGTATGGATGATGAGCGGCTTGCCCGTGGCATGCGCGGCGCGGATATGCGTGCGGAAACGCTCGCGCTGCCATTCCATATCGGCGATCGAGCGGCCTTCCAGGCGGTAGTAGTCGAGCCCTGTCTCGCCAATTGCGATCACTTTCGGATGCCCGGCCAGCTCCACGAGTTCCGCGACGCTTGGCTCGCGCATGTCCTCGTGATCCGGATGCACGCCCACCGACGCGTACACGTTCTCATGCCGGCTCGCGATATCCAGCACGGACGGCAGCGTTTCCAGGTCCACCGACACGCACAGTGCGTGCGTGACCGAGTGGCTTCGCATATTCTCGAGCACCTGCGGCAGGCGGTCGGCGAGTCCTTCGAAATTGATGTGACAGTGCGAATCGACAAACATGATCATGTCCTGCAAATGAATGGCCCGAGGAATGGCCCGAAGCGTGGCCCGAAGCGTGGCCCAACTCGGTCAGGCTGCCGCGCCTTGCGCGTCGAGGCGCTTGCCGAGGATCACCAGATCGCGCTCCACGCCGTCTAGCACGGCCACGCGCGGCAGCGAGCCCCATGTGTCGAAACCGAAGCCGCGGAACAGACGCAGGCTCGCCTCATTGTGACCGAAGATGAATCCCAGCACGGTGTCGATGCCGAGCGCCGGCGCCGCTGCCAGCGAGGCCGCCAGCAACTGCTTGCCGAGGCCCTTGCCGCGCGCGCGCTCGTCGAGGTAGATGCTGACTTCGGCGGTGCGCTGATAGGCGGGACGGCCATAAAAATCCGAAAAGCTCAGCCAGGCGATCACACGGTGCGGCTGTTCGGCGTCTTCGACAACCCATAGCGGGCGTTTGTGCGGCCCATGCGCGTGAAACCATGCAACACGGCTTTCTACGCTGACCGGTTCGAGATCGGCGGTCACCTGACGCGAGGCCACCGTCGAGTTGTAAATGGCGACGATGGCAGGCAGATCGTCGAGCGTGGCATCGCGGTAAGACAGGTTCATGGTGCTTTCAGATTGAATTGAAGAACCGGCTAACGGGTAAAGCGCTATCGGATGGAAACGACGCTCGCCGCGCGTGGGGAACTCCGCCTCGCGTCATGCAAAAAGCTCGCGGTAACCGAGAAACAGTTCCTCGAACACGAGCCGCGCGTTCAGCGGATGATTTTCGACGGCGCGCTGACGCGTTACGGCGCGCATGAAGCGGGCGAACGCGCTCGCGTCGGCTTGCGACGCACAGCGCGTCAACGCCGCCGACGCCTGCGGAAAATAGCGCGGCGCGCCCGCAGTGCGCTGCGCGAGCAGATCGTACATCCAGCGCTGCAGCCAGCCGAGCACGAGCGGCACAGGCAGCTTTTGCAGCGCCTCGCCGCATGCGAAGGCGTCGCACTCCGGGCCGGCGGCCAACTGCTTGAGCGTCCAGTCGCGCAACGTGCGGTTTTCGTCGCTAGCCAGCGCGAGTGCGGTCAGCGGCGCGCCGCCCGCTTCGGCGAGCAGCGCCGGCGCCTCCGCCACGCCTTGCGCGGCGAGCCACTGGGTCGCGGCCTGGGGCGCGGGCAGACTCATCGGCCATTGGCGACAACGGCTGATGATGGTGGGCAAAAGCCGGTCGATCCGCGCGGACACCATCAGGAACACGACGCCCGCAGGCGGCTCTTCGAGCGTTTTCAGTAGCGCATTGGCCGCCGCGATGTTGAGCGCCTCCGCCGGAGCCAGCACGACCACGCGGGCGCCGCCGCGGTGCGAACCCACGCCGACGAAGTCGAGCAAGCCGCGAATCTGCTCGATCTTGATTTCCTTGCTCGGTGCGCGCGTTTTCTTGCCTTCGTCGCCATCGGCTTTTTCGGCTTTCTCGTCCGCGCCGTTGCCAATGCCGGCTTCGGCCGCCAGCGCCTCGGGCACGACGATACGGTAATCGGGATGGTTGCCTTGCGTGAACCAGTTGCACGCGACGCATGCGCCGCACGGTTCGCCGTTGTCCCGCTGGTCCTCGCACAGCAGACCTTGCGCGAGATGCTGCGCGAAGCGCAGCTTGCCGATGCCCGCCTGTCCGTGCAGCAGCAAGGCGTGCGGCCAGTGGTCGCGCAATTGCTGCAG
Organism: Paraburkholderia sp. 22098; assembly: GCF_052045935.1. Taxonomy (NCBI): domain Bacteria; kingdom Pseudomonadati; phylum Pseudomonadota; class Betaproteobacteria; order Burkholderiales; family Burkholderiaceae; genus Paraburkholderia; species Paraburkholderia sp. 22098. The sequence goes on along the minus strand of NZ_JBQEPV010000013.1, from coordinate 73,084 downwards.
GCGGTTCCAGTCATCGGCTTGCCACGGATAAATCATCTTTTCTCTTTCTGATCAGTCAGTTGAACGCGATTTACGATGTATTGCATGAGGCTTTGGTCGCTCAATAACAATTGCTTATATTGCTTTACGATCAAAGACTTGCAAGAAGTTCATCAAGTTGTTTCTGGATTCGCGCAATGGTTTGCGAAGAGTCAATGATAGCGAATCGATAAGGCGCTTCTTCCGCGCGCCGCAGATATTCGGCTCGGGTGCGGTCGAAGAATGCGGTCGATTCGCTCTCGAAACGATCCGGATCGCGCGCCGCGCTGCGCCTCTCGTTCGCGATTTCGGGCGCGAGGTCGAACAGCACCGTGAGATCGGGTTGGAAGCCGCCCTGAACCCAGCGCTCCAGCGTTTCGAGCTTGTCGCGCGGCAACCCGCGGCCGCCGCCCTGATAGGCAAAGGTGGCGTCGGTGAAACGGTCGGAGAGCACCCAGTCGCCACGCGCGAGCGCCGGTTCGATCACTTCGGCCAGATGCTGGCGGCGCAGCGCGAACATCAGCAGCGCCTCGGTTTCAAGGTCCATCTTCTGATGCAGCACGATCTCGCGAATCTGCTCGCCAAGCGGCGTGCCGCCCGGCTCGCGGGTCATGACGACCGAGCGGCCGCTGGCCGCCACCTTCTGTTCCAGCCGCTCGCGGAACCAGGCAAGATGCGTCGTCTTGCCGGCGCCATCTATGCCCTCGAATGTAATGAATTTGCCGCGCGCCATTATTGCCCTCGAATGTATTTGTCCACGGCCTTGTTGTGATCGCCGAGGGTGTCGGAAAAGATGCTGCTGCCGTCGCCGCGCGAGACGAAGTACAACGCGCTGGTTTGCGCAGGGTTCATCGCCGCCTGCAGCGAGGCCACGCCCGGCAGCGAGATAGGTGTCGGCGGCAGACCCATCCGCGTATAGGTATTGTAGGGAGTGTCAGTCTGCAGGTCCTTCTTGCGGATGTGGCCGTTATAGCTCTCGCCCATACCGTAGATCACGGTCGGATCGGTTTGCAGCGGCATGCCCACGCGCAGACGGTTCGCGAAGACGGCGGCGACCATTGCCCGGTCGGATTTCTTGCCGGTTTCCTTCTCGATGATGGACGCCATGATCAGCGCATCATACGGTGTCTTGTACGGCAGATCCGGCGAGCGCGCGACCCACGCTTCGTCGAGGCGCGCGCGCATCAGCCGGTAGGCGCGGCGGTACACGTCGAGATCACTCGTGTTCTTGTCGAACAGGTAGGTGTCCGGGAAAAACAGCCCTTCGCCGTTGCCGATCGACGCTTCCGGCGCGCCGATCGCGCTCATCAGCTGCGCGTCGTTCATTCCGGCGCTGTCGTGCTTGAGCGCCGGATTGGCGTCCAGTTCCTGGCGCATGCGCTTGAACGTCCACCCTTCGATAACGGTCGCGACGTATTCGTTGACGTCGCCGCGAGCGATCTTTTGCAGCACTTCGTATGGCGTGATGCCGGTCTTGAACTCATAGTTGCCCGACTTGAGTTCGCTCTGAAGACCGAGCAGCCGCGTCATGACGATGAACAGTTCAGGCTCGACGGGCACGCCGCCGCGGTTCAGCTGCAGCGTGACGCTGCGCAGACTGCTGTGCGGTTTGACGGTGACGTCGAGTTGCGCGGGGTTCAGCTCAAGCGGGCTATTGGCCCAGTGGTATCCGCCAGCAATCGCGGCTGCAGCCAGCACGACGATAATCGAGCCGGCGACGAAACATTTCTTGAAGAGGGACATGAAAACGTGACTGGGTTGGACTGCATATAATACTTGTTTGCCTTAGCTAAAGTCAGAATTGACTGTTCCAGGAATCCATGAACACACCGCTCGCTACCGCTTCAGGCACTCCTTCAGGCACACCTTCAGCTACTGCTTCAGGCGCTGCTCCCGGCGCTGTTGCTGGCACCGCCGGCGGCGCGCCCTCGGGGCATTCCGCCACGGCGCTACCGGTGCTGCCGCGTCCGTCCGCCGATGAGTTCGCCGCAGTGCTCGAACATGGCGCCTACATGGCACTCACGCAGTTCGGCGTGATCGACGCCACCGGCGACGACGCCGCGAGCTTCCTGCACGGGCAGTTGACCAACGACACGCAGCACCTGGACGCCGCGAACGCGCGTCTCGCCGGTTATTGCTCGGCGAAGGGACGGTTGCTGGCGTCGTTTCTGACGTGGCGCAGCGGCGACACGATCCGTCTGCTCGTCTCGAAAGACGTGCAGGCGGCGGTGCAAAAGCGGCTGTCCATGTTCGTTTTGCGCGCCAAGGCGAAGCTCGTGGATGCAAGCAGCGAACTTGCCGTGATCGGCCTCGCGGGCGATGTCCGCAAGGCGCTGTCCGGCGTGTTCGACGCGCTGCCCGACGGCGTTCACGTGAAGGTGGACGGCGCGGCCGGCTCGCTGATCCGCGTGCCCGATGCGTTCGAGCGTTTGCGCTATCTGTGGATCGGCCCGAAGGCGCAAGTCGAAGCGCACTTGCCGCAGCTTCGCGAGAAGTTGAAGCAGGTTTCGCCCGCAGTCTGGGACTGGCTCGACATTCGCGCAGGCGAGCCGCGCATCACGCAGCCGGTGGTCGAGCAATTCGTGCCGCAAATGGTCAATTTCGACGTGCTCGGCGCGGTCAATTTCCGCAAGGGCTGCTATCCCGGTCAGGAAGTCGTGGCGCGCAGCCAGTATCGCGGCACGATCAAGCGGCGCACGTCGCTCGCCAACGTGGCGGGCGACCTCGAAACCGCGAAGGCCGGCGCCGAACTCTTTCACTCCGACGATCCAGGCCAGCCGTGCGGCATGGTGGTGAACGCGGCATCGGCGCGCGACGGCGGCGTCGATCTGCTGGTGGAGATCAAGCTGGCGGCGCTCGAAAGCGGCTCGGTGCATCTAGGCGAGGCGCAAGGCCCGGCGCTGCAGTTCCTCGCGCTTCCGTACGGCCTGCCCACCGAGGTTTGACCGCGCTCGAAGATGCGACGCGGCGCTGTTCGACGAAAACGCGCCGCGTCTTCGCTGCACCCTCGCCTGAACTTCTGCCTGCCATGCCATTTCAGAAGTCCCCAATTGGGAGACGCCCCCGATGTGCCTGATTGTCTTCGACTGGCGACCCGATGCGGTCGACGGCCCGATCTTCACGCTTGCCGCGAATCGCGACGAGTTCTTCCGGCGCACGGCCGAGCCGATCGCCTGGTGGAGCGACGCGCCGGGCGTGCTGGCCGGGCGGGACTTGCTCGGCGGCGGAACGTGGCTCGGCATGTCGCGCGACGGCCGTTTTGCTGCGCTGACCAACTACCGCGCGCCGCACGAGATGCGCGCCGACGCGCCGACTCGCGGCACGCTCGTCAGCGACTGGCTGGCTTCGGGCAGCGCCGGCGGGAACGGCATGGAGAACGGCGGTGAGAACGGCGGCCCGCACGAAACGCCGCTGGCCTATCTGCAACGCGTGGCGAAGACCGGCGACATGTACAACGGCTTCAACCTGCTGGTCGGCGACTGGACGCGTCGCGAACTCGCCTGGTATTGCAATCGCTCTAACGCCGCCCCCGCGCTGCTTACGCCCGGCACACACGGCATCTCGAACGCGGTGCTCGACACCCCGTGGCCGAAGCTCGTCAGAAAGCGGGCCGAATTGAGCGCGCTCCTAACGCGCAACTCGATGCCGCCGCTCGAGCGCCTGATCGACCTGATGCGCGACCCGCGCGTCGCCCCCGACGATGAGCTGCCTGCCACCGGCATTCCGCTCGAACGCGAGCGGGCGCTGTCGGCGGCATTCATCGAAACGCCGGAGTACGGCACGCGCGGCACGACGGCCCTGCGGGTAGTTGCGAACGCGGAGATGATCAGCGTGGCGGTGGCCGAGCGAAGCGACGACAACGGCTCACACCGGATCGTGCGCCCGGGCGACTTCGAGCGCAGCTTCGCATTCAACGTCGAGCCGCAAATCGCGTAATCTCGCGTAATCATTACTCGCCGAATGCCCTGCGCAATGCCGCTGCGGCCTCCGCGTGCGCATGCGCAACATCGGGCACGAAGCCGCCCATCTTGAAGAACTCGTGGATCATGCCCGGATAGCGCCTGAGCGTGACTTCGTTGCCATGGTCGCGCAGCTTCTGCGCATAGGCATCGCCTTCGTCACTCAACGGATCGTATTCGGCAGTCGCAATCCAGGCGGGGGCGAGTTCGCCGAACTCGGGTGCGCCGCGTGTGCCGTCGAGCGGCGCAAAACGCCAGTCGTCGCGATCGCTCGCCTCGCGTACGTACTGATCGAAAAACCATTGGATCGTCTCGCCCGACAGCAGGAACCCGTCGGCAAGTCGCGAGTGCGAATCGGTCTCCTGATAGCCGGTCGTGCCGGGATAGATCAGCAACTGCAGTGAAAGCGCGATGCCGGCGTCGCGCGCGAGCACCGCGCAAACCGTGGCGAGCGTGCCGCCCGCGCTGTCGCCGCCTACCGCAAGCCGCCCGGCGTCGATGCCGAATTCCGCGGCGTGCGCATGCAGCCAGACGAGCGCGTCGAAAGCGTCGTTGACGGCGGTCGGAAACTTGTGTTCGGGCGCGAGCCGGTAATCGACCGACAGCACCGCGCATTTTCCGTCTCGCGCAAACATGCGGCACAGCGCATCGTGCGTATCGACGCTGCCGACCGTGAAGCCGCCGCCGTGATAGTAGATCAACGCAGGAGCCGGCTCGGCCCAGCTCGGCTCGACGGCCTGATAAAGACGCGCGCGAATCGTTGCGCCGTCGCGCGTCGGTATGCGCAGGTCTTCGACGGCAAACATCGGCGCGCTCGCAATCTCGAGAATCGGCGCACTCTTCTCATACGACGCGCGCGCCGCTTGCGCGGTCATCTCATGGAGCTTCGGACGCTTTGCGCGCGCGATCATGTCGAGCACCTGCTCGATCTTCGGGTTCAGCGGCATGTGACGCAGGTAACGTTAGATGGCGCATACGCGCCGCAGGTTGAAAAGGCGCACACGGCACTGCGCCCACCGAACGGCGGAACGGCGCTAGTCGGAATCCGCCTGCCTGACATCGGGTTTCAGCGACATCGGATCGGTGGGATCGCGCAACCGCTCGATGTCCTCGTGACGCAGTCTCACCGTCGCCATGATGGCCGGGTGCGTGATGATATAGAAACGGCGCTCGGCGATAGCCTCGAACGTGATGCCGGCGACATCGGCGGCACTGAGCTTGCCCGATTGCACCGCGCGCTGCAGTCGCTTGCCCGCAGCGATCTGCGAGCGTGTCGGGCGGCTCTCGTTGCGAAGTTCAACGGGCCGCGAGCGTTCGGCATCGGCGATGCCCGTGGGCACGAATGCGGGGCACAGCAGCGAACAGCCGACGCGGCGGCTCGCCTCACGCCCGGACTGCGCAATCTGCAGGTCGTGATACAGCGTCTCGGTGAGCGACACGACCGCGTGTTTCGACGCGTTGTAGACGCCCATCGCGGGCGGCGACAGCAGCCCCGCGACGGATGCGGTGTTGACGATATGCGCTGGCTCGTTCTGCGCCAGCATGATTGGCGCAAACGCACGCACGCCGTGCGCGACGCCCATTACGTTGACTCCGAATACCCACGACCAGTCGTTGGCGGAACTCTCCCACAGCAAGCCGCCCGAGCCCACGCCCGCGTTGTTGAACAACAGATGCACCTTGCCGAACGCATCGAGCGCGGCTTGCGCGAGCGCCTCGACCTGCGTTGCGCTCGACACGTCGGTCGGCACGCCAATCGCGTCGGCACCGGCCGCGCGCAATGTATCGACGGCCTGCGCGAGCGCGTCGGGATTCACGTCGGCCAGCACGAGCTTCATGCCGAGCGCCGCGCCTTTCTGCGCAAACGCGAGGCCGAAGCCGCTGGCCGCGCCGGTGATGACCGCGACCTTGCCTGCAAATTCGAACATCCGTGGACTCCTTTGTGTGCTGCAAACGCGGCTGCAAGTGCGGGTGCAATGGCGACCCCAGACGCTTCCAACCGCCGGCCGCCGCCATGCCCTCACATCAGATCAATCGCACAAGCTGTTTGCCGAAATTCTGGCCTTTCAGCAAGCCGATGAACGCTTCGGGCGCCGCATCGAGCCCTTGCGCGATGCTCTCGCGATAGTGCAGCTTTTTCTGCGCGACCAGCGCGCCCAGCTGCTTGAGCGCTTCCGGCCAGACGTCCATATGCTCGCTGACGATAAAGCCCTGCACCAGCAGACGCTGCGTCAATATCAGCGAAGGGTGCTTGAGCGGCACCGGCTGGCCGTCGTAGCCCGCAATGTATCCGCAGAGGGCGATCCGGCCGGACGGGTTCATGCGTGCGAGCGTCGCGTCGAGCACTTCGCCCCCGACATTCTCGAAGCAACCGTCGACGCCGTCCGGCGTCGCCGCCTTCAGGTCCTGATAGAGGTTGCCGGCCTTGTAGTCGATGCACGCGTCGAAGCCGAGCGTCTCCACCACGTAGCGGCACTTCTGCGGACCGCCCGCGATGCCCACTGCGCGCGCGCCGGCTTCTTTCGCCAGTTGGCCGACCACACTGCCCACTGCTCCGCTTGCCGCGCTGACCACGACCGTCTCGCCGGCCTTCGGCGCGATGATCCGGTTCAGTCCGTACCACGCCGTCACGCCCGGCATGCCGACCGGTCCGAGATAAGCCGACAGCGGCACATGCGTGTCGTCGACTTTCTGAATGCCCGTACCGTTCGACGTGCCGTACTCCTGCCAGCCGAACATTGCGACGACCTTGTCGCCGACCGCGAACTTCTCATTCTTTGATTCGACCACCTCGCCGACCGTGCCGCCGATCATCACTTCGTCGAGCGGTTGAGGCGGCGCGTACGACTTGCTGTCGTTCATGCGACCGCGCATGTACGGGTCGAGCGACAGATAGTGATTACGCACGCGCACTTCTCCATCGGCGAGCGGTGCAAGGGGCGTTTCGACGAGGCGGAAGTTCTCGGGCGTCACTGCGCCTTGCGGCCGCGAAGCCAGCACGAACTGACGGTTGATCTGTGGCATGACATCGTCTCCTTAATTTTGCTGCTTCTGCTGATCATGAAGATCGGCTACAGGTTGCCGGGTGCATATCGCTACGGTTGCAGCGAGCCGTGCACCCGGCCTGCGCGCGGACAATGCGGAGCGAAACGCCGCATGTGCTCAGCCGTCGCTCGGACCGGGTTTCGCCGATGGGTCGCTGCGCAAGCGTTGACGCGTCACGTCGCGGCCCACGGCAAGGCGGCGCATGTATTTGAACGTGCCGAGCGCCTTGGCGACGAAGTGCCCTTCGCTATCGCGGATCTCGCCTTCGCAATACGCCATCGTCGTGGAGCGGTGCAGCACGCGGCCTGTCGCGCGCAACTCACCGCGGCCGGGCTGCATGAAGTTGACCTTCATTTCGACCGTGACCACGCCGACACCGTCGCCCGCGAGGCTGCGCGCGGCCATCGCGAGCGCAACGTCGGCCAGCGTCATGGTTACGCCGCCGTGCGCGACGTCCCACGTGTTCATATGCTCGGGCAGCAAAGGCAGCGTCACTTCACTGACGCCGTCCGCCGCCGACACCAACTCAGCGCCGAGCCGGTCGACAAAGGGACTCTCAGGCAGCGACGCGCCCGTCGCGGTGGATGAAGATGATTCGGTCATTGCGGCTTCAGTTGACTTGTCTTGACATGAGGGCGGTGCAACTCGCAATGATGTGCAAACAGCAGCATGCACGCGACGACGCACCGCGCCAAAGGAGAGGAAATGATACCCGCTATGGCACTGTGCGGTGTCGAGCGACGCTTCGGCTCGACGGGCTAAGCGGGCTAAGCGGGCTAAGCGGGTTAAGCGGGTTAAGCGGGTTAAGCGGGTTAAGCGGGTTAAGCGGCCTCACCGTATTCAACGGGCGCGGTGCGCTCATGCCGCTTGCGTCGCTGCCCGAGCGGCCATCGCTGTCGCAAGCCGGCCGAGCTTGAGCACCGCTTCATCCGCGAGTTCGAGGTCCGTGCTCGGACAACTGAGCCTGATGAACCGATCGAAGCGGCCCGCGTTCGAAAACACCGTGCCCGGCATCACGCGAATGCGTTGCTTCAAAGCGGCATCGAACAACGCGGCCGACGACACCGCGTGCGGCAACTCGATCCAGAAGAACATACCGCCAGGGGGCGGCGTAAAACGCGTTCCATCGGGAAAGGAGGCGCCGATTGCCGCCGACATCCGCTCACGCTGCAGCCTCAAGCGATCGCGCAAACGCCGCAAATGCCGTTCGTACGCGTTCGTCTCGAGAAACTCGGCAAGCACGACTTGCGACAGCTGTTCGTTGTGACGCGACTGCGCAAACTTCAGCATGCCGATACGCGGATGCCAGCGCCCGCCGTTGATCCATCCGATCCGCATGCCGGGCGCGAGAGTCTTGTTGAACGACGTGCAGTGGATGACGGTGCCGTCGGTGTCCCACGCCTTCAGCGAGCGCAGCGGCTGCGCGCTATCGACAAGCTCGCGATACGGGTCGTCTTCGATCAGCGCGATGCGGGCTCGCGCGCACAGTTCGACCAGCCTCGCCTTGTGCGAATCGGGCATCACGCTGCCAAGCGGATTCTGCAAATTCGGCACGACCACCACGGCCTTGATGTCGGGATGCGTTTGCAACGCGAATTCGAGCGCCTCGATGGCAAGCCCGCTCGTCGGGCTCGCTGGAATTTCGAGTGCGCGCAGCCCGAGGCTTTCCAGCGCCTGGAGCAAGCCGAAGAAACAAGGCGACTCGACGGCAACGGTGTCGCCCGGTTGCGTGACCGCTCGCAACGCAAGATTGACGGCTTCGATGCCGCCGTGCGTCATGATGATGTCGTCCGCGCCGATCTGAATGCCCGCTTCCAGCGCGCGGCGCGCAATGATCGCGCGCAACGCCGGGTCGCCCTGGTCGGGCCCGACCGCGGTCAGCAATGTGGGCCGTCGGCGCAACGCGCGCAGCGCGGCTTTTTGCAACGCGTCAGTCGGATAAAGGTCAGCCGAAGCAGTCGCGCCGCCGAGATTGAATGCGTCCGGATAGCGCTGATATTGCGAAACGATCGCCGAGATCGCCGAGTGAATACCGACGAACTGAGCGGCCTGCGGCAGGGTCGCGAGATCGGGCTCCGACGCGGCCGGCAACGCTGCGCGTTGCGAAGCGCGCACGAAGTAGCCGGCGCGCGGCCGCGCCTCGATTAGCGCTTCGCGTTCGAGCACGCGGTAGCTCTCGGTCGCCGTCGCGAGACTTACGCCGTGGCGCTGCATGAATGCGCGCATCGACGGCATGCGCTCGCCGGGACGCAGCACGCCGTTGCGGATTGCACGACGGTAGTGGCCGGCCAGTTGACGATAAAGCGGCTCGCTCGCCGGCAAAACGTCCTTAAGCGCGAGGTCCGCGCGCTCGGACTGCTCGGACTGCATGACGGTATCCATGGGGGTGTCCGTTTGCATGTAGGTGGATCGGCTCATCAACCGATGGTGCGCACTGCGGCGGCGCCGCGACAGATACACGTTCCTTGCATTTCGACCGATACAGCGCGCCTAACCGCCGTCTTGTAGCGGTTCAGATTGCCGATAACTGCGGCTGTTTTCAAGGGCACCTGCTCAATATGCTGGATGGCATGCAAACGGTCTTAAGGAAACGGTCATGTCAACTCGCCCCACCGCCAATCTGTCCCGCCTCGCTGTCGGCCAAGTCACCCTGCAGGACGTGCGCGCAAGAAGCACCGTCGTTGCCGTTGAGGGCGATCTGCAACTGGCGTTTCGCGATCATTCGCTTGCGTGGCTCGGCGATGCCGTTCCGTTGACGTCCGTCACCTTGCACGAGGGCCAGTGCTTCGTCGTGCGGCAACACGGCATGATATCGATCAGTGCCCCGGATGCGCGGGCCGCTGCCTTCGTGGTGCAACCGTCTCTTGCTGAAAACAGAGGCAGCAGCTCGACAGGTCGAACCCTGCTCTGGTTAGCCGCATTCCTGAAAGCGACGCTGCGGCGCGCTGCTTAAGACGAAGCATGAGACGAAGATAAGACTAAACACGAGCGGTACCTGATTGACTCACCCAAGAAGCCGCATGAGAGGCGCCCGCGCGCCTGAGTTCGCCAGCTACAATGCATGACCCCATCCGCTCTTCGAGGTGCCGGCCATGTCCTTCGTCCGCATGCTGTTCAGCGCGCGTTTGTGCCGCATGACCGCGTTATGCGCTGTCTTCGCGCTTACGATGAGCGGCTGCGCCGGATTCTTCGGCGATCCGTTGCGCGTGAGCGTCGCCGGCATCGAACCGATGGACAGCCAAGGCTTCGAGATGCGTTTCAACGTCAAACTGCGCGTGCAAAATCCGAACGATTCGGCGATCAGCTTCAATGGCGTGTCGCTCGATCTGGAACTGAACGGCAAGCCGTTCGCGAGCGGCGTCAGCGACCAGAGCGGCACCGTGCCGCGCTTCGGCGAAACCATTGTCAATGTGCCGTTGACGGTGCCCGCATTTTCCGCCGTTCGCCAGGCGTTCGCGTTCGCCGGTGTGATGCAGGGCAGCACCGCGCAGTCGGGCCAAATTCCGTACATCATGCGAGGCAAGCTCGCCGGCGGCCTGACCGGCACGACGCGCTTCGTCGATCAGGGCGCGTTGAGCCTGCCCTCGACGGGCATGGCCCTGCCCTGATCACGCGCTCTGCCGACCACGCCGTCAAGCGACTTCGAACAGCCCCGCCGCGCCCTGCCCGCCGCCGATACACATCGTCACCACGACGAGCTTCGCGCCGCGCCGCTTGCCTTCGATCAGCGCATGCCCGGTGAGCCGCGCGCCCGACACGCCATACGGATGGCCAACCGCAATCGCGCCACCGTTGACATTCAGACGGTCATGCGGAATGCCGAGCTTGTCGGCGCAATACAGCACCTGCACCGCAAACGCTTCGTTCAATTCCCACAGGTCGATGTCCTCGACTTTCAGACCTGCCTGCTTCAGCAATTTCGGCACGGCGAAAACAGGGCCGATGCCCATCTCGTCCGGTTCGCAGCCTGCCACCGCGAAGCCACGGAAAATGCCGAGCGGTTGCAGCCCTTCGCGCTCCGCGACTTTCGCGTTCATCACCACGCAAGCGGACGCACCGTCTGAGAACTGGCTCGCGTTTCCCGCCGTGATGACGCCGCCCGGCAACGCGGTGCGGATCTTCGATACGCCTTCGAGCGTCGTGTCCGCGCGAATGCCCTCGTCGCTGCTGACCGTCACTTCTTTCGTGTACAGCCGGCCGGTCGCTTTGTCGGCGACGCCCGCGAGCACCGTCAACGGCACGATCTCGTCCTTGAACTTGCCGGCTTCCAGCGCCGCTGCGGCGCGCTGCTGCGAGCGCACGCCGTACTCGTCCTGACGCTCTTTCGAAATCGAATAGCGTTTCGCGACGTTCTCGGCGGTCTGCAACATCGACCAGTAAATTTCCGGCTTGTTCTTGCTGAGCCAACCGTCGGTCAGCATGTGCTGGTTCATCTCGTTCTGCACGCACGAGATCGATTCGACGCCGCCCGCGACGAATACGTCGCCCTCGCCGGCCATCACGCGTTGCGCGGCCAGCGCGATGGTTTGCAATCCCGAAGAACAGAAACGGTTCACCGTCATGCCCGGCACGCTGACCGGCAAGCCGGCGCGCAGCGCGATCTGCCGCGCGATGTTCATGCCCGTCGCGCCTTCGGGGTTGGCGCAACCCATGATCACGTCCTCGACACGCGCCGGGTCCAGCTTCGCCCGTTCGACGGCGGCGTGCGTTACGTGCCCGCCGAGCGTCGCGCCATGCGTCATGTTGAAACCGCCGCGCCATGATTTGGCTAGCCCCGTGCGGGCGGTCGATACGATTACGGCGTCAGTCATGCGAGTCTCCTGCGTATAGATGGCGAGGGTGGCGCGTGCGTTCCGTGCGGGCGATATCGCCGCCGCGCCGCAATAACGCGCGCCACCGCTGTCGTTCGATATGAGCGGCGTGTGCCGTGCGCGGCGTCAGCCGTTAAAGCCTCGGCCTTGAGCCGCAAGTTCGGCGATGCTGGGCGCCAGTTGCCACGCGTCGCCATTCGGCTGCGATGCGTAGCGGCGAATTGCGCGCTCGACGTTGTAGAGGCCGACGGTGTCCGCGTACAGCATCGGGCCGCCGCGATACAGCGGGAAGCCATAGCCGGTCACATACACCATGTCGATGTCCGACGGCTTCGATGCAATCCCTTCTTCGAGAATCTTCGCGCCTTCATTGACGAGCGCGAATACGAGACGCTCGACGATCTCGTCGTCGCCGATCTTGCGGCGCTGCGTGTTCGTTTCGTTCGAGTAAGCAACGATCATGTCGTCGACCAGTTTCGACGGATGCGCGGTGCGATCGCCCGCCTTGTAGTCGTACCAGCCGCCGCCGGTTTTCTGGCCGAAGCGCCCTGTCTCGCACAGACGGTCGGCGATCTTCGAATAATGCATCTCCGGATGTTCTTCATAGCGGCGCTTGCGGATCGCCCAGCCGATGTCATTGCCGGCCAGATCGCTCATGCGGAACGGTCCCATTGCAAAGCCGAATTTTTCAATGGCCCGATCGACTTGCGCGGGCAGCGCACCCTCTTCGAGCATGAAAAGCGCCTGGCGGATGTACTGCTCGATCATCCGGTTGCCGATGAAGCCGTCGCACACGCCCGACACCACCGCCGTCTTCTTGATCTTTTTCGCAAGCCTCATGACGGTGGCGAGCACGTCTTTCGCGGTTTCCTTGCCGCGCACCACTTCGAGCAGCTTCATGACGTTGGCCGGGCTGAAGAAGTGCATGCCGACCACGTCTTGCGGCCGCCTCGTGAACGCGGCGATCTTGTCCACGTCGAGCGTCGACGTGTTCGACGCCAGAATCGCGCCGGACTTCGCCACTTCGTCGAGACGGTTGAACACCTGCTCCTTGACGCCGAGTTCCTCGAACACCGCTTCGACGATCAGGTCCGCGTTCTTCAGGTCGCCGTACGAAAGCGTGGGCGTGATCAGCGCCATCCGCTCTTCGAGCGCTTCGGGCTTGAGCTTGCCCTTCTTCACCGTTGCTTCGTAGTTCTTGCGGATCGTGGCGAGGCCGCGGTCAAGCGCCTCCTGTTTCGTTTCGAGCAGCGTGACGGGAATGCCGGCGCTGATGAAATTCATCGCGATGCCGCCGCCCATCGTACCGGCGCCGATCACGGCGACCTGGCGGATCTCGCGCACTGGCGTATCGGCAGGCACGTCGGGAATCTTGCTCGCGGCGCGCTCGCCGAAGAACGCGTGACGCAGCGCACGGCTCTCGGGCGTTTGCACGAGCGCGACGAAGCATTCCCGCTCGACCGCGAGGCCTTTGTCGAAGCCGTTTTTCACGCCGGCTTCAACGGCGTCGATACATTTGAGCGGCGCGGGGAAATTCTTCGCGACGGTTGCGACACTATTGCGCGCGAACTGGATAAAACCTTCGGCATTCGGATGCTCGATCTTGCGCTCGCGCACTTTCGGATGCGGGCCTTCTTTTGCGCCGACCTTGCGCGCGAACGCGAGCGCCGCTTCGGCGAGATCGCCGTCCACGAGTTCGTCGAATAGACCCGATCGGGCGAGGTCCTGCGACATGACAGGCGCGCCGGAAACGATCATGTTGAGCGCAGCTTCGAGGCCGATCGCACGCGGCAGACGCTGAGTGCCTCCCGCGCCCGGCAAGATGCCGAGCTTGACTTCGGGCAACGCGATCTGCGCGCCGGGCGCGGCGATCCGGTAGTGCGCGCCTAGCGCGAGTTCGAGCCCGCCGCCCATCGCGACGCTGTGAATCGCCGCCACAACCGGTTTTGCGCTGCCTTCAACGGTCTTGATGACGGTGGCGAGCGTCGGCTCCTGCGTGGCTTTCGGCGTATTGAATTCGGTGATGTCGGCGCCGCCCGAAAAGGCTTTGCCCGCGCCCGTCAGCACAATGGCCTTGATGGCCGCATCGTTCTGCGCCCGCTCGATGCCCTCGACGATCCCCGCCCGGGTCGACAGGCCGAGGCCGTTGACGGGAGGATTGTTCAGCGTGATGACGGCCACGCCGTCATGGGTTGTGTAGTCCACTGCCATCTGCCTGCCTCCGTGCGATGCATCGCATCCTTGAGATGAGGCGGCGCAGCGCGCGCCGCCCGTCCGGGTCCACCAGACGACTGGTGTCTGGCTTCAGTGCTCCAACCTTCGTCTCACGTTCAGGTCGGCCGTTCCGGTGTCAGCAGGCAGAATACACAAAAAAGCACGCTCGTTCAATTTATCGTCAGCCGGGGTTTCCCCTGGCGAGCGGGCAGTCTCCCTCGAACATCTGGGCTTCCAGCGCCGACGGCAGCACGTGATCGCGGAAGATTTCGCGCAGCTTCAGCTTTTGCAATTTGCCGGTGGCCGTGTGCGGCAGTTCGTCGACGAACACCACGTCGTCCGGGATCCACCATTTGGCGACCTTGCCGTTGTAGAACGCGAGCAGTTCTTCGCGCGTCACGTCGAAACCCGCGCGTTTGACCACGGCCAGCAGCGGACGCTCCGTCCATTTCGGATGAGCGCATGCAATGCACGCCGCCTCCGCGACCGCCGGATGCGCAATCGCGACGTTCTCGACGTCGATCGAACTGATCCACTCGCCGCCTGACTTGATGACGTCCTTCGAGCGGTCCGTGATCTGCAAAAAGCCGTCACGGTCGATAGTCGCGACGTCGCCGGTCGGAAACCAGCCGTCCACGAGCGGCGAGTCGTCCTTGCGGAAATACCGGTCGATCACCCAAGGCCCACGCACATACAGATCGCCGAACGCGACGCCGTCCCACGGCAACTCCGTACCGTCCTCGCCGACGATCTTCATATCGACGCCGTAAAGCGCATGTCCCTGCTTCTCAAGCAGTTTGCGCTGCTCAGTCAGGGGCCGCTGCGATTGCTCCCACGTGAGCTTCGCCAACGTGCCGAGCGGCGACATCTCAGTCATGCCCCATGCGTGAATGACCTGTATGCCGTAGTCGTCCTCGAAAGTGCGCAGCATCGCGGGCGGACATGCGGAGCCGCCGATCACCGTGCGCTCGAGCGACGAAAAGCGCACGCCGGCTTCGCGCAGATAGTTCAACAGGCCGAGCCAGACGGTCGGCACGCCAGCCGAATAAGTGACTCGCTCGCGCTCCATCAGTTCGAACAGCGACTTGCCGTCCAGGTCCTTACCTGGAAACACGAGCTTTGCGCCGGTGAGCGGCGCGGCGTGAGGGATGCCCCAGGCGTTGACATGGAACATAGGGACGACGGGCAGCACGGAATCGCGCGCAGACAGGCTCATTGCGTCGGGCAGCGATGCGCCGAACGCATGCAGCACCGTCGATCGATGCGAGTACAGCGCGCCTTTCGGGTTGCCCGTAGTACCTGACGTATAGCAGAGATACGACGCCTGACGCTCGTCGATTGGCGGCCATTCGAAATTGCCGTCCTGTGCGTTCACGAGCGTTTCGTAACTCAGCACGGGCGTTTTCATCGCAGGCAAATGTGCTTCGTCGGCGAGAGCGATCCAGCCTCGTACTTTCGGGCATTGCGGCGCGAGGCCGTCGACTAGCGGCGCGAAGGTCGTGTCGAACAGCACGTAGGCATCGTCGGCATGGTTGATGATGTACGCAATCTGATCGGGAAAAAGGCGCGGGTTGATCGTGTGGCACACGGCGCCGAATCCGGTCGTGCCGTAATAGGTTTCGAGATGCCGGTAGCCGTTCCACGCCAGTGTCGCAACCCGCTCACCGGAATGAACCCCGAGCGCGATCAAGGCCTGCGCGAGCTGCTTTGCGCGCCGTTCGCAATCACGATAGGTGTAGCGATGAATGTCGCCTTCAATACGCCGCGACACGATCTCGGTACTGCCGAAATGCCGCGCCGCGTGAGCGAGCAGCGAGGGCACGGTGAGGGGCACATCCATCATCTGGCCAAGCAGCGGCATCGTCATAAAGGGTCGTCTCCTGGCCTTTTTCTTTTCAGGGTTTGGACATTGAAGCGCCATTCGCAAGAAACCGGCGCGGCAGTGAAATTGCTCAAGCAAGCGACAGGCGAGTCACGCATCCGCCACCACTGGAATGTTCGTATCGGGCATACGTGGGCCATACGCGAAGCCATACACGGGCCAAATGCCGGGCCGCCAGCAGCGCCGCGGGTGCGGACTTACAATATCGGTTAATAGTGAGGCGCTCAACATGTCGTTTTCCCCAAGCATTGCAGGCCTGTCAGGGCCTCTGGCGGCACTTTCCGAACTTCTTACCAACCCCACCGAAAGCGCGTTTGCGCGGCTTGGCAGCACGTTTCTCACGCGTCTGCCAGCCACGCCGCTCAGCGCGCCGTACCTGGTCGGTTTTTCCGCCGACACCGCCACGCTGCTCGGGTTAGAGCCGGGCCTCGAAAAAGATCCTGCGTTCGCCGAGCTGTTTTCCGGCAACAGCACCCGCGAATGGCCGGCCGAGGCGCTCCCGTATGCGTCGGTGTACTCGGGGCATCAGTTCGGCGTGTGGGCGGGACAGCTCGGCGACGGCCGCGCGCTCGGACTAGGCGAAGTCGAACATGCGGGTCAGCGGTTCGAGCTGCAATTAAAAGGCGCCGGGCGCACGCCCTATTCGCGCATGGGCGACGGTCGCGCGGTGCTGCGCTCGTCGATTCGCGAATTTCTGTGCTCAGAGGCCATGCATCACCTAGGCATTCCGACCACGCGCGCGCTGTGCGTGATCGGCTCAGACCAGCCGGTGCGGCGCGAAGAGATCGAAACCGCCGCCGTCGTCACGCGCGTTGCGCCGAGCTTCGTGCGCTTCGGCCACTTCGAGCACTTCTATTCGAACGATCGCACCGACGCGCTGCGCGCGCTCGCGGATCATGTGATCGAGCGCTTCTATCCGCATTGCCGCGAAGCCGACGATCCGTATCTCGCGTTGCTGAACGAGGCCGTGCTGTCCACGGCGGATCTGATGGTCGAATGGCAGGCCGTCGGCTTCTGCCACGGCGTGATGAACACGGACAACATGTCGATCCTGGGCCTGACCATCGACTATGGTCCGTTCGGCTTCATGGACGGCTTCGACGCGGGCTACATCTGCAATCACTCCGACTCGCAGGGTCGTTATGCGTACCGGATGCAACCGCAGATCGGGTACTGGAATCTCTTCTGCCTTGCGCAAGGACTGCTGCCGCTGCTCGGCGAACGCTACGAGCAAAGCGCGCGCAACGACAAAGCCATCGAAGACGCACAGCGCGTGCTCGGCGGTTTCAAGGAGCGTTTCGGCCCGGCGCTCGAGCGGCGCATGGCGTCAAAGCTCGGGCTCGAAACCGTGCACGACGGCGACGCGCAACTGGTCAACCGCCTGTTCGACGTGATGCATGCGAACCGGGCGGATTTCACGCTGACTTTCCGCAACCTCGCCCGTATGTCGAAACACGACGCGAGCGGCGATGCGCCGGTGCGCGATCTGTTCCTCGACCGCGCTGCGTTCGATGCCTGGGCGAACGAGTATCGCGCGCGCCTGTCCCAGGAAACACGCGACGACGCCGCGCGCGCCATTGCAATGAACCGTGTGAACCCCAAATTCATTCTTCGCAATCATCTGGCGGAAACGGCGATCCGCCACGCGAAAGAGAAGGATTTTTCCGAACTTGAGCGTCTGGCCGCGGTGCTGCGTCGTCCGTTCGACGAACAGCCCGAGCACGAAGCGTATGCGGGGTTGCCGCCCGACTGGGCAAGCTCGCTGGAAGTCAGTTGCTCGTCATGACCCGCAAGCTGCAAGCCGCTCTCATTACAAGCCCGAGACAGGAACCGATATGAACAATCCCGACGACCTCAAGCATGACACCCCCGCGGTGCAGAAAGACGACACCGAGTGGCGCAAGCAGCTTTCCGACATCGAATATCAGGTGACGCGCCACGCGGCCACCGAGCGCCCGTTCACCGGCCGTTATCACGATCATTGGGAACGCGGCATTTATGACTGCGTCTGTTGCGGCACACCGCTGTTCGAATCGGATACCAAGTTCGACGCCGGCTGCGGCTGGCCGAGCTACTTCAAACCGATCAACGGTGAAGTGATTGCCGAAAAAACCGACCGGTCGCACGGCATGTTGCGCATCGAGGTGCAATGCAAGAATTGCGGCGCGCATCTCGGCCACGTGTTCGAAGACGGACCGGCGCCAACGGGTCTGCGCTACTGCATCAATTCGGCTGCGTTACAATTCGACCCCAAGTAACGCAGCGTCCGGGTTTGGCGCGCTCTGTGCCTGTGCTGGCGAATTGCGGTTGCTGTCGGCGAGTGCTCTGGCGTACGCCGACGCGGTAATGCGCCGAAGCAACCGTGAGCCGCCAGGCCTGGGCCACAAGCAGGCATGGATGGCACAGTCCGCCCCGAATCGCAGGTAGACGCAACCGGCAGCTACCTGCGGCGTCGGAATGCGAACCGGGCGCCTGGCGCGGGGCATCGCGTCACGCTGGCAGCCCGGTTTCGCGTGGGCCGCGACGGAAATCAGTTCGCGTCCTCCGGCGCCGCGCCTGGTTGTGTGCTGCATGCCGCGGGGTGCCTCGTGCATGACGCCGCGCACTCGCTCCTCCGACCCACTCTCCGAGTTCCCGTCAGATAAATGAAATTCCTGTTCGATCTGTTCCCGATCATCCTGTTCTTCGTCGCCTTCAAGGTGTGGGGCATCTTCACGGCGACCGCAGTGGCGATTGTTGCCACGCTGGTGCAGATCGCGTGGGTGGCCTTCCGGCACCGCAAGGTGGACCCGATGCTGTGGGTGAGCCTCGGCGTCGTCACCGTGTTCGGCGGCGCGACGCTCGTTCTGCACAACGACACCTTCATCAAGTGGAAGCCGACTGTGCTGTACTGGGCCTTCTCCGTCGTGCTGATCGTGTCGCAACTCGCGTTCAACAAAAACCTGATCGAAGCGATGATGGGTAAGCAGATCACGCTGCCGCATGCAATCTGGAGCAAGCTGAGCGTGATCTGGGCGATCTTTTTCGTGCTGCTCGGACTGCTCAACCTGTTCGTCGCGTACAACTACACGACCGACCAGTGGGTCAATTTCAAACTGTTCGGCGCGACAGGCTGTCTGGTGGTGTTTATCGTCGGACAGAGCTTGTGGCTGTCCAAGTACATGAAGGAGGAATGACATGAGCGATATGTTCATGCACGCCACCACCGCCGAGCGTGCCGCGCTGATCGAAGCGCGCCTTACCGCCGCGCTCGCGCCCATCGCATCGATCCAGATCACCGACGACAGCGCGCAGCACGCCGGCCACGCCGGCGCTGCCGCCGGCGGTCATTTCAGTGTCACGATCGTGGCTGCCGCATTCGCCGGCAAGCCCCGCGTGGCGCGGCATCGCATGGTGTATGATGCGCTGGCCGATGCCATGCAGCGCGGCATTCATGCCCTTGCAATCACGGCTTACACGCCCGAAGAATTCGCTTTGTTGCCCCGCTAGGAAACTTCCGATGACCTTGAAGAAAACCCGTCTTTGGGTATTGCTGGCTGCGTTTGCGGCCGCACCTGCATTCGCACAGAACATCGCCGTGGTGAACGGCACGCCGATTCCGAAAGCACGCGCCGACGCGCTGATCGACCAACTGGTTCATCAAGGCCAGCAAAACACGCCGCAACTCCAAATGGCCGTGCGTGAAGAACTCGTGAACCGCGAAATCCTGATGCAGGAAGCGCTGCGCCGCGGCCTGCCGAATCGTCCGGACATCAAGGCGCAAATTGCTGTCGCTCAGCAAACCGTCGTGCTGCGCGCACTGATCGAAGACTTCGTGAAGAAGAACACGCCGAGCGACGCGGAAGTCACCGCTCGCTACAACGCACTGATCAAGGACGCAGGCGGCAAGGAATATCACCTGCATCACATTCTCGTGGACAACGAGCAGCAGGCGAAGGACCTCATCGCGAAAATCAAGGGTGGCGCGAGCTTCGAGGATCTGGCCAAGCAATTCTCGAAGGACCCGGGATCGGGCAAGAACGGCGGCGACCTGGACTGGTCTGACCCGAAGGCTTACGTGCCGGAATTCGCGGAAGCGGCCACGCATTTGCAGAAGGGCCAGATGTCTGAAACGCCGGTGCATACGCAATTCGGCTGGCACATCATTCGCGTTGACGACTTGCGCAGCATCACGCCGCCGCCGCTCGAACAGGTGCGCCCGCAGATCGTGCAGCAGATCCAGCAAGAAAAGCTGCAGGCATTCGAAGAAGGTCTGCGCAAAAACGCGAAGATTCAGTAAGCGTTAATTCGCAATCTTCGATCTGGTATGAAAAAGCCCCGTTCAGTTGATGACTGAACGGGGCTTTTTTTGTGCCGCGCTTCGGCGGGCTTAGCCTCCACTCGACTGTGCGATTTCGCTGAGTGCGCGCCGCGAGTACGCGCACTCACTACCTCCCTACCTCATTACCCCAGCCAGCGACGTGCATTCTGGAAGACGCGCATCCACGGGCTTGCGTCCGTGGCGCCCTCGCCCCAGCTTTCCGGATGCCAGCTCATTTGCACCGCGCGATGCACGCGCTCCGTGTGCGGCATCACAACGGTGAAGCGGCCGTCGGGCGTAGTAACGGACGTGATGCCGTTCGGCGAACCGTTCGGATTGAACGGATACTGCTCGGTCGCCTGACCACGGTGATCGACGTAACGCATCGCCACGGCGACCTTCGACGCATCGCCTTGCTGCGAGAAGTCCGCATAACCCTCGCCGTGCGCAACCGCGACCGGAATGCGCGAACCTTCCATGCCGGCGAAGAAGATCGACGGCGACGCCTCGACTTGCACGAGCGAAAAACGCGCCTCGAATTTCTCCGACTTGTTGCGCGTGAACTTCGGCCATGCTTCGGCACCGGGAATCATCGACGCGAGGCTGCTCATCATCTGGCAGCCGTTGCAGATGCCAAGCACAAACGTGTCGGTCCGGCCAAAAAACGCCGCGAACATATCGGCCAGTTGAGAGTTGAAGCGGATCGCCTTCGCCCAGCCTTCGCCGGCGCCGAGCGTGTCGCCGTACGAGAACCCGCCGCACGCCACCGCGCCGGCGAAGTCCGCCAGGTTGGCGCGGCCCGCAAGCAGGTCGCTCATGTGCACGTCGTGCGCGTCGAAACCGGCGCGGTCGAATGCATAGGCCGTTTCGAGGTGTGAGTTCACGCCCTGCTCGCGCAGAATCGCCACGCGCGGGCGCGCGCTCTTGCCGACGTAAGGCGCGGCCACGTCGTCAGTAGGGTCGAATGTCAGCACCGGGGTGATGCCCGGATCAGCGGCGTCGAGCAGCGCGTCGTATTCCGCGTCGGCGCAAGCCGGGTTGTCGCGCAAACGCGAAATGCGCCAACTCACTTCGCTCCACGTGCGATGCAGCTCGACACGCGGCGCTTCATAGACCTTCTTCGCGTCGCGATAGATTTCGATGGTATCGCGATCGTTGGTCTTACCGATTACATGAGAGCACGCCGACAGGCCATGCTCGCGCAACGCTGCCAGCACCGCGTCGCGGTCGGTCGCGCGCACCTGAATCACGGCGCCGAGTTCTTCGGTAAAGAGCGCGCGGATCGTGCGGTCTTCGCGGCGGCCGCTCGTCTGCTTTGCCCAGTCTTTCGCGTCGCCGTAATCCGACTCGTGATGCGGATCGAGCACGAGCATGTCCACATTCAACGACACGCCGACGTGACCCGCGAACGCCATTTCACAGACGGTCGCCCACAGGCCGCCGTCGGAGCGGTCGTGGTAAGCGAGCAGCTTGCCGTTCTGGTTCAGCGACTGGATTGCGTTGAAGAAGCGCTTCAGGTCTTCCGGATCGTCCACGTCAGGCACTGTATCGCCGATCTGCTGCGTGACCTGCGCGAGAATACTGCCGCCCAGACGATGCTTGCCGCGGCCGAGGTCGATTGCGATCAGCACGGAGTCGCCTACGCCGTCCGAACCGCTTGCGCGACGCAGTTGCGGCGTGAGATGACGGCGCACGTCTTCGACCGGCGCGAATGCCGAGATGATGAGCGAAACCGGTGCGACGACTTCTTTAGCGACGCCGCGGTCTTCCCACTTGGTGCGCATGGACAGCGAATCCTTGCCGACCGGAATGCTGATGCCGAGTGCCGGGCACAGTTCCATACCGATCGCCTTGACCGTCTCATAGAGCGCCGCGTCTTCGCCCGGCGCGCCGCATGCAGCCATCCAGTTCGCCGACAGTTTGAGCTTGTCGAGCGACGCGATAGGCGCCGCTGCGATGTTGGTGATCGCCTCGCCGACCGCCATGCGGCCCGACGCGGGCGCGTTGATGACGGCGAGCGGCGTGCGCTCGGCCATGGTCATCGCTTCGCCGCGAAAGCCCGCGTAGTCCATGGTCGTGATCGCGACGTCCGCGACCGGAACCTGCCACGGGCCGACCATCTGGTCGCGCGCCGTGGTGCCGCCCACCGAGCGGTCGCCGATCGTGATGAGGAACGACTTGCTCGCGACCGTGGGATGGCGCAGCACGCTCACCGCGACTTCCGGGAGCGCGAGGCCGGTCACATCCACCGGCTGGACCTTCGGCTCGACGCGCGTGACGTCGCGATGCATGCGCGGCGCCTTGCCAAGCAGCACT
This sequence comes from Paraburkholderia sp. 22098, assembly GCF_052045935.1. Lineage (NCBI taxonomy): Bacteria > Pseudomonadati > Pseudomonadota > Betaproteobacteria > Burkholderiales > Burkholderiaceae > Paraburkholderia > Paraburkholderia sp. 22098. The sequence continues at coordinate 50,539 of NZ_JBQEPV010000013.1, read as the reverse complement.
TCCATTGGCATGTCGACCGGTTGATGCGCGTTCTCGTCCTTCAGTTCGGGATCGATCAGCTTCAGCTGACGTTCGGCCGTTGCCGTGCCGATCACGGCGAACGGACAGCGTTCGCGCTCGCACATGGCCTGGAAAGCCGGCAGATCGGCAGGCGCGATGGCGAGCACGTAGCGCTCCTGCGCTTCGTTCGACCAGATCTCGCGCGGCGACAGGCCGCTTTCCTCGAGTTGAATTTTGCGCAGATTGAAAATCGCGCCCTTGCCTGCACCATCGACCACTTCCGGGAACGCGTTCGACAGACCGCCCGCGCCCACGTCGTGAATGCTCAGGATCGGGTTTTTGTCGCCCAGTTGCCAGCACGCATTGATGACTTCCTGCGCGCGCCGCTCGATCTCCGGGTTGCCGCGCTGCACGGAGTCGAAGTCGAGTTCGGCGGTATTCGTGCCGGTCGCCATCGAACTCGCCGCGCCGCCGCCCATGCCAATGCGCATGCCCGGGCCGCCGATCTGGATCAGGAGCGACCCTTCCGGCAGGTCGTGCTTGTGCGTGTGCTGATCCGAAATATTGCCGATGCCGCCCGCGATCATGATCGGCTTGTGATAGCCGCGCACGAGACCCGCCACGTTCTGCTCGTAGGTGCGGAAATAGCCGCCGAGATTCGGCCGGCCAAATTCGTTGTTGAATGCGGCGCCGCCGAGCGGGCCGTCGATCATGATTTGCAGCGGCGAAGCGATGCGGTCCGGGCGACCATACGCCTCAAGCTTGTCGGCCGGATTGCGATGCGCGAGGGGCACGGCGACATCGCGTGCATTTTCCCAGGCTTCGACGCCGTCGGGCAATTCGAGGTTCGACACCGTGAAGCCCGCGAGCCCGGCCTTCGGCCGCGCGCCGCGGCCAGTCGCGCCTTCGTCGCGAATTTCACCGCCCGCGCCCGTCGCGGCGCCAGGGAACGGCGAGATTGCGGTCGGGTGGTTGTGCGTCTCGACCTTCATCAACGTGTGCGTGAGCTCGACGCTGCGGCGATAGTGTTCGGGCAGTTCGTTCTCACCAAGCTGCTCAGGCGTGCGCGGAAACCAGCGCTCTGCCATGCCGCCCGCCATGATCGCCGAGTTGTCCGAATAAGCGACGATCGTGCCTTGCGGATTGAGCTTCTCGGTGTTGCGGATCATGTTGAAGAGCGAGATGTCCTGCTTCTCGCCGTCGATGGTCCATTCCGCGTTGAAAATCTTGTGACGGCAGTGCTCGCTGTTGGCCTGCGCGAACATCATCAGTTCGACGTCGGTCGGATTGCGGCCGAGTTTCGTGAATGCGTCGACGAGGTAGTCGATCTCGTCGTCGGCGAGCGCGAGGCCCAGTTCCGTATTCGCTGCTTCCAGCGCGCGCCGGCTTTGGCCCAGCACGTCGACGGTTTGCAGCGGCTTGGCCGGCAGTTCGTCGAACAGATGCAGCGCATGGTCGCGCGACGGCGCGACGCTCTCGGTCATGCGGTCGTGCAACGCGGCGGCAACAGCCTCGCGCGCTTCGTCGGAAAGCGCCTTCTTGCCGCCCAGCAGGCCGCTTTTCAGCGTGACCGTGTACTCGACGCCGCGCTCGATCCGGCGCACCTGCGTGAGCCCGCACAGGTGCGCGATATCCGTTGCCTTGCTGGCCCACGGCGACACCGTACCGAAGCGCGGCACCACCAGAAACGTTTCGGCCGCGCCGCGCTCTCTGGTTTCTTCGAGCGGATGGCCGTAGTGCATCAGCGCCTCGATCTTCGCGTTGTCTTCAGCGGAAAGCGGGGTCTGTGCGTTGACGAAGTGCAGATATTGCCCGCGCACGCCCGTGATATTCGGGTCGATGCGCGTAAGCGTTTCGAGCAGGCGGGTTTGACGGAAATCGGAAAGGGCCGAAGCGCCGGGGAAACACGAGAAGTGGGCCATGGACTTGACGTTGCGTCGCTCAATGATGCCGAAGAGTCGCGCGTGATGGCGACATGAGGCGGAAAGGAAGTCCGGGATTATACCCCGGGAACGGCCATCCAGCGGGCCGCGCCATGGCCCTGGAATACGCTGCGCGGGTGTCTCGACCGACGCCTGCGCAGCAGCGCGCATGACCATGCGCGGGCGTTGACTGCTATCATTCGCCCTTTCATCAGATCGGTGCGAGCAAGGTTCTGGCCTTGCCGCCGGCAGTATGTCGCGAGTCCTGCCCGGATCGGATCCGGAGTCATAGTCTTCGCGTCATGTCCGGCCGCGCCGCATGTCACGCCTAGCGGGGCCCGCACAACGGCCCCCGCCCGGCAAATCGAATCAGAACAATGGATGTCATCGTCATTGGCGGCGGGATCGCGGGCGTCGCCACCGCTTATCAGCTGCGCGCCGCGGGCCACCGGGTATGCGTCGTCGAGCGCCACGCCACCGTCGCGCAGGGCGCGACCTATGGACATGGCGGCACGGTCCTGCCAACGCCGCTCGACGTCTGGTTCGGCCCGACTTTCATGGCGAACCGGCAGAATGCGAAAAACGGCGTGATCAGCAAGCCCGGATTCAACGGGCCGGCGCGCCAGTTCGTGAAGAAGCTTGCCGAATTGCAGGAGCCGGACGAGTTCGGCCGCCAGTACCGGCTGTTGCGTCCGCTTGTCGAGCTGTCGCGCGAGGCGATGGCCGACATGGAAGCGCGCTTCGGCTTCGAATTCGAACAGGCGAGCGGTCTGCTGCATCTGGTCCGTTCCGCTCAGGAGTGGCAGCAGTTGCAGCCCGCGCTCGGGCTGCTGGCGCTCTACGAAGTGCCGCATCACGTGCTGAGCCCTGCGGAATGTGCGGCGTACGAGCATTCGGTGCGCACCGAACCGGAATTCGCGGGCGGCGTTCTGTTCGAACACGAGCGAACCGCCAATTGCCCACTTTTCACCAAGCTCATCAAGCAGACACTCGACACCCAGGGCGGCGTGCAATTCATGCTCGGCTGCGAGGTGTCGGCGATCCGCCTCGACGGCCAGCGCGCCGCAGTCGAGCTCGCGCCTCGGCCTGGCGCCGCGTCCGGGTCACGCGAAGTCGATGTGATCCACGCGGACACGATCGTGGTCGCCGGCGGTTACGGCAGCCTCGCGCTGCTGGAGCGCCTCGGCCTCGCCTTGCCCCTGCATCCGCTGCGCGTGCATACACTCGTCGCGCCCATCGCGCATGAGGAATGCGCGCCTCATGTCGCTATCGTCGACGCGATCAAGCGCATCGGGATCAGCCGGATGAATCACCGCTTGCGCATCGCGGGCGGTGCGGTCCTGCAAGGCGCCAATCTGATCGACAAGCCGCTCGGCGAAGCACTGACGAAAGAAGCGCTGGCACTGCTGGGCCAGGCGACACACGACTGGATTCCCGGCGCGGCGCGTATCTCCGCGGCCTTGCCGTGGGAAGGCATCAAGCTGCTGTCGCCCGACGGCTTGCCGGTGGTCGGCAATGCGCTGCATCCACGGCTTTTCGTCAATGTGGGCCACGGGCCCACGGGGTGGGGCCTCGCGTGCGGAGCAGGCAAGCTGATCGCCGATCTGGTCGCGGGCCAGGCGCCGGATCTGCCCGACGAAACGCTTGCCGCGCTGCGGGCGGACCGGTTCAGGTAACAGTGGGTGCGCCGGAACCGACGCATTGCGCGCGCATCGGCACTACCATAGCGATTCCAGACGCTTTCGCACCCTGCACAAAGGTGACCGCCCGCCTCGCCATGACAGAAGCCGACCTTACGCCGCCGACGCTGATTCGCCCGCATAACCGCGCCCTCCCGCTGCTGACGCTGACCGACCTGCGGATCGCGGAATCGCAAGCCGCCGCTTCGCTGCCGCAGCACACGCTGATGGACCGCGCCGGCAAGGCGGCAGCCAGCTTCCTGCTCGAACAGATTACTCGCGATACATCGGTCGAAAAATCCAGGCAGCGCGTCTGGCTGATAGCCGGCCCCGGCAACAATGGCGGCGACGCGCTGATTCTGGCGGCGGAGCTGCACAAGGCCGGCATCGCCGTCGAATTGTGCATGCCGGTGGAAGTGAAACCGGACGACGCCCGCTGGGCGCTCGCGACGGCACGCGCATCCGGCGTCGCGATCGCCACCGCGCCGCCCGCCTCGCTCGACGGCTACACGTGGCTCGTCGACGGCATGTTCGGCATTGGCCTCGCGCGGCCACTGGAAGGCGTGTTCGCCGCGACCGCGCGGCACCTCTCGCAACGCGCCCAAAGCCGGCCGCACACAGGCGGCGTGCTGGCGCTCGACGTGCCGAGCGGCCTCGACAGCGACACGGGCACGATCGTCGGTGACGGCGACGGCAACGCAGCCGTGCGCGCAACCCACACAGTTACCTTCATCGCCGGCAAGCCGGGACTTTTCACGGCGCAAGGCCGCGATCTCGCCGGCTCGGTGACGGTCGCGCCGATCGGCGTCGATTGCAGCGCGCGCACGGCGGTGCAACTGAACGCGCCCGAACTCTTTGGCTCGTTCCTGCCGCCGCGCGATTTCGCGACCAATAAGGGCACGTTCGGCAGCCTCGCCGTGGTTGGCGGCGACACGGGCATGTGCGGCGCACCGATTCTCGCGTCGCGCGCGGCGCTCTACACCGGCGCGGGCAAGGTCCACGTCGCGCTGCTCGGCGCCGGCGCCCCGCCCTACGACCCGCCGCATCCCGAACTGATGTTGCATGCCGTCGACGAATTGCCGCTCGACAAGATGGATGCGCTGGCGCTCGGCTGCGGCATGGGCCACGGCGAGCGCGCCACGCGGGTGTTGCACGATGTGCTGCAACTGGATGTGCCGAAGCTCCTGGACGCTGACGCGCTCAATCTGATTTCGAAAGACTCCACGTTGGCCGTGGCCGTTACCGCGCGAGGCGTGCAGGGCGATCCCTGCGTGCTCACGCCGCACCCGCTCGAAGCCGCACGCCTTCTTGGCACCGAGGTGGTCCGCGTGCAGCGCGACCGCCTCGCCGCCGCGCGGGCTCTCGCCGCGCGCTTTGCCAGTGTGGTGGTGCTCAAGGGCACCGGCACGGTCATCGCGGCCCCCGACGGCCGTCTCACGATCAACCCCACCGGAAATGCCGCGCTCGCGACGGGCGGTACCGGCGACGTTCTCGGCGGCATGATCGGCGCTTTGCTCGCGCAGCACTTGCCGGGCTACGAGGCGGCGTTGGCCGGCGTCTACCTGCACGGCCTCGCCGCCGACACGCTGAGCGCGCAAGGCCACGGTCCCGCCGGCCTCACGGCTGGCGAACTTGCGCCGATGGTGCGCAGCTTGTTGAACCGCATGTTTTATCCATCGGCGCAATCGTGATGTAGGGTACCGAGCGATATGGCGCGATATTGGGTGAATCGTGGGTGAATCGTGGGTGAATCGGGTCGCTGGCTTCCGGAGCGGCTTGTGTCAAAGCGCTGCCGCCTGTCACGCAACGCCGTTATACTGAGTAATCGAGTGAGGAGTGCGTGAGCAACTGCGCTGACCGGTCGAACCCGTGGCCGCGTTCGGACCGCACGCGAACTGAGCGCGCTTGCTGCGCGCATACTGCCTGACGGCGTGGCGGTTCGTAGCGAGCCACTCGCAAAACGCGGCGGAGTCAACCGGCGTTCATGACTGCGTGGGCGCTCAAGACTCACCGCGAACGCGGTCGTGCTGCCTTCGTGCTGCCTCGCTCTAACAGCATCGTTGCATCATCCTCGGCGGCGCCTCGCGCGCGCCTTTCTTTGTGCCCCTTGGTTAGACGGACGCTATGACCCAGAATTCGCTCCCCTCCTGGTCCTCTCTGCAAACGCACTACGAGCAGATCCGCGATGCACATCTGCGCGACTGGTTCGCTCCCGGGAATGACCCCGCGCCGACCCGTGCCGAGCGCTTTGCGTTCGCGGGCGGCGGCATCGCCGCCGACTTCTCGAAGAACCGCATTACCGACGAAACCCTGAAGCTGCTCGTGCAACTCGCGCGCGAAGCCGGCGTCGAGAAACGTCGCGACGCGATGTTCGCGGGCGAAGTCGTCAATCCCACCGAAGGCCGTGCCGCGTTGCACACCGCGCTGCGAGCGAGCAACCCCAACGCGCCGTTCCATCAGCAGGTGCAGGCCGAACGCGCGAAAATGGCCGCATTCGCCGATCAGGTGAGAAGCGGCGCCTGGACCGGCTACACGGGCAAGCGCATTCGCCACGTGGTGAACATCGGCATCGGCGGCTCGGACCTCGGGCCGAAGATGGTCGTGCACGCGCTGCATCATCTGGCCACGCCGGAAATCACCACGCACTTCGTGTCGAATGTCGACGGTGCCGATCTCTACAACGTGATGCAGCAGATCGACCCCGAAGAGACGCTGGCCATCATCGTTTCGAAGACGTTCACGACGCTCGAAACCATGACCAATGCGCGTTCGCTGCGTGACTGGTTCACGGAAAAGGGCTGCCCGGAAAATGCGCTGGAGAAGCACTTCGTCGGTGTGTCGGCGAATCCTTCGGAAGTCGTCAAGTTCGGCATCGCGAAAGAGAACGTGTTCGAGATGTGGGACTGGGTAGGCGGCCGATATTCGCTGTGGTCGGCGGTCGGTCTGTCGATCATGATCGCGGTCGGGCCGCAGCAGTTCGGCGAGCTGCTGGCGGGCGCGAACGAAATGGACGAGCATTTCCGCACCGCGCCGCTCGAAAAGAATTTGCCGGTGCTGCTGGGCATGATCGGCATCTGGTATCGCAACTTCTTCGGCTCGCAGAGCTATCTCGTCGCGCCGTACTCGGAGGCGCTGCACTTCCTGCCGTCGTATCTGCAACAGCTGGAAATGGAGAGCAACGGCAAATCGGCGCGTCTCGACGGCGCAATGGTCGACTATCCGACCTCCGCGGTAACGTGGGGCGAGCCGGGTACGAACGGTCAGCATGCGTTCTTCCAGATGCTGCATCAAGGTCCGACCATCGTCCCGATCGACTTCATTGCGGTGCTGACGCCAGAGCATCCGCTCGTGAGCCATCATCCGAAGCTGCTCGCCAACTGCTTCGCGCAAAGCGAAGCATTGATGCTCGGCCGCACGCTCGAAGAAGCGAAAAAGGTCGCCGGTCCCGACAAGCCGGAACTGGCGCCGCACCTCGTGTTTCCGGGCAACCGGCCGACCACCACGCTGCTGGTCGAAGCGCTCACGGCGCGTTCACTCGGCGCGCTGATCGCGCTGTACGAGCACAAGGTTCTCGTACAGGCGTCGGTATGGAACATCAATCCGTTCGATCAATGGGGCGTCGAGCTAGGCAAGATTCTCGGCAAGGTGGTCGAGGCCGACCTGACGGCCGCAAGCGTCGACGAAAAGAAGCACGATTCGTCGACCTCCGCGTTGATCGCAAGGGCGCGCGCCGCTTTGAAGCGTTGACACTTGAACGCCGGTTGGCGGTATAACCGGCGGCGTGCAGCGTTTGGCGCTGAATGAAGTACAGGGCGAAGTGCAGATCGAAGTACGGGGCGGGCCACTTGTGGCCCGCTTTTTTGCGTCGGTGTATGTCTAATCCTGACCGAGCCTGTGCGTCAGGCGAGACGCCCCGCTTCTATCGTTACGGTCGTATCGCAGCGGCGCGCCAGTTCCACGTCGTGCGTGACGAGAATCAGCGTTGCACCGTTCGCGCGATTCATCTGGAACATCAGGTCGATTACTGCGTGGCCGGTCGCGGCGTCGAGACTGCCCGTCGGTTCATCGGCGAAGAGAATGGCCGGATGCGTCACGAACGCGCGCGCCAGTGCGACGCGTTGCTGCTCACCGCCCGACAGCAGCTTCGGATAATGACTGGTGCGCTGACCGAGCCCAACCTGTTCGAGCAGCCCGCGCGCACGCAGCGCGGCTTCACGTGTACCGATGCCGCCTTGCAATTCGAGCGGCAACGTGACGTTTTCGAGCGCCGTCAAATGCGGCATTAACTGGAACGACTGGAACACGAACCCGACCGAGCCGCTGCGCAATGCCGCGCGCTCGTCTTCGTTCAATGTGGTGAGCTCGCGTCCGAGTAGCCGAACCGAGCCCGAACTCGCGCTGTCCAATCCTGCGAGCAGTCCAAGCAGCGTAGACTTGCCCGACCCGGATGCGCCGACTATCGCGACACTGCTGCCTGCTTCGATAGCCAGATCGATGTTGTCGAGAATGGTCAATTCGCCCGTCGCATCCTTAACCTTCTTGCACAAACCCCGCACTTCAATGACTGGATCAGTTTTGTTTAGCATAGTGAAGCGTAGGTTGAAAGTGCGCGCCATGAAGCTTCGCGCGAATGCACTGACTTCGGCAACGAGCTCGGTGGCCAGGGGCTCGGTCATAGTGGCGGCCGCCCTTTTTTCGACGACCTTCGCGGTTCGCGCAGCCAATGCGCCCGAAGCGGCTAAACCGGTGATCGTCGTGCTTGGCGATAGCATCTCCGCCGAATACGGCCTGCCCCGCGACACTGGCTGGGTCGCGTTGATGCGCCAGCGACTCACCCAGGAGCGAATCGATTATAGCGTCGCCAATGCAAGCATTAGCGGCGATACGACGAGCGGCGGGCGAGCCCGCTTGCCTGCGCTGATGCAACGCCTGAAGCCCAGTATCGTGATCGTCGAACTGGGTGCCAACGATGCATTGCGTGGCGTGCCGCTTTCAACAACTGAAGATAATCTGCGCACGATCATCGAGCAGGCTCAGCAGGCTCACGCGAAGGTCGTGCTCGTGGGCATGTACGTACCGCCTAACTACGGCCCGGACTATACGCAAAAGTTCCATGGTCTATACGGCCAACTCGCCAAGCAACTCAACGTGCCGCTAGTGCCGTTCCTGCTTGCCGGCATTGCCGATAAGCCCGATATGTTCCAGGCGGATCAGATTCATCCGACGCAGCAGGCACAGCCAGTGCTACTCAACAACGTGTGGCCCGCTGTCAAGCCACTCCTTCGTACAAGTTCGTCGCACTGAAAGGCTGCTGTCGGCTTGTTTCCGGAACTACGCGGAACACGGATCCGCGAGCTTGATCTCATGCTTGCGCAATCCCGTGGACCCGGCTCGATACCGAGCGACTTATGAGGAGATAACGTGAAATACTTACCGTTAATCGCTTTGACCGTGGCAATTTCCGCCTGCGCTGCTCAACCGCCGGCTGGCGTTCAGTCCGTCGGACAAAGCCAGCAACCGCCGAAGGCCGTTGCGACCTGCATCGCGCAAAAATGGGCAGACGGCTCCCAACAACAAGTCGTGTCGCAAGACACCTTGGCCAACGATCAGGCTGTAGACGTGTATGTGCCGGGCCAGCAACCGCCCAACGGCGCGGCCGCTGTGGTGCGTCCTTCGTACTCTGGCAAGGGCTCGTGGGTCGGCTTCCGCGCGAACGGAGCAGCGGGCAGCGACGCCACCAGCGCGATCAGTTCATGCCTCTGACCATGATCACCCTCTGATCGACGCAATCGTTCGGTGAACTTCGAATTCGCCGAATGACCGATCGAGTCAGATTCAAAAAGTGAAAAAGCCCCGCATTTGCGGGGCTTTTTTGCGTTCGTGCGTTGAGCGCGACTTGTATGGATTCGTTGCGAGTCGAGAGGTGCACGTAAGGCGCGCCGCGAACACCGACGCGCAAACGGGCGTTCGCTGGAAAGCTTACTCGTCGCTTGCCTGCGCGTTGCTGCTCTCGAGCGAGCCGTACAGTTTTACTTTCGACCGGGCACGCAACGCCTGAACGTAGGCCTCCACTTCGGACTGCGACTCTACCTGCGCGATCTGCTGCTGCGCCGCGGCCAGACGCTGCGGTTCCACCGGCGTGCCAGCGACGACGGAGTTCACACGATAGATGGCATAACCGTCGTCACCGAGATCAACGCCCACGTATGCCGGCAGTTTTTGCGCATCGGCCTTGTAGATTGCGCTGAGCGCAGCGGGAGGCACGCCTTGCGCGTCGTTGCGCGACACTTTCAACGGCGACGAGAAACCCGTGGTCGCCTTCGACTTCTCGAACTCCGCAAGCTTCGCGATGCCGTCTTTGTGCGCGGCTTCGTTCGACTGAGCCGCGATGACCTTCTGACGCACCAGGTCCTTGATTGCGTCGAGCGCCGGCACAGCCGCGGCCTTGTAGTCGGTAACGCGTGCCGCGATCAGCGTGTTTGAGCCCACGTCGATTGCCTGCGTGTTGTTGCGTGCCACGGCTGCGTCGTTCGCGAAAACGGCGGCGAGGAACTTCACGTTGTTCAGCGGACTGTCGGGCGGCAGCTTCGGATCGGGCTGCGGAGTGACCGTGGCCGTCTGCAACTGCAGCTTGTACTTGTCGGCGGCAGGTTGCAGGCTCTTTGCCTTCTCATAGACGATCGACGTGAAACCTTCGGAGTCGTCGCTGAATGCCTTGCTCGCCAGCTGCGTTTTCAGGTCTCTTGAGATCTGGTCTTTCACTTCGTCAAAAGGCTTGGTGACGGCGGGCTTCACGTCGGTGACCTTGACAATGTGATAGCCGAAGTCCGTTTGCACGATGCCGCTGACTTCATCCTTCTTCAGAGCGAAGACGGCGTCGTCGAACGCCTGACCGCCTGCGATCATGCCGCGCCCGAAGTAACCGAGATCGCCGCCCTTTGATGCCGAGCCGGGATCCTGCGAGTTCTGTTGCGCGATCTGAGCGAATTGTTCAGGATGCGCCTTGATCTGTGCGAGCAACTCTTCAGCCTTCTGCTTCGCCTTGGCCTTGTCGGCCGCGCTCGCGTCTTTCGGCGCGGTGATCAGAATGTGGCTGGCGCGTACCTGACCTTCGGTGCGGTAGTGCGCGATGTTGTCGTCGTAATACTTCTTCAGGTCGGCGTCGCTCGGCTGCACCGACGCGGCGAGCGTGGCCGGCGACATCACCAGATACTGAATGGTCGCCGTGGCCGGCGTGGCGAATTCGTTACGGTGTGCGTCGTAGTACGCCTGCAACTGCGCGTCGGTGGGCTGCACCTTCGCCGCATAGTCGCGCGGGTGGAAGGCAATGCCCTGCACTTCACGCTGCTGCTCGGCGAGTTCGGTCAGATGCTGAGCAAGCGTTTTAGACGTGAACGCGCTGCCCTGAATGCTGGCGGGCAATTGTTGAGTAGCGATGCTGTAACGTACGCGCTCGTCGTACTGGTCGGGCGTCATGCCCTGCATGGCAAGCAGTTGCTTGTACCGGTCGACGTCGATCGAGCCGTCTGGGTTCTTCAGCGACGAGATCACCGGATCGTTGAGCAGCGTGCGGCGCACGGCGTCGTCGGATGCGGTCAGGTGCAGGCGCTGCGTTTCATCGGCGAGCACGCGTTGTTCAATCAGGCCGTCGAGCATCTCGCTGCGGCGTTGCGGCGTATCGAACGCCTTCATGTCGAATTGCGCACCGAGCATCTGACGGGCGCGGTCAAGCTGTTGACGCATCGCATTATCGTATTCTGCGCGCGTGATCTTGTGACCGTTGACGCTTGCGACGTTTGCACTTTCGTCAAAGAAGCCGCGAAAGCCCTGAATACCCACAAAACCCAGCCCCGGCACAATGACGAGGATGAGCATAAACATCATCAGGCGTTTGTGATTGCGGAAAAAATCGAGCATGCGTGAGTGCCAAAAACAGAACGCCCGATCTTACAACAGCGGGCAATAAAAAAGGCGAACCGGAGTTCGCCTTTCGAGGATACTGGCGGAGTGGACGGGACTCGAACCCGCGCCCCCCGGCGTGACAGGCCGGTATTCTAACCGACTGAACTACCACTCCTTATACTGCGCTTTCACTGCGTCACTACTCAGAAACACTTTAAGAGAATCAGAAACTGGTGGGTGCTGAGAGGCTCGAACTCCCGACCTACGCCTTGTAAGGGCGCCGCTCTACCAACTGAGCTAAGCACCCGGCTTCATGATTCTTGTGCTTCCGCTATTACTGCCTGAATGGTCCGCCTCGCGCCCGATTGAACAACCATCGAACCGAGCAACCGTTATTCAGATTCGCCGCCCTTCTTTCTGACGAACCTGCAATTCCTCAAGCAGCAAGCCCATTAGTTTAGCGCATCCTTTAGCGCTTTGCCAGGCCTAAATTTCGGCACCTTGGCAGCTTTGATTTTGATCGCATCGCCGGTGCGCGGATTGCGCCCTGTGCGCGCCGTGCGCTTGCCGACGGCAAACGTGCCGAAACCAACCAGCGTCACCGAACCGCCTTTCTTCAACGTGCCTTTCACACCGCCGATCACGGCGTCGAGCGCGCGTCCGGCCGCAGCCTTCGAAATCTCCGCTTGCTGCGCAATGTGATCGATCAATTCCGTCTTGTTCATCCCTACCCCCGAGAATGTTTTTAGAACCGAAACGGCGCTCTGCAGCGCCTGACATCGTCTAGCCGGCGGTAATGCCGGGCCGAGTCATTAGAATTGGCCGAAACCCACGTGTCAACCGGGATTGAGCCTGATTTTGGCGTATTCCGATGATCTCTTTGTCACGCGACGCAAATGCCGATAACGGATGCATTAGATGCGCGCGCAACGAGTATTGTGTCCGCAATTCACATAGATTTTTCCGCGGTCACGAGGCGCGTTGTTGCAGGTGTCTTCCGAAGCGTGCGGCAATAAAAAAACCCGCGGCCGTTCGGGCCGCGGGTTCTTTCTTGCACAGCAAGTATCTTGCTGAAAGCTTAGTGCTTCACGACATCCGTAGCGCCGGAGTCTTTGCCCGGCTCAGCCGCGACGGGCGAGGCCGGCTTCGGCTCTTCTTCCGGCAACGGCGACGGCACACGTTCGAGCGCAAGTTCGAGCACCTTGTCGATCCAGCGGACCGGCACGATTTCGATCGCGTTCTTCACGTTGTCCGGAATCTCCGTCAAGTCCTTGACGTTTTCTTCCGGGATCAGCACCAGCTTGATGCCGCCGCGATGCGCCGCCAGCAGCTTCTCTTTCAGACCGCCGATCGGCAGCACTTCGCCACGCAACGTGATTTCGCCTGTCATCGCGACGTCAGCTCGCACCGGAATACCGGTCAGCACCGACACCAGCGCAGTCGTCATCGCGATACCAGCCGAAGGACCGTCTTTCGGCGTTGCGCCTTCAGGTACGTGGATGTGAATGTCCTGCTTCTCGAAAGCTTCGTCCTTGACGCCAAGACGACGCGACCGCGAGCGGACCACCGAGCGCGCTGCTTCGACGGATTCCTTCATCACGTCGCCCAGCGAACCTGTGCGGATCACATTACCCTTACCCGGCATCACGGCGGCTTCGATGGTCAGCAGATCGCCGCCCACTTCCGTCCACGCGAGACCCGTGACCTGGCCAACCTGATTTTCCTTCGCGGCCAGACCGAAGTCGTACTTGCGCACGCCGAGGAACGTATCGAGGTTGCTGCCGTCGACCTTCACCGCGCCTTCCGCCTTCTTCAGCAGAAGCATCTTCACGACCTTGCGGCAGATCTTCGACACTTCACGCTCGAGCGAACGCACGCCCGCTTCACGCGTGTAGTAACGAATGATGTCGCGGATCGCGGTTTCCGTCACATCGACCTCGCCATCCTTGAGGCCGTTGTTCTTCTTCTGCTTCGGCAAAAGATAACGTTGCGCAATGCTGACCTTTTCGTCTTCGGTGTAACCCGACAGACGGATCACTTCCATCCGGTCGAGCAGCGGCGGCGGAATGTTCAGCGAGTTCGACGTCGCCACGAACATCACGTCCGACAGATCGAAGTCCACTTCGACGTAGTGATCGGCGAACGTATGGTTCTGTTCCGGATCGAGCACTTCGAGCAACGCCGACGACGGATCACCGCGGAAATCCTGACCCATCTTGTCGACTTCGTCGAGCAGGAAGAGCGGATTGCGCACGCCGACCTTGGTCAGGCTTTGCAGAATCTTGCCCGGCATGGAACCGATATACGTACGACGGTGACCGCGAATCTCGGCTTCGTCACGTACGCCACCGAGCGCCATACGCACGAACTTGCGGTTCGTAGCGCGAGCGATCGACTGGCCCAGCGACGTCTTACCGACACCCGGAGGCCCGACGAGGCACAGAATCGGCGCTTTCACCTTGTCGACACGTTGCTGGACCGCGAGATACTCGAGAATGCGTTCCTTCACTTTCTCGAGACCGAAGTGGTCTTCGTCGAGCACGCGTTCCGCATTCGAGAGGTCGTTGTTGACCTTGCTCTTCTTGCGCCACGGCAAGCCGATCAGCGTATCGATATAGTTGCGCACGACCGTCGCTTCGGCCGACATCGGCGACATCAGCTTGAGCTTCTTCAGCTCGGCGTCGGCCTTCTTCTTGGCTTCCTTCGGCATGCGGGCAGCCGTGATGCGCTTCTCGAGTTCTTCGAGGTCCGCACCTTCTTCGCCTTCGCCGAGTTCCTTCTGGATCGCCTTGACCTGCTCGTTCAGGTAGTACTCGCGCTGGCTCTTCTCCATCTGGCGTTTCACACGCCCACGGATGCGCTTTTCAACCTGCAGGATGTCGATCTCGGCTTCGAGTTGCGCGAGCAGATGCTCGAGTCGCTCGATAACCGGGAACATTTCGAGGATGTGCTGCTTCTGGTCGAGCTTGAGCGGCAGATGCGCCGCGATCGTGTCGGCCAGACGACCTGCTTCGTCGATACCCGACAGCGACGTCAGGATCTCAGGCGGGATCTTCTTGTTCAGCTTCACATACTGATCGAACTGCGACACGATCGCGCGGCGCAGCGCTTCGGTTTCAGCGCTGTCGGCGTGGTCGGGTTCGAGCGGCATGACTTCGCACGAGAACTGCGTTTCCTGTTCTTCGATGGAAAGCGTTTTCGCGCGCTGCAAGCCCTCGACGAGCACCTTGACGGTGCCATCCGGCAGCTTCAGCATTTGGAGGATGTTGGCGATACACCCTACTTCGTACATGTCCTTTTCGGTCGGCTCATCTTTAGCAGCCGTTTTCTGGGCGACGAGCATGATGTGCTTGCCGCCTTCCATCGCTGCTTCGAGAGCCTTGATCGACTTCGGGCGGCCTACGAAGAGCGGAATCACCATGTGCGGGAAAACGACTACGTCGCGCAGCGGGAGCAGCGGGAGCGTAATGCGTTCCTGCGGGAGGAGTTGGGTTCCTGACATTTCATTTCCCCATGAGTGGAATCAGTTCGTTCGATAGGTGAGGCCAGCAGAAACTATTGCAAGGCCTCCGCGTGTGGGAAAAGTTCAGTGACTCCGAAGGTTCAGTGACTCCATTGTGAAAACAACCATTCTGACCACACGATAAACGAAAAAGCCGTTCACGTCGCCATGAACGGCTTTTTGCAGTACCCGAAGCCGATCAGTTCGAACCCGCGACTTTAGGCGCGTCTTCGTAGATCAGTAAGGGTTTGCCGTCGCCGTCAATCACATTGTCGTCGATGATGACCTTGCTCACGCCTTTCATTTGCGGCAGGTCGTACATCACGTCAAGCAACGCCTGTTCCAGGATGGAGCGCAGCCCGCGCGCACCCGTCTTGCGACGAATCGCCTTACGCGCCACGGCCTGCAGCGCAGCCGGGCGAATTTCGAGCTCGACGCGTTCCATGTTGAACAACTTGTGGTACTGCTTCACGAGCGCGTTCTTCGGTTCAACGAGAATTTTCATCAGCGCGGCTTCGTCGAGCTTGCCGAGCGTGGCCACCACCGGCAGACGGCCGATCAGTTCCGGGATCAGACCGAACTTGATCAGATCTTCCGGTTCCACTTCACGCAGCACTTCGCCGGCGTCGCGGTCCTGCTTGCTCTTCACGCTTGCGCCAAAGCCGATGCCGGTCTTTTCAGTACGATCGACGATGACTTTTTCAAGGCCGTCGAACGCGCCACCGCAGATGAACAGGATGTTCGTGGTGTCGACCTGAATGAAGTCCTGATTCGGATGCTTGCGGCCTCCTTGCGGGGGCACCGACGCCATCGTGCCTTCAACCAGCTTGAGCAGCGCCTGTTGCACGCCCTCGCCCGACACGTCGCGGGTGATGGACGGGTTGTCCGACTTCCGGCTGATCTTGTCGATTTCGTCGATATAGACAATGCCGCGCTGGGCCTTGTCGACTTCGTAGTTGCAGTTCTGCAGCAGTTTCTGAATGATGTTCTCGACATCTTCGCCCACGTAACCCGCCTCAGTCAGCGTAGTTGCGTCTGCAATGACAAAGGGAACGTTCAGAAGCCGCGCGAGCGTTTGCGCGAGCAAGGTCTTGCCCGAACCGGTCGGGCCGATCAGCAGGATGTTGCTCTTGGACAGCTCGATCTCGTCCTTCTTGTCGAGATGCTTCAGGCGCTTGTAGTGGTTGTACACAGCAACCGCGAGAATTTTCTTCGCGCGTTCCTGACCAATCACATACTGGTCAAGGATTTCACGGATTTCCTGCGGACTCGGCAGATCGGACTTGGACAAGCCCGCCTCGATACCCGCGCCTGCTGCTTCATCGCGAATGATTTCGTTGCACAGGTCGATACATTCATCACAGATGAACACCGACGGGCCGGCAATCAGTTTTTTAACCTCATGCTGGCTCTTGCCGCAAAACGAGCAATACAACAGCTTTTCGCTGTTAGAACCTTTCTTGTCCGCCATAGATGTGTGAGCCTCCGGACACTCGATTACATAATACGCCGTTTGCCCCAGCCTCGCAGTTGGGCGCGGCTGGGTTGAGCAATGTGACGGCGTTTGCCGCAGGCGCTCGGACGAGTCTTAATTATTTCACAACCGATCAGACGCGGGATTTGCCCCGATTTAGCGCAAATCCCACCCGGTCAAGGACGTTTGTGGGCTACCTGATCGACCAGACCGTAGGCTTGCGCGTCGTCGCCGGACATGAAATTGTCACGGTCGGTGTCGCGTGCAATGCGCTCGACGGGTTGGCCGGTGTGGTGCGCCAGCAGATGATTGAGTCGCTCCTTCAGGTACAGAATTTCGCGCGCCTGAATTTCGATGTCCGACGCCTGACCGCGGGCGCCGCCCAGCGGCTGGTGAATCATTACGCGCGAATTCGGCAGCGCGAAGCGCTTGCCCTTTGCGCCTGCTGCAAGCAGGAACGCGCCCATGCTCGCCGCCAGTCCCATGCACAGCGTGGAAACGTCCGGCTTGATGAACTGCATCGTATCGTAAATCGCCATGCCGGCCGACACCGAGCCGCCCGGGCTGTTGATATAGAAATAGATGTCCTTGTCGGGATTCTCGCTTTCCAGAAACAGCATTTGCGCGACCACAAGGTTGGCCGTCTGGTCGTTCACCTCGCCCACCAGGAACACAATGCGTTCCTTCAGCAGACGCGAGTAGATGTCATACGAGCGCTCGCCCCGGCCGCTCGTTTCCACGACGATCGGCACCAGTCCGAGCGCCTGCGCTTCGAGATCCCGGGACGACTGGGAGGTCAACGTGTCCAGCATTTGGGCGCGAAAGGTCATGCAATGGATCCTTGTCTGGAAATATTCTAAATATTTGATGCTAGACAGGTGTGGTCGACCAGCTCGTATTCAAGTGCACACAAACCGCACAAAAACAGCACAAAAAAACGGCGTGCGGGCCGTCGCTCCGACAGCCGGCACGCCGTTGCAGCGACGCTTACGCTTGCGCCGTTGCGCTTGCCAGTTCTTCGAAGCTCACTTCCTTGTCCGTCACCTTGGCCTTGCTCAGCACGAATTCGACGACGTTCGCTTCAACGACGTACGCTTCCATTTCAGCAAGACGTTGCTGGTTCGAATAATACCAGCGGACGACTTCCTTCGGGTCTTCGTAGCTTTTCGCGAATTCGTCGACTTCTGCGCGGATCTGCTCCGGCTTTGCCTGCAGGTCGTTAGCCTTCACCAGCTCTGCCAGCACGAGACCCAGCTTGACGCGGCGCTCGGCCTGTTCCTTAAACATAGCGGCAGGAATCGGCGCATCTTTAGCGTTCGGCACGCCGCGCTGCTCCAGATCCTGACGCGCCATTGCGACGAGACGCTCCTGGTCCTGCTCGATCAGTGCGTTCGGCACGTCGAGTTCCGAAATCTTCAGCAGCGCGTCCATGACCTGATTCTTGACGATGGCTTGCGTGCGGCGCTTCGCTTCACGCTCCAGATTGTCTTTGATCTCGGCGCGCATCTTGGTCAGGTCGCCGTCTTCAATGCCGAGCGACTTCGCGAATTCCGCGTCGATTTCCGGCAGGTGCGGCCACTCGATCTTCTTCATGGTGATCGTGAATTGCGCGGTCTTGCCGGCTACGTCCTTGCCGTGATAATCGGCCGGGAACGCCAGATCGAATTCCTTCGTTTCGCCGACCTTCAGGCCCGTAGCTGCCTTTTCGAATTCAGGCAACATGCGGCCTTCGCCCAGCACGAATGCGAAGTCTTCGGCGCTGCCGCCCTGGAATACTTCACCGTCGATTTTGCCGACGAAGTCGACCGACACGCGATCGCCTTCCTTGGCCGCCGTGTCACCGCCGCCGTCGCCATGCTCGCCGGCTTCGCCGCGAGCGTGGAAATGCACGCGCTGCTTGCGCAGGATTTCGAGCGTGCGGTCGATTTCCGCTTCGCTGATGGTCGTCGTGGTGCGCTCGATTTCAGCCGTGGCGACGTCGCCCAGCTTCACTTCCGGATAGACCTCGAAGGTCGCGTCGAAGGCGTAATCGCCTTCGGTAGCGTCGGCCTTCGGCGCGAAGCTCGGCTGCCCTGCGACGCGCAGGTTTTCGGCGCGGCTGATGTCGAAGAATTCCTTGCCGACCTTGTCGCTCAGCACTTCAGCTTCCACCTGGCCCGAATACTGTTGCGTCACCATCTTGAGCGGCACTTTGCCCGGGCGGAAACCCGGCATGCGCACGTTCTTCGCGAGTTGACGGATACGCGAATCCACTTCCTTCTGCACGGCATCCTTCGGCAGGGAAATCGTTACGCGGCGTTCGAGCTTGCCGAGGTTTTCAACAACGTTAGCCATGGCTTCAATCGTCCTAAAATTATTCGAGCGAATTCAGTTATCTTCTCCGTGCCGCATTTGCGCGCCTGCGCCGCGGGCTTGCAGGCCACCGGCAGCACGGTTGAGTCCAAAGAGCCGAATATTTTAGCAAACTATTTGCGCGGCTAACCGGGATTCGACGGTTGCGGCTATTTTTATCGGCATCCAGAGCCGTTTCGGGCGCTTTTTTTAGCGGTTTTGCGCTTCTCTCAAGAAGCTGTCCGCCCGACGAGCCCGCACTGGTGCACCACACCTCACGACGCATGACAATGCCGGCTATGCCGTTCGGCATATTCAGTCGAAGCGACCATGCTGCTAAGCTAGCGAACGCGCTTCGGGGCTGCGCTGCATGCGCTGAAGAGCCCGCGTCGCCAGCGGCTTTCCCGCCCGGTACTACCGTACTACTCCAACCATTCAGAGACACCATGCCCAATTCGCCGTCCTCGCCTGTCGTCGTCATTGCCCCGGATTCGTTCAAAGGCTCGCTTGGTGCCGAACAGGTCGCGCAGGCGATCGCGTCGGGCGTGCAGCGCGCGCGCCCGGACGCCGAGGTACGCATCTGTCCGATGGCGGACGGCGGCGAAGGCACGCTCGACGCAATGCTGACAAGCGGCGGCGAGCGCCGCAAGCTGACCGTGCGCGGCGCGGCAGGCCCGGTGCGCGAAGCACTGACAGGCGTCCTCGCCGACGGCAGCGCAATCGTGGAAACGGCGGAGATCGTCGGCATCACGGACTCGGTTGGTATGGGCGTACCGGTTCAGGCGCGCAATACGCGTGGGATGGGCGAAGCAATCAGCGCGCTGCTCGACGCAGGAGTGCGGCGGTTTTTCGTCGCACTTGGCGGCAGCAGCACCAATGACGGCGGCGCGGGTCTGCTGGCAGGCCTCGGCCTGAAACTATTCGACGCTCAAGATCGGCAGCTGGAGCCGACGCCTGAGCAACTGGCTCGCGTTGCACGGGTCGACGTTTCACAACTCGACGCGCGGCTTGAGCAGACACAGTTCATCGGCATGTCCGATGTGGACAATCCATTGACCGGTGAGCACGGGGCGACTGCAGTCTTCGGCCCGCAAAAAGGCGTCGCCCCGGAGCAGGTCGCCACGATCGACGCGGCCCTCGCCCGCTTCGCCGATCTGCTGGAAGCAGCGCTCGGGCGCACGGCTCGCGACCTTCCCGGCGCGGGCGCCGCAGGTGGACTCGGCTTTGCGTTGCACATGCTCGGCGCGCAGTTCGAGCCAGGCGCGGAAACCGTCGCGCGGCAGATCGGCCTCGACGCGGCACTGCAAGGTGCGAACTGGTTGATCACCGGCGAAGGACGCTCCGACGTGCAAACGCTGCACGGCAAGGCGCCCTTCATCGCATGCCGTCATGCGCAGTCTGCAGGTGTGCCGGCCACGCTGCTATCAGGCGCCGTGGACTCCGCAGCACTGCCGCGTCTAGCCGAATATTTCAGCGGTTGCTTCTCGCCGGCCCCTGGACCAATCACGCTTGAATTCGCGATTCGCGACGCTGCACGTCTCCTGGCGGATGAGGCCGAACAACTGACGCGTTTGAAGTACGGCGCGCGTTGACCCGGCGGCATGGTTGCGGCAACAATCACAGCGCCACAACCGCGTCACTCATCACGGGAAGACCATGAAGGACTCCGCCAAAGCCGGCTTGGAACAGCTCCTCACATATCGTCTGCATGTACTCAACAAGCTCGCGGAGCGTGGTATCAGCGAGCGTTACCAGGACAAGCTCGGCGTGACGCTGCCGGAGGCTCGCGTGATCGCGTCGGTGGGATCGTTTGGACCGTTCTCGATCATGGAACTCGCGAGGCATGCCAATCTGGACAAGAGTCAGGCAAGTCGCGCCGCCGAGGCTTTGATCAGACAGGGGATCGTCAAACGCGAAGCAAGTGTGGAAGACGGCCGCGTCGTGCTCGTGTCGCTCACGCCCGAGGGCCGCGCGTTGTATCGCAGGGTCATGCCGATTGCGCGTAAGTGGAACGGCGATCTGTTCAACTGCCTTGACGAGAAACAGAAGCTCGCTCTTGGCGAAGCGCTCGATAAAGTCATCGAAACGATGACTGCGCCTGACACGTGAGCCGCGAATAAAAAGCGGTTGCCAGCACTGCGCGATCTGCGCCGCGCAGACGTATCGCACGCGGCGGCTTTAAACCCCGTTACGCCGCGCGCATGGAATGAGCCGTGAGTTGTTTGCACACACTGCGCTATTCAAAGCGACGCATGAGTTGCGTACGCTCCGCGCTTCGAACTGACCAATGAGTTGCACGCACTACTGGGGGTAACGAACCATGTCTTCGACACGTTCGTGTTTGCCAACCACACCATGAGTGCGTGAACGTCCCGCCCTTCCAACCCAGCCGTGACCCGCGCGTCGCAGACTATTGGGAAGCGTGCGATTCAGGCGCCGCCATCACGTTGATGCTCGCCTTGCGTCGTGCCCGTCACACCGCCGGTCATTGAATTGGCCGCGTTCTGAGCAGGAGCGCTGGCCGCTTGTGCAGTGTCCGTCGAAGCAGGAGGTGTACTCGCGAAACCACTCGCCGCAGCTCCCGGCACGGCCGCCGCGGCATCACCCGCCGGCATCCTGGACGATACGCTACGAGCAAGGCGCCAGGCTATGGCCGCAAGTGCTCCGACGGCAAGGACCAGAGCGGCCCACAGCATGTAGCGGCGGTGTGCATCGGCACTCGCCGACGACGGCGCATTCGCATTCTGCTCGAGCACCAGAAGTTCGCCGACGCGCGCCGTGGCCACCGCCGACGAAGCTCCATTCAGCAGCTCGTCGCGCCCAACGGCCGTCGATACGGCCGCGGCATTGCCCACACCGAGCGTAAAAGGCGCCGCGCCATGCGCGGCAAAAGTCAGCGTCGCGGGACGCCAACCCGCTGCGATGCTCAACGCTCCGTTTCCAAGCCCGCCGTTGCGCGTATCCACGACCACACGCCAGTGACGGTCGGTGTCGGGCGCGAGTTGCAGCGAAGGACTGTTCTGTTCGACATCGCCGTTATGCAAACGGAAGAGCGTCGCACTCGACACCTCGTGCCACGCCGCGCCGAGTGCGCTGCGTGAATAGACGACGGCAGGCGCCACCGTATTCGGCTGCGGCAAATGAAGGCGCAAACGGTCGATGGGATACGGTCCGCCAGTCGAGAAAAAATATTCGCCGGCCTTGGGTCCCGCCTGCGCCACGATGTTCTCCCGCCATTCGCGCTGCTTGTCCGCGAGTTGCGCGCCACCCGAGCCGGTCGCCTGCACTTCGACATTCATCGATTCGAGATACGGCGCGCCGTCGAGCCAACGCAAGCGCAGATAACGCGCGCGCGCACCGCTCAGCTCTACGCGGTCCTGGCTCAGCGTGCTGCCGTTGTAGCTGACCTTGAGCAATTGCGCGTCGCCGGCGGGCTGCCAGTTCCGCAAGTCGTCGCTCGATTCGACCGACACCCGCCCCTGATAGTTATCGTTACGAAGACGAATCACCAGCGCGCTCACGCGGCCCTCGCGCGAGGCCTCCCCCGCGTCGATCAGATCCGTGTCGTGCTGAGCGCGACCCGGCGGCGCTGCGGTGGCGTGCAGCGAACCGTCGGCCGCGATCGTCACACCGAGCGGAGCACCGGTGTGGCCCGCCGGCACCGGGCGCAGCGGAAACCATCGCGCCGGGCGCAAAGTCGGCGGCGTGCGTGCCGGCTCGCGCGGTCCCTCGAGCGAATACGGCACAGGCTCGCCCTCGCCGTTGAATACGCGCACGTCGCCGAGATCGTTGCGCTGACTGGCGCTATAGACGGCGGCCGGCAGCGTGACGCTGTAATAGGCGGCGCCCTCTTCGAGCTGCAGCGCAAAGTGCCGCGCGAAATCTTCAGCGCAGGCGGGCGCCGCGGCCCACGCGGATCCGATCGCGACACACCAGGCCGTCACCTTCAGAAAATGCTTCATTGTTCAGTTTCCCCGACCACTCGCGTGGGCGGCAACGACGAGAAGTAGCCGATCAGCAGCAACATCACGCCGACGCCGATAAACGATACGAACACGATACGATCCGCCCGACACCGGTCACGTGCGACAGGTCGAACAGGAACAGTTTGACGACGGTCGCGGCGAGCAATGCGCCGCCAATGAAACAGACGACACGGCTTGTGCGCCGGTGGTCCAAGTCATCGCCGCAAGTTCGCATTGCGCCCAGAATACCGAAACAGACGCCCGCACGAGCATCGACTGCGACATGTCGACGAGTTCGTATAGCACCACCGTCAAATGATGCAGCGTGCGCAGCGGCGTCGCGTTCAAGCAGCCAAGCCGGTTGCCCGGGTCAACACTTGCAAAGCAACCGATAGTCGCAAGGCGGCACGCCGGGACGACGAATCCGTACGAGCCACAGCGCAGCCAGCGCGAAGGCGAGGGCCTGCACAAGATTCGAGCGAGCATCGAGCAACGGCGAACTCGCCCACGACCCGCCGTCCTGCGTCAGATTTGCGCAAAACGTTCAAAGCAACGGCACGAGCACTAGCGGCGTAGAAACAATCGCACGCAACTGCAGGATGCTGTCACGGCTCGTGAGCCGCAAACCCGCGAAGACGAACGCTCTGCAGCGGACCAGAAACACCTGCTGCGACGCAATCGACGCGCACACCGCGGCATTATCGTACGCCGCGTCGAAATGATGACGCAATGTACGCAGCAGCAAGGCATTGAACCATAGGAACAATGTCGCGAACACCGGGCAGTCGAAACACGCGGATTCGACTGCGCGCCCAGTACGAGTAGCCGGCGCAACGATATTGCACAGGCGACGAATGCGAGTACACGTTGCGTCCGACGTTTGCGCCTTCCCGCGGCCATCATCGGATTCAAAAGCTCAGATAAATCGACGTAGTCACCCGGCAGTCAAAGTCGGCAGCAACGCCTATCGAGCGACGCGGTCTTCGCCGCAATGTACCAATCGTGTCAAAATTCGGGATCTGACGCCGCGCCGGTTATAGACGCATTCGCTCAACGACCCGCGCAGCGTGCAAGTCGATCGTTCAATCTAATCAGGAAAGTTTTAGTGGATCTCAACAAACAGATCGCGGCGCTCACCGCGTCGGAACTCCAGACGGCCGGCGCGAGCCAGGCGACGGCAATCGCAGTCAGTGTGCTGCTGCGTCATCTACGCTCGCCGGAACTGGCAAAGCTGTTGTCGTCGGCATTTGAAAACCATCAGGCGGTCATGCTGCAAACGCCTTGGCCCGATCAGATGTTGCAGGCGTTCGAATCGACTCGACGCTTTCTGGAAGGCGCCGCGCAAGCCGACCTGCCGGGCACCCAGGCGCCGCCGGAAACGCCGGTCGCCTGAGCGCACAAACAAGCGGCCTGAAAACGAAAAACCCCGCCAGTCCAACGACTTGACGGGGTTTTGCGCTACAGAAAAGTGGTGCGAGGGAGGGGACTCGAACCCCTACACCCTTGCGGGCGTCAGGACCTAAACCTGGTGCGTCTACCAATTTCGCCACCCTCGCAGCCGGACAAGCGTTGTGCGTCTTGCCCGATGTCCTGCATGCTTTGCGCGCCACCCAAAGGTGCACGCCCAAAAGCGTAAGCGCGAGATTCTAACGCATTGATTCGCGCTTGTCTGCAACTGCCGCGCATCTGTCCTTACGCCGCCGATGCTACAATTTTCGGCTTCGTGCGCGCTTGCCGTGCCCTCTTCGCCTGCCCTTCCCCACATTCCAATCCGTGAATTTCGACGAATATTGCCAGCAAAAAGCGGCGCCGCCAGGATCGAGCACTTACTACGCGCTTCGGCAAGCTCCCGCAGCCAGTCAGCCGCGCTTGACCGCCCTGTTCGCACTGCGCCGCGAGTTCGAGGAAACGGTCAAGGAAGTCAGCGATCCGGCCATTGGCCGCACCAAGCTTGCATGGTGGCAGAACGAACTGGCCGCGCTTGCTGCGGGCACGCCCACGCACCCTGTTTCGAAGGCGCTCGCGGCCTCGCTGCCCGACGTGAAGGCCGAATACCCGGCGCTGCAGGCGCTATTAAGCGGCTTTGAGATGGATCTCGACCAGGCGCGCTATCTCGACTATCCGAATTTGCGGCGCTATGTGCAGGCGGTCGGCGGGACCTTTGCCTCGTTAGTGGCGCGCAGCGCGAGGACCAAGGCGTCTGCCGACGGTTCACAACCGCCGGATTGGTCCGCGCCGTTAGGCGAAGCACTGCTGCTCGCACAGCTCGTGGTCGAAACGGGCAACGATGCGCGTCACGGCCGCATCTACATCCCTATTGACGAAATGCAGCGCTTCAATGTGACAGCCGCGGACCTGATCAATCGAAAATATAGCGACGCATTCACCGAGCTCATGCGCTTTCAGACGAAGCGCGCTCGCGATGCCGTGCGAACGGCGCTCGCCGCCGTTCCCGCTAGCGAACGCCGTTCGCAGCGCACGTTGCTCGCGCAAGGCGCGCTCGCGTCCGCGCTGCTCGATGAGATCGAGCGCGACGGCTACCACGTGTTGCATCAACGGATCGCGCTGACGCCGATCCGCAAGCTGTGGATCGCCTGGCGCGCAAAGTGAGCGCCGCCGCGCGCCATTTACGCGGCGCGTCGTCCTGCGTCCGGTTCGGCGCGGAGCGCGTCAGTCGTCAAACGCGCAGCAAAGGCAGCGGCGCAAACTGCTGCCGCAGAATCGCCGCGGCATCGAGCCCCCACCATTTCGCAAGCACGGTGGCGTAGAGCCGGCGGAAGTCGACGGCGACCGGCAAGTTGCCATGACCATCGAGCCGTCCAAGCTCCGGCGGTGCACCGTGCAAGCCCCCGAGCACACGTCCGCCCATCATGAAATGCGGCGCCGAAGTGCCGTGATCGGTACCGTTGCTGTCGTTTTCTCGTGGATGCCGCCCGAACTCGCTATAAGTCATGACAAGCGTGTCGTTCCAACGGCCCAGTTCGATCAGCGCCGATCTCATCGCTGTCAGGCCTTCGGCAAGCTGCTTCAACAACGTGCGGTGTCTGTACGGCTGGTTTCGATGCGTGTCGAAGCCGTTTAGCGTCAGGCGAATCGCCGCGACGCCGCCGCGTTTGCCCGCTGCCGCGCGCGGCATGTCGTCGGCTTGGAGCATGCGCATTGCAATTTCAATCGACGCGCCGAACGCGCTGCAAGGAAAACCCGTCGTCAACTGCGGCGCGCGTGGCATTGGCTTCGGCCTCGTGCCATCGTATGTCATGGCTTTTGCGGTGCCAGGACCTTGGATTGGAGTCAGAAGAGGCCGCGTACGAGCGCCGTTCGCGAGCGGTCCCATTTCAACACTGCCGATGACCACGCCGTCTGCAGCAAACCCCGCTGGCAACGGGGCGCTTCTGAACGCGCGAGTGAGCCAGCCGTCGCGCAGGTATTCATCGGCGTGGGAAGCGGTGTCCCATATCTCCACTGAGCGGAAATGCGAGAGATTGGGCTGCGCGTAGCCGACGCCCTGGATAATCGCCAGTTGCCGGCTGTGCCAGAGCGGCATTAACGGTTCCAGTGACGGATGCAAGGCCGTGCGGCCATCCAGTTGGATAACCTGCTCGCGCTTGATGCCGATCTTCTTGCGAAGCCGGTAGTACGCAGGATCGGCAAATGGGATGACGGTGTTCAGGCCGTCGTTGCCGCCCTTCAACTCGACAAGGATCAGCAGGTTGCCGTATCCGGGACGCAGCGCGGGCAGCTCACTTGCGCTATACGCGGCGGGCTGCGCGCGAACCGCACGAGGCAGCCATAGAGTCGCGCTGGCGGCGGCGCTCATCGAGAGAAAGCTGCGTCGTTTCATGTCGTACTCGCGTCGGTGACTTCTTGCGTTGCGGGCTCGGTTTTTCAGGCGATAAGCTGGGCCGGCCGGCAATGCGAAGCTATGCGCTTTGCGGTCGAAATCTATGCGTGTACGAAGCCTACGCCCGTTGCTGCCGTGACGCATCTTGCGTGCAATGAGCAGGATCACTGACAGGAATGAACGACGGCTGCCTGCACCTGTTAGTCACATAACATGTGAACGCAGCGGGCAAAACGCGAAGTGCCTGATAAAAACCGGGATACAAACGAGAAGCGCGCGGGAAGCGCAGAACGAAAGCGCAAAAGAATCAGGACAGCGGCAACGACAACGACAACGACAACGACAACGACCAAGCTCACATAAAGCGGCACATGAGGCAACGCGAGATCGAGAACAACCCGCGCCCACAACGCAGGCCAAGCGTTTACCGTTTGTAAAGCTCGCGGACAGCGTCTTCGATATGCTGTCTCAACAAACGACGTTCGTCTGGCGTCATATGTCCGTCACGCCGACGTTGATCGAGATCAGGGGGAACTGCGGTACGCAACATGGCGTCTGATGCAGGGCGCTCAACGATGGAACTGTGACGGCTTGCCTTTGAGTTACCTGCCCTGGACGCGCGCTCGCTCGCAGCTCTGTCGGCCGAAGGCTGGGCGTGGGCGAGCGTCGGTCCCAATGTGCCTGCGAGTGAACCGGCAACCGCCAGTGCAATCACGCTCAGGCGCACATTCGGCCAGACCCCTCCCTTCATGTTGTTCCCTTCGTGGCGCGGCAACCGGCTACCTCAAATGCGTATGACAAACCCGGTAACGAGCCGGGCGCGTGGGTTTTAGTCGAGTGAAGTATCCACCGAACAGCCGCATTCAGTAAAGGAGTCTAACTGCCACCGCTTTACGTCGTGCCACAGTGCGGGTAAATTTTGTAACTGACTGTAACTCGATAAATGATGCGAACGCGCACCACTTTCTAATCGCGCTAAGATGCCGACCATGGAAACTAAAAACCCTTCGAAAATCCTCGTCGTCGACGACGATCCGCGACTGCGCGATCTGCTGCGCCGTTACCTCGGCGAGCAAGGCTTCAATGTGTACGTAGCCGAGAATGCGCCATCCATGAACAAGCTCTGGGTGCGTGAGCGGTTCGATCTGCTTGTGCTCGACCTCATGCTGCCGGGCGAGGACGGCCTTTCCATCTGCCGGCGCCTGCGCGGCAGCAACGACCGTACGCCGATCATCATGTTGACGGCCAAGGGCGAAGACGTCGACCGTATCGTCGGCCTTGAAATGGGTGCGGACGACTATCTGCCGAAGCCCTTCAATCCACGTGAACTCGTCGCGCGAATCCACGCGGTGTTGCGCCGTCAGTCGCCGTCCGAACTGCCGGGCGCGCCGTCGGAAACTACCGAAGTCTTCGAGTTCGGCGAGTTCGCGCTGAATCTCGCCACCCGGACGCTCACCAAGGCCGGCCAGGAAATTCCGCTGACCACGGGCGAGTTCTCCGTGCTCAAGGTGTTCGCGCGTCATCCGCGCCAGCCGCTGTCGCGCGAAAAGCTGATGGAACTGGCTCGCGGCCGCGAGTATGAAGTGTTCGACCGCAGCCTCGACGTGCAGATTTCCCGTCTGCGCAAGCTGATTGAACCCGACCCGGGCAGCCCGCGCTTCATCCAGACCGTTTGGGGTCTGGGTTACGTGTTCATTCCCGACGGCGCAGCCTGAGTTTGTTCACACCTCCTGCTTTTGCTTTCAGATAAGAAGAAGGGCCCATGCGGATCGACCGGCGCCTCCTGACGCTCGCGTTCGGCGGCCTTTTCTGGCGGACCTTTCTGTTGATCGCGCTGTTGATCGCAGTGAGTCTCGCCGCGTGGTTCCAGAGCTTCCGGGTGATCGAACGCGAGCCGCGCGCGCAGCGCGTGGCGTTGCAGCTCGTCGCGATCGTGAAGCTCACGCGCACCGCACTCCTCTATTCCGATCCCGATCTGCGTCGCGCATTGCTGCAAGATCTGGAAAGCAATGAAGGGGTGCGCGTGTACCCGCGCGAAACAACCGACAAGTACAAGCTCCAGCCCGACGAGTCGCTGAACCGGCTGATCGAACACGACATTCGCGGCCGGCTCGGCGACGACACGGTGATCGCGCAAAGCGTCAACGACATTCCCGGCGTCTGGATCAGCTTCAAGATCGACGACGACGATTACTGGGTCGCGCTCGACCGCGATCAGCTCGACAACGCGACCGGCCTGCAATGGGCCGGCTGGGGCGTGTTCGCGCTGGCGCTGTCGCTCTTCGGCGCAGCCTTCATCACGAGTCTCGTGAATCGCCCGTTCGCCCGTCTCGCGATGGCCGCGCGCAAGGTCGGCTCCGGGCAGTCGCCTGAACCGCTGCCCGAGCGTGGCATGGGCGTGGCCGCTGAAACCAATCGCAGTTTTAACCAGATGGTTCAGGATCTCGAACAGCTCGAAGCCGACCGCGCGCTGATGCTCGCCGGCATTTCCCACGACCTGCGCACGCCGCTCGCGCGGCTGCGGCTCGAAACGGAAATGAGTCCGTCGGACCAAAGCACCAAAGACGCAATGGTCGACGACATCGAGCAGATGGACATGATCATCGGCCGCTTTCTCGACTACGCGCGCCCCGTGCAGCGCGTGCCGGAACCCGTCGATCTGTCCGTAATCGCGAGCGAACTCGCCGCGCGCATGCAAAGCGAGGACAGCATGCGGCTGATTACGCGGCTCGCGCCGTCGGCGGTGATCGAAGCCGACGAAACGGATATGCGGCGCGTCGTCGGCAATCTGCTGGAGAACGCGCGCAAGTATGGTTTGAGCGATGGCGACGGCATCCCGCACGTGATCCTGGAAACGCGTGTGTCGCATTCACGCGTGGAGCTGTCGGTGGTGGACGAAGGCCCCGGCATCCCGGAGGATCAACTGGCGCTCGTCACGCGCCCCTTCTATCGCGTGAATTCGGCGCGCACTCAGGCGAACGGCACGGGTCTCGGCATGGCGATCGTGCAGCGGCTCGTCGGCCGTTATCGGGGCGCGCTGCGGTTGCGTAATCGCACGCCCGGCCCAGGTCTCGAAGTCACCATCGAGTTTCCCCTTGCCAAGGGCGCGTAAGAGAATTGCGGCCGGCGCCCGCGTCACAGCGCACGTCGGCCACGCACGACCCACGCACTCTCAATGCCCGCTCCGTTGAATAATAACTATCCGGGTCGTTAGAAAAAAACTATTGAGGCGATAGTTCAATAGAGCTATAGTGAAAAGCCTGTCACGCGCTCGTGATGACGCGCTGGTAGCCTCAGCATGCTTTTTTTCCAACACACGAAGGAGCACTCGCATGAAAACCGTTGGCGACAAACTCGAAGCGTTCACCGTCACCGCTGCCAAGCCTGGCTTCAACAATCACGAGGAAAACGGCGCCTCGGCGTTCGAAGAAATCACGGAGCAGTCGTTCCCGGGCAAGTGGAAAATCATCTACTTCTACCCGAAGGATTTCACGTTCGTGTGCCCCACGGAAATCGTCGAGTTCGGCAAGCTGGCGAAAGACTTCGAAGAGCGCGACGCCGTGCTGCTGGGCGGCAGCGTCGACAATGAGTTCGTGAAGCTCGCGTGGCGCCGCGAGCATAAGGATCTGAGCAAGCTGAACCATTATTCGTTCGGCGACGTGAAGGGCGAGTTGATCGACCAGCTCGGCGTGCGCGACAAGGAAGCGGGCGTGGCGCTGCGCGCAACGTTCATCGTCGATCCGGACAACACGATCCAGCACGTGTCGGTCAACAACCTGAACGTGGGCCGTAATCCCGAAGAAGTGCTGCGTATTCTCGACGGCTTGCAGACGGACGAACTCTGTCCGTGCAACCGCGCAGTCGGCGGCGCAACGCTGTAAGCCGTGCCGGCCCGAGCCCGCCACGCTTGAAAAAGCCGCGGGCTTTTTTATCGACAACCCGATAGGAGATGACAATGGAATTCTTGTCTTCCATTAAGGCGCTCATACCCGACTACGCGAAAGACATCCGCCTGAACCTGGACGGCACAATTGCGCGTTCGTCGCTCGAAGGCAACGACGCGGTCGGCGTCGCGCTGGCCGCCGCTTTCGCCGCCAAAAGCAACGTAATCGTCAACGCAATACGCAACGCGGGCGTGCTGTCTCCTGAAGAGACGAACGGCGCGCTGACGGCCGCCGCGTTGATGGGCATGAACAACGTCTGGTATCCGTATGTCGAGATGGCGGAGAACGCGGACCTGAAATCGCAACCGGCGCAGTTACGCATGAACGCCTATGCGTCGCATGGCGGCGTGGACAAGCGGCGCTTCGAGATGTATGCGCTGGCCGCTTCGATCATCGGCAAGTGTCACTTCTGCGTGAAGTCGCACTTCGACACGTTGATCGCCGAAGGCATGAGCGCGACGCAGTTGCGCGACGTGGGCCGCATCGCGGCAGTGGTCAATGCGGCTGCGCAGTGCATTGCCGCTGAATAAGCTAGCGGCTTGCGGGTTTGCCTCGCCTTGACCGTGGGCAGCGGCGCAGCGGCGCGCTTAGCCGCCGCCGCGCGCCACCTGATGCGTCAATGCCAACGGGTGCATCAACCCTTGATCAGCAACACCACGGCTTGTGCTTCTATGCCCTCGCCTCGCCCGAGATAGCCAAGCTTCTCATTGGTCTTGGCTTTGACATTGACCTTGTCCGCCGGCAGGCCGAGGTCGGCGGCAATGTTCGCGCGCATGCCTTCGATATACGGTGCGAGCTTGGGCGCCTGCGCCACCACGCTGCTGTCCACGTTCGCAATCGCAAAGCCCGCTGCCTTCACGCGAGCCACGCACTCCCGCAGCAAAACGCGGCTGTCGGCGCCGGCGAACTTCGCATCCGTATCGGAGAAATGACGGCCGATATCGCCCATCGCGGCGGCGCCGAACAGAGCGTCGGTGATCGCGTGCAACAGCACGTCGGCATCCGAATGGCCGAGCAAGCCGCGCTCGTACGGAATCGTCACGCCGCCGATAATCAACGGACGCCCCGGCACTAGCGCATGCACGTCATACCCTTGCCCAATTCTGAAATCCATCTGCGTCAAGTCCTCAAATCCGTTCACTAAAAATGAAATCACTCATCACGATGCCGAACTGCGCAGCAGAATCGCCTCGGCGAGATCGAAGTCTTCTGGATACGTCACCTTGAAGTTTCGCAAGCTGCCTTGCACCAGCTTCGGCGCATGCCCGGCCCATTCGATTGCGCTCGCTTCGTCGGTCAGATCGTGGCCGTCGGCCTGCGCGCGCAAGATCGCTTCGCGCAACATGCCGATGCGGAACATCTGCGGCGTTTGCGCCTGCCACAGGCCGTCGCGCGATTCGGTGCGCGCAATGCGTCCGTCCGCTGATGCCTTGTCGATGCGCTTTAACGTGTCCGCAACCGGCAACGCCATGATGCCGCCTACGGCATCGTCCCTGAGCGCGCCCGTCAGCGTGCGGATCAGGTGAGGCGTGATGCCCGGCCGCGCCGCGTCGTGCACGAGCACCCAGTCGTCGTCGCGCGCGTTGAATTCGGTGAGCGCATGCAGGCCGTTGAGCACCGACGCCTGGCGCGACGCCCCGCCGCACCGGCGCACGGCAAAACGCAAGCCGCCGAAGCGGCGCGCGTCGAAGTGCTGGTCGTCAGGCGCGATCGCGACGAGCGTTTGTGCAAACTCACTGCAGGCGTCGAACGCGGCGAGCGAATAATGCAACATGTCGCGGCCGGCCACAGTGCGATATTGTTTGGGCATCGCGGCGCCGGAACGGCTGCCGGTGCCTGCGCACGGAATCAGGGCAAATAGACGGGAAGTCACGAGTGCGGATGCCGCGAGGTCAAAGTAAAGGACGGATTTTATAATAGGTCCTTCGCATCCACGCCCCGACACGCGTAAACTTGGCCGTCCGTGTGAGCCCGAGGCCGCCTTTTCTCTTCTATGCCAGACATCGCCGCATCATCGCAGTACGCCCCGCCCGTCGCGCTCGTCAAAGCCGGCCAGCGTTTCGCCTTCGACGGCACGCACGGCTCGTCCGACGCGCTGCTGATCGCCCGCTACCATCTCGCCTACCGTGAGAAGGTGCCGCTGCTCGCCGTCGTGTGCGAAAGCGCCGTGGACGCGCAGCGCCTGTCGCAGGAAATCGGCTTTTTCGCGCCGCAGGCGCGCGTGCGTCTGTTGCCCGACTGGGAAACGCTGCCTTACGACACCTTTTCGCCGCACCAGGATCTCGTTTCAGAGCGCCTCGCCACGCTGCACGATCTCGGCGAAGGCCGTTGCGACATCCTGCTCGTGCCCGCCACCACGGCGTTGTACCGGATGCCGCCGGCGTCGTTTCTTGCGGCCTACACGTTTTCGTTCTCCCAGGGCGAGCGCCTCGACGAGGCGAAGCTCAAAGCCCAGCTCACGCTGGCCGGCTACGAACACGTGAGCCAGGTGGTGCGTCCGGGCGAGTACTGCGTGCGCGGCTCGCTGCTCGACCTTTATCCAATGGGTTCGCCGTTGCCGTACCGGATCGACCTGTTCGACGACCAGGTCGACTCGATCCGTGCGTTCGACCCCGACACGCAGCGCAGCCTGTATCCGGTGAAAGACGTGCGCCTGCTGCCTGGCCGCGAGTTTCCGTTCGACGAAGCCGCGCGCACCGCGTTTCGCAGCCGCTGGCGCGAGACCTTCGAAGGCGATCCGAGCCGCGCGTCGATCTATAAGGACATCGGTAACGGCGTGCCGTCGGCGGGCATCGAATATTATTTGCCGCTTTTCTTCGACGACACCGCCACGCTGTTCCACTATTTGCCCCAAGGCGCGCAACTGGCGTTCATCGGCGATCTGGACGCGGCAATCCGGCGCTTTGGCAACGACACCAAGCAGCGCTACAACTTCCTGTCGCACGACCGCGACCGGCCCATTCTCGAGCCGCAGCGGCTGTTCCTGTCGGACGAAGACTTCTTCACGCTCGCGAAACCGTTCGCGCGGCTCGTGCTGCCGGCCAACGCGGGCGGCGGCTGGTCCACCCCGCTGCCGAATCTCGCCATCGACCGTCACGCGGAAGATCCCGTATCGGCGTTGCGCACCTACCTCGACACCACGGCGAACCGCGTCCTGTTCGCTGCCGAATCGGCGGGTCGGCGCGAAACGCTGTTGCAACTGCTCGCGGACAACCATCTGAAGCCCGCGTCGAGCGACAGCTTCCAGGACTGGTTGACGGGCGACGCGCCTTTTTCGCTCGGCGTCGCGCCGCTCGCGAACGGCTTTGCGGTCCCCGTTGACGGCATCGCGATCATCACCGAAACCGAGCTTTATGGGCCGCTCGCGCGGCGCGCCGGTCGCCGCCGCCAGGAACAGGCGAGCAACGTCGATTCGATGGTGCGCGACCTGTCGGAGCTCAAGGTGGGCGATCCGGTCGTGCACTCGCAGCACGGCATAGGCCGTTATATGGGCCTCGTCACCATGGACCTCGGCGAAGGCGAGACCGAGTTTCTGCATCTTGAATACGCCGGCGACAGCAAGCTCTACGTGCCGGTCGCGCAGTTGCATGTGATTTCGCGCTACAGCGGTGCCGATCCCGAAAGCGCGCCGTTGCATTCGCTCGGCTCGGGTCAATGGGAAAAGGCCAAACGCAAGGCCGCGCAGCAGATTCGCGACACCGCCGCCGAACTGCTCAATCTGTACGCGCGCCGCGCCGCCCGCTCGGGCCACGCGTTCGCGCTCGAGCCGAAAGACTACGTGAAGTTCGCCGAGAGCTTTGGCTTCGAGGAAACGCCCGACCAGGCCGCGGCGATCGCAGCCGTGATCGGCGACATGACGAGCGGCAAGCCAATGGACCGCCTCGTTTGTGGCGACGTGGGCTTCGGCAAGACCGAAGTTGCGCTGCGCGCGGCGTTTATTGCTGTCATGGGCGGCAAGCAGGTCGCGCTGCTCTCGCCCACTACGCTCCTCGCCGAACAGCACACGCAGACCTTCACGGACCGCTTCTCCGACTGGCCCGTGCGAATCGCCGAACTGTCGCGCTTCAAGTCGACCAAGGAAGTCAACGCGGCGATCCAGCAGATCAACGAAGGCAGCGTCGACATTGTGATCGGCACACACAAGCTGCTGTCGTCGGACGTGCAGTTCAAGCGGCTCGGACTCGTGATCATCGACGAGGAACATCGCTTCGGCGTGCGGCAGAAAGAGGCGCTCAAGGCATTGCGCGCGGAAGTGGATGTTCTCACGCTCACCGCCACGCCGATCCCGCGTACGCTCGGCATGGCGCTCGAAGGCCTGCGCGACTTTTCTGTTATCGCGACCGCGCCGCAAAAGCGTCTGGCGATCAAAACGTTCGTGCGTCGCGAGGAAGAAAGCGTGATTCGCGAAGCGATGTTGCGCGAACTGAAACGCGGCGGCCAGGTGTACTTCCTGCACAACGAAGTCGAGACGATCGAGAATCGCCGGCAAATGCTCGAAGCGCTCGTCCCCGAAGCACGCATCGCGGTCGCACACGGGCAGATGCACGAGCGCGAACTCGAACGCGTGATGCGTGACTTCGTCGCGCAACGCGCGAACGTGTTGCTGTGCACGACGATTATCGAAACCGGCATCGACGTGCCGAGCGCGAACACGATCCTGATTCATCGCTCGGACAAGTTCGGCCTCGCGCAACTGCATCAACTGCGCGGACGCGTGGGACGCTCGCATCACCAGGCGTACGCGTATCTGCTCGTGCACGATCCGCAAGGGCTGACCAAGCAGGCGCAACGCCGTCTGGAAGCGATCCAGCAGATGGAAGAACTCGGCTCGGGCTTCTATCTGGCCATGCACGATCTGGAGATTCGCGGCACGGGCGAAGTGCTCGGCGACAAGCAGTCGGGCGAGATTCACGAGATCGGCTTCCAGCTTTACACCGACATGCTCAACGACGCAGTGAAGGCGCTCAAGGACGGCAAGGAGCCCGACCTCACCGCGCCGCTCGCCGCCACGACAGAGATCAACCTGCACGCGCCGGCGATTCTTCCCGCCGACTATTGCGGCGACGTGCAGGAGCGTCTGTCGCTGTACAAGCGCCTCGCGAATTGCGAGCACAGCGATGCAATCGACGGCATTCAGGAAGAACTGATCGATCGCTTCGGCAAGTTGCCGCCGCAAGCGCATGCACTCGTGGAGACGCATCGTCTGAGACTGGCGGCCAAGCCATTGGGCATCTCGAAGATCGACGCGGGCGAAGCGGTGATCGGTCTGCAATTCATTCCGAATCCGCCAATCGACGCGATGCGTATCATCGAGATGGTGCAGAAGCACAAGCACATCAAACTGGCGGGTCAGGACAAGCTGCGTATCGAAACACGCAGTCCCGATTTTGCTGTGCGGGTGGCTACCGTCAAGGAAACGTTGCGGGCGTTGGGCTCGCCAAGCCGGGGCACGGCAGCGGCGGCCGCGGCCCGTTAGAAAAACGCGGTACGTCTAGCGTTTTCCCGCAATGCTGCGGCGCGCAAAACGCGCGCCGCAGCATACGGGGCGGCTATTTTTGGGTATGATCGAAAGACTCAAATGCCGGAGTCTTGTCATGTCTCATGTCGCTGCTTCAGCGCAGTCCTCGCAAACATCCGCAACTGCTTCGTCCGATTCCGCCTCTGGCACTACGCCTGTCTCGCTTCCCTGGGTCACCCGTCTCGTGTCGATGGACACGGTAAGCCGCAATCCGAATCTCGGTCTGATTGAAACCGTGCGCGACGAATTGCGCGCGCTCGGCATTGAAGGCACGCTCACGCACGACGCCAGCGGCAAATGGGCCAACCTGTTCGCCACGATCCCTGCCCACGACGGCGAAACGAATGGCGGCGTGGTGTTGTCGGGCCATACCGACGTGGTGCCCGTCGACGGTCAGCAATGGGACAGCGATCCGTTCAAGCCGGAAATTCGTGGTGACAAGCTTTATGGCCGCGGCACTTGCGACATGAAGGGCTTTATCGGCGCCGCGCTTGCGCTCGTGCCCGACATGCAGCGCACGAAGCTCGCCAAGCCGATTCACTTCGCGCTTTCATTCGACGAAGAAGTGGGCTGTGCAGGCGCGCCGCTCCTGATCGCCGACCTGATGAAACGCGGCGTGAAGCCGGACGGCTGTATCGTGGGCGAGCCGACGAGCATGCGGCCCATCGTGGCGCACAAGGGCATCAACGCCTACCAGTGCTGCGTGCGCGGCCAGGCGGCGCACTCGTCGCTCACGCCGAAAGGCTTGAATGCGATCGAATACGCGGCGCGACTCATCTGTTATATCCGCGACATGGCCGATCAGTTCCGCGAGCAAGGCCCGTTCGACGAACTGTACGACGTGCCGTTCACCACCGCGCAAACCAGCACGATCGTCGGCGGCAACGCGATCAACACGGTGCCGGCCGAGTGCAAATTCCAGTTCGAATTCCGCAATCTGCCCACGCTCGATCCCGAGCCGATCTTCGCGCGTATCGACCAGTACGCACGCGAAACACTGTTGCCGAAAATGTTGCGCGAGCATCCATTGGCGGCAATCGAGATTACGAAGATCGCCGCGGCACCCGGACTCGATTCCTCGGAGCAGGCAGCTATCACGCAACTCGTGCGTGCGCTGACAGCGGACCAGGACAAGCGCAAGGTGGCTTACGGCACGGAAGCCGGGCTCTTTTCGCTGGCGGGTATTCCGAGCATCGTGTGCGGGCCGGGCGACATTCAGCAGGCGCACAAGGCGAATGAATTCGTCGCTCTGGATCAACTCGTGCAGTGTGAACGCTTCTTGCACAAGTTCATTCACAGCATGTCCGTCGAAGCGCATGCGCACTGAAACCGCCGCCTGAGCAACGAGAAACCATACTTTCACCATCGCCCGCTTCTAGCCAATCTCGCCCACGCCCATGTCAACCGCCACGCCGCAGCACACCGACCACACGATCGACGGCGAGCCGATCCCCACTCTCGACGACATCGCCGCGCAGCACTTTGCGCTGACGCCGTGGGTGGCTCGAACGCCGGTGTTCGACAGGCTCGACTTCGCGTCGCTCGAAGGCACGGTGGTGAACTTCAAGTTCGAACTGCTGCAAGCGGGCGGCAGCTTCAAGGCGCGTGGCGCGTTCACGAACCTGCTTGCCCTCGACGAAACACAACGCAGCGCGGGCGTCACGTGCGTGTCGGGCGGCAACCATGCCGTGGCCGTCGCGTATGCGGCCATGCGGCTCGGCATCAGCGCGAAGGTGGTGCTGTTTCGCGCGGCCAATCCGGCGCGCGTCGCTCTGTGCCGGCAATATCGCGCGGAAATCGTCTTCGCCGAAGATCTTGCGGAAGCTTTCGAACTCGTGCGCCGCATCGAGGCCGAAGAAGGCCGCTACTTCGTGCACCCGTTCAACGGTTATCGCACGGTGCTCGGCTCCGCCACGCTCGGCTATGAATGGAGCACGCAAACGCCCGACCTCGAAGCCGTGATCGTGCCGATCGGCGGCGGCGGTCTCGCGGCCGGAGTGGCCACGGCCATGCGGCTCGCGAATCCGGGCGTGCACGTGTTCGGTGTCGAGCCCGAAGGCGCCGATGCAATGGGAAAAAGCTTCGCCGCCAATCACACGGTCAAGATGGGCCACATGCACGGCATCGCGGATTCATTGATGGCGCCGCATACCGAGGAATACAGCTATGAGTTGTGCCGTCGCCATATCGACGAACTCGTGACGGTTTCAGACGACCAACTCTGCGCGGCCATGCTCACGTTGTTCGGACAACTGAAGCTCGCCGTCGAACCCGCCTGCGCCGCTGCGACGGCAGCGCTGCTAGGACCGCTTCGCGAGAAGCTGCAGGGCAAACGCGTGGGCGTCCTGCTGTGCGGCACGAACACGGACCCGGTCACTTTTTCTGCGCATATCGAACGCGCTCGCCAGGGCATGTCACAGTTTCCGACGTAAGAAACAGCTCTCGCCTTTTTGGGTTTTCCAGGCCGAAGGGCTGGCCTATCTGTCTGAGATTGGTATGATTTGGTCATCGATATCCAGGAGGAAACCCTATGAGCATGATCAAGGAATTCAAGGAATTTGCCCTTAAAGGCAACGTGATGGATCTCGCGGTGGGTGTCATCATCGGCGGCGCGTTCTCCACCATCGTCAATTCAGTTGTGAAAGACCTGATCATGCCGGTGGTCGGCGTCGCTACGGGCGGCCTCGACTTTTCGAACAAATTCATTCGACTCGGCGACATTCCCGCGAGCTTCAAAGGCAGTCCCGAGTCGTATAAAGACTTGCAGACGGCGGGCGTTGCGGTCTTCGGTTACGGCTCGTTCATTACCGTGGCCATTAACTTCGTCATCCTCGCGTTCATCATTTTCCTGATGGTGAAGTTCATCAACAATCTGCGCAAGCCGGCCGATGCCGCGCCGTCCGAACCGCCGCCGCCGCCCGAAGACGTGCTGCTGTTGCGTGAGATCCGCGACTCGCTGAAGAACTCGCCGCGCTAGGACGGCGGTGAGGCGAAGCGCCCTCGCAATATTCACCCAGTAAAAAGGCCTGTTGCGATGCACTCGCAACAGGCCTTTGCTTTTGATACCCGCTCACAGCAGTTGTTCTGCGATTTCGCGACTTCGCAATTCGCGTCACGCCTTACGCCTGCTTTCGTGCTTTCAGATTGATCGCGCTCTCGATCATCGCTTCAAGCTGCGCGAAATTGACCGGCTTCGTCAAATGCGAGGTGAAACCAGCGGCAAGGCAGCGGCGTACATCTTCGTCGGTGCCAAAAC
Source organism: Paraburkholderia sp. 22098 (assembly GCF_052045935.1). Lineage (NCBI taxonomy): Bacteria > Pseudomonadati > Pseudomonadota > Betaproteobacteria > Burkholderiales > Burkholderiaceae > Paraburkholderia > Paraburkholderia sp. 22098. The sequence continues at coordinate 11,205 of NZ_JBQEPV010000013.1, read as the reverse complement.
CGGTCAGCGCAACCGCGGGCGCATCCCAATGCTCGCGATACGCCATGATGAAGTCGAGGCCCGTGCCGTCGGGCAAGCCGACGTCGCTGATAACCAGATCGAATTCCTGCAACTGCGTGGCGGCCAGCGCGTCGTCCACACGGCCGACCGTCGTAACGTCGTGGCCGAGCGTGCGAATGAGCTGCGCCATGACCTCGGCCGTATCCACGTGATCCTCGATCAGCAGAATGTTCAGCACGCCGGCGGGATGCACATGTTCGGGCAATACTGCCTGCAACCTTTGCGCGGGCGCCGCCGCGGTCGGCAGCGTGATCGTGAACGTCGCGCCGCAATGCGGCCCTGGGCTTTGGGCCGTGACCGTGCCGCCATGCACGTCCGTTAGCGCCTTCGTGATCGCGAGGCCGAGTCCTAGCCCGCCGAACTGCCGCGTCATGTTCTGATCGCCCTGCTCGAACGCGTTGAACAGCTTGCCGATCTGTTCCGGCTCGATGCCGATGCCCGTGTCTTCGACGCAGATCTGCACATGCATGCGCTCATCGCGCGTGCGCACGTAGATGTGTCCACCGTCAGGCGTGAACTTCGCGGCGTTGCGAATCAGGTTCCATAGCATCTGCTGCAGGCGCGCGCGATCGGCAAGCACGTAGTGATGCTGCGCGTCCTTGTGCACATGCACGTCCTGCTGCTTGACCTGGATCTCGCTGCGGAAAAGCTCGAGCACGCTGTCTATCACCTCGTGCACGTCGACCGTTTCGAGCGACAGGCGCAGCTTGCCGTTGGCCACGCGCGTAAGGTCGAGCAGATCGTCGATCAGACGCGCCTCCAGTTCGACATTGCGGCGGATCATGCGCACGCTGGAGCGCGCCTGATCCGGCAGGTCGGGAATCATCTCGAGCACGCTTGCACCGGCCAGTACAGGTGTGAGCGGTGTGCGCAACTCGTGCGAGAGCATCGCGAGGAAGCGGTCTTTCGCGCGATTCGCTTCTTCGGCGGTCTGCCGCGCCGCCTGTTCAGAAGCGAGAAGCCGTTCACGCTCCTGCATGGCTTCGCGTTCCGAATGAACATCTGTGCAACTGCCGAACCATTTGCTGAAGTTGCCTTCAGCGTTGCGCGTCGCGACCATGCGCGCATCGAACCAGCGATACTCGCCGTCGTGGCGGCGTATGCGCAGCTCGTGCCGATAAGTGCCCGCATTGCTTGCCACCGCTTTTAGCCAGCTGCGGCGAACTTCTTCGCGATCGTCCGGATGCACGGCGTCGAGCCAGGCCAACCCATGCGAACTGTTCTCGCCAAGGCCGGTGTAGTCGTACCACTGCTTCGACAGAAAATCGCAGTCGCCGGACGCATTGCAGGTGAGCACGAGGTGCGGCAGCGTCTCCGACAGGTTGCGGTAATGCTGCTCGCGGTCACGCAGCAGCAATGCTTCTTCCGACGCACGCTGCAAGCGCACTTGCGACAGAACGCGCTCCACTGCTTCGGGCAGGTAATCGAGGTAATCGCCCGACTTGGGCACTACGTCGGACACGCCGGCGCGCAACGCCTCGATTACGCGCGACTCGTCTGTAAAACCTGTCACGAGGATGGCCGGAATCCGCACGCCTTCCGAACGCAACCGGCGGAAAAAGTCGAGGCCGGTTTGCGGCCCGCTCAGTTGATAGTCGAGCACGAGCAGGTCCAGGCCGCCGTCCGCGAGCCGCTCACGAGCCGCCTCGACGCTTGCGCAGACCGCAACCCGGCAGCCGGCGCGTTCGAGCGACTTGCGCGCAAGCCGCAAGATGCCCTCGTCGTCATCGACGACGAGAATGCATGCTGCGGGCGGCGGGGACACTTCTTCAGTCATGCGCGAGTCGCGGTCAGTAGGTCTGGAGAGTATGTGGCATTGCTGTCACGTCATGATGACGCAGTGAAGCGATGCCCGGACGGCAGCTTGACCACCTGCAGGAAGAAACCGAGGCGACGTACTGCTTCAATAAACGCATCGTACTCGACCGGTTTCGTAATGTAGACATTGCAGCCGAGTTCATAGCATCGCGCGATTTCGCGGGGGTCGTCTGTGGTGGTGAGCACGATCACGGGCACGGGCGCCGTGTGCGGCGACTCCTTCAGACGCCGCAACACCTCGAAGCCATCGACGCGCGGCATCTTCAGGTCCAGCAGTACGACGGAATTCCTCAGATCTTCGGCATTGGCATGACGGCTTGCGACGCTACCGCCCGCTGCAGCGGCGCCGTCGGCCGCATCTGTGCCGAAAAAATAATCGAGCGCCTGCTGACCGTCGCGAAAGCGCACGAAGCCGTTCGAAATGCCGGCACGGCGCAGATTGCGCTCGACGAGCGTGGCATGGCCGTCGTCGTCTTCGATCAGAATGATGCTGACCGTCTCCCCGTGACTCATATGCCCTCCATTCTGTCGGTTCCAACCGGTTCATGCAGGTCAGTGCCACTGTTCGCACTGCGCCCGGCGCAGTTCATGGCCGCGCGGGCTGCTCCGGCAACACCACGAAAAACGTCGATCCAGCGCCTTGCGCGGACTCCACCCACACACGCCCGCCATGTCGCTCCACGGTGCGCCGCACGACCGCCAGACCGACTCCGTCGCCGTTCGCTACATCGCCGTGCAGACGCTGAAATGCTCGAAACACCTTCGACATATAAGCGGCCGGAATGCCCAGTCCGTTGTCGCGCACATAGTACGTGCGCATGCGAATCGCGCGCGGCCCGTTTTCATCGACGGGCTCCGGTTCGAGCGCACCGATCTCAATGCGTCCGTTGCGCGCGGGGTCCAGATAATTCAACGCGTTGCCAATCAGGTTGCTGAAGATCTGTTCGATCGCGGCCGGGTCGCCCCATGCCGGCGGCAGATCGCGCACGGTAACAACCGCGCCGCGCTCCTCGATGGCGCGTTGCAAGGTCTCGGCGACGCGCGCCACCACGCGCGCGACGCTGACCCGTTGCCATTGATATTCGAGCCGGCCGGCACGCGAAATTCGCAACAGCGCTTCGATGATCGCCGCAGCCCGCGTGACCGCACTACGCAAGTATTGCAAGGATTCGCGCACATCGCCGTCGAGAATATGCGCCATACGTTTTTGTTCCGCTGCCGGCAGCCGCCCTTCGACGACGATGCTGTCCAGCTCATCGCACGAGACCTGCAACTCCTTCGAAAAACCTTGCAGGTTCACGAGCGGCGAGCGCAAGTCATGCGATACGCTGTAGATAAACATTTCGTTGTCTTGCGTCTCCTGGCGCAGTTCCTCATTGACGCCAGCCAGTTCCTGCGCACGCGCTTCAAGACGCTTCTTGAGCGACGCCTGCTCGGCCTCCGCCTCGCGCAGTCGCGCGCCGGTCTGATGCAGCACGGCGTCGAGCGCCGCGATTTCGTCGTTACCGGACAGGCGCGCGGCAAGCGGCCGCCCGTTGCCAAGGCGCTCCGCGTTATCGGTCAGCACTTCGAGGCGCCGCCCGATGCTGCGCGCAAACACGACTGCGGTACCGGCCCAGATCAGCATGGAGCCGATCACTGCGGTGATCAGCGCATATTGCTGATGCTCGCGACGCCGCACGAGAGCCGCCGAGCGCTCAGCATCGAGACGCGAAGCTTCTTCGCCAAAGGCCGCGAGTTCGTCGCGAAATGCGGCGACTGGCTGCGGCAACGCACCACTCTCGAGCGCGGCGAGCGATTGCAGATTGCGCCCGTCACGCAACGCCTGCGAAATCATTACGGTCTGCGCGCGATATGCGTCGATTGCGCGCTTCATCTTATGAACCCGCTCGACCTGCTGCGGCGTATCGGCAACCAGGGCGTCGAGCTTCGACAGACGGTCGCTTACGTCGATCCACACCGTATGCCGCTCGAGCAACGACGGATCGCCGATCACAATGCCGGTACGAACCCGAGCCGCCTCGCGCAGCAGCGGATCGACAATTGCCGATGACTGGTAAAGAATCTGCTTGCTATTGGTGACCCATTGCGCGGCTTGGGCTGTCTGCTCCTGAGTATCGAAGACGACGCCAAGAAGCGCCAGCTCCACCAGGCTGGGCACTGCGATCAGCAGCAGGCCCTTGGTGAATAATTTCATGTTCGCCCGAAGGTCGTTCACGCAGCGGCAGCTTGCGGGAACCCGCCAGCCAGACGGGCCATTATCGACGTGAATCGGCAATATTTCAACGTGAGCGCAAGATGCCCGCGCCCACATAAAAATGACTTTTTTATTGGTGCAAGATGTTTTTTCGGCGCGTCGTGCGTCTATGATGGAGTCAGATGTGCTGGAATGCGAAGGCGCGCGGCGAGGCGGTTCGGCATGATTCGTGCGGGAGTCGGTGAGGCGGCGGAGTCGTCGAATCATCGTGAATCCGGCCTTGTCGTATGCTATAAAAGATCGACGTGCGGCGCGCGAAGCCGGGAGTTGTCGCATGAGGACGCTGCGTTTCTTGCAATTCTTTTTCAGGCGAATTTTTATGTCCTTCCCGAAAAAGCGTAGACGCGCGAAGGTGGACGGCGATGAGTCGTTCCTCGCGGTACTACGGCATTTCAAGCCCTTCGGTCAACTCGACACCAAAATTGCGCGCGCTCGCGCGCAAGACGAGCCGGTTCTTTATGCACATGTGTTGCCCGGTCTCGACGTGCTTCTATGCAGCGTGCGCGGCGCACATCCTCCTTACCCGGCCGCGGCCGAATTGCGGCGGCGCTGCATCGAATCCATCACGAATGCACTGGAACAGCCGCTCGACGGTCTTGAGAACGGCGGTTACTGGTATGAAGCGGACGGCTTCGGATTCCTGGTATTTGCGAGCCGCGCTCGCGGCAAGATCCTGACCGAGTTTGGCGCGACAAGCGTCGGTGCGCGTCGCGGAGTTCGCCGGCAAGATGCGGCGGGCGACGCAACGCCGCGGTCGTTGCGCTAGGCGGAACCTCTCACCCTCCCTTGCACGGCGTGGTCATACGGTGACCACGCTGCGCTCATGCTTCGCTCATGCTTCGGTCATGCAGTGGTCACAGTATGATCGCGCGGCGAGCTTCGCTCCCGCGAACTCGTCACGCCTGTGCTACATCATCGCGCTTACGCCGGCCCTGCGTTCGCCGTGCTATGTAGACGGCACGCTAATCAGCCATAGAAAAACGAACGAAAAGCCGCCGCCAAGGGTCCAGTCGAACCAGCCCGCAGGTAGAAGGAAGTGCATCAGCTTCCCTTGTACTCGGCCGCGCTCGCGGGCGAAACGGTCGCGGGCTTGCGTCCGGTCGGCGCGGGGGCCGAAGCTGCGGAAGCATCCGAAGCCGCGGTCGATGAACGCTTGTTGACCGGCACCCCTTCGAGCGAAATCGCGGGCTTGGGCTTCTGTTTCGTGCCCGGCGGCGGCGCCGTCGGCGCCTGCCGGACTTGCGACAGCAGTTGAGTGCACGGCAACGGCTTGTTGTTGCTCGGCGCCAGCAAGGGCAGCAGCGCCGCGAATGGATTGATGAGGCCGAGGCCCACAGCCGCACCGCCCCGCAACGCCAGCGCGCCCACGTTCACACCGACGTGCGGGTCCTTGAACGTGCCCTTCGCATACAGCGGCGAGCGCAACGAGAACACGCGGAAGCCCTTCGTGTGCGGATGCACGCCGAGGTCCATGGTTTCGTCGCGCAGATTGACGTTGCCGTCGATGTCGATCACGGCGTCGTCGGTATCGAGTGCGAACACGCGCGAATCGAGCACGCCGTTGGTCGCGACAAAGTCCGCGGCGGCACAGTTGATCTTCACGTCCCGATTGCCGAACAGCTTTTCATACACGACGTTCGCGACGTTCAGGCCCGCGGCTTCCATCAGCAAGCGGCTCACCGTGCCTTCGGTGACGAGCGCCTTCACTTCGCCGTTCGAAGTGGCCGCGAGCGCCGCGGGCGAGTTGCCTGTCGCGGTCAGCGCGGCGTCGCCATTGATCTCGCCCAGCGCGTTTTGCATCGTCTTGAAGTTCGGGAACAGCTGCTTTAACTTCAGATGTCGCGCGGAGGTCGCGAAGCGTCCCTTCAGCGGCGCGCTGCTGCCGTCCAGATGAATGTTGGAAGCGAGCGTGCCGCCGGCTACGCCGAACTTCAACGGCTCGAGCGACAGCACGCCGTCTGTCATCACGACGTGCGTGTAGAGATCCGTAATCGGCAGATCGGCGTTCTTGACGATGCGCCGGCCGGTGAACTTCACGTCGGCGTCGATCGCCTTCCAGCGGTCGGTGCGGAATTCCTCGACCGGCAAGACCTTATCGGACGGCTGCCTGGCCGCATCCCCGCGCTTGGCCTTGCTCGCGTTGGAGTCCGCGCCGATCACCGGCGCGAGATCGGAGAACTGCAGCAGGTGCGACACGAGTTCGCCCTGCAACAGCGGTCGCGGCCGGCGCGCCGTATAGGTCAGCGAGCCGTTCAGGTCGCTGCCGCCTACGCGGCCTGTAAAGTTTTCATACTTGAAGACGTTGCCGGTGTTCTTGAATTGACCGACGAGGCGCCCTTCCGTTGCGTAGGGCGGCGTGTCGGGCAACGTCACGCCGGTCAGCGAATAGAGTTTGGCCATGCTGCTGCCCTGCACCCAGAGGCGCATATCGACGGCCGAAAGATGCGCCGGATCCGTGATGGTGCCCACGAGGCCGACATGCAAATCGCCTGCCTTCACATCGGCCTGAACGGGGAACGGGCGGTTGGCGTCCTGGAGCGCCAGCACACCGCCCACTTTGCCGCTGCCCAAGACCGGGGTCTTGTTATAGGTGCCTTTCAAGGTCCAACCGATTGCATACGGCGGCACTTCGCGCTGCGCGCCCCGCGCCGCGTTCGTGCTGTCGGCGCTAGCACCGCTTGCGCTCGATGCCGCCGGCACTTGTGCACCGCTCGCGCCCGATCCAGCTGCGGCCGCTGCGACAGCCGTGGACGCCGCGCCGCTTGCGCCCTTCGAACCGCCCGCGGTGAGCCCGCCCGCGGCGCCTGTCGCCGCCGTCGTGCCGGATGCGTGGATGTCCGTTGCAGAAGCGCCTGAAGCCGCCGCCGCGGAAGCGGCCGAGGCCGCCGACGCCGCCTGCGCATCGGCCTGGGCGCTCAGTTTTTTCGCGCCCTCTTTGCCGACCGCTTCCGCCGATGCCTTGCGCGACGCCTCCTCCTGCTGCTTCATCGCCTCGCCGATCGGAATTGGCTGACCGAGCGTATCGACGACCATCTGCACGTCGACCTTCTTCTGCTCGTCAGAGAGCGCGATATTGCCTTTCGCGAACACGATGTCGTGCAACTGCAGCTTCCACTGCGACGGCGTTTTCGACGACGGCAGCTGGAACGTCCAGTTGTTGCGACCATCGAGCATGCGTTCGAGATCGACCGAAGGATTCACGAGGTTGATCGCCGGAATCACGATGTTGTGCGCGATGAGCGGCAGGACCTTCACCTGGAAGTCGATCTCGTCGAGCGTCGCGAACTGCGGGCGCTTCGCCCAGTCGGGGTTCGCTATCGTGATGTTGGCCGCCGAGAAGCGCGGCCAAGGCACCCAGCTTTTCCAGCCGATTTCGCCGGCCGGGTGCCGGAAGCCTACTTTCAGATCCCCATTGATGGTGAACTGCCGACCGATCGCCTGCGTGACCTTGTCATTGACATACGGTCGCGCACGATTCCAGTCGAACGTGAGAATAAAAACGGTGAGCGCAACCACGAGGATGACGATGATCGCGACTATCCATGCGACGATTTTGCCGATCCGTCTTCCCATTGTGCTCGACCGTGCCATCAAAAGGCTCCATGGTTTCTTGTTGGTTGTCGATCGCGCAGCAGATCTTGTGCCCGCTTTGTGCGCACGTTGCGGCTCAGCGGCTCAGCGGCTTGGGGCTCAGAGGCTCAAAGGCTCGGCGGCTCGCCGCAGGCCTCAGTCCACTTTATGATGCTGCATCGCGCACCCCGCCCTCTACGCACCACTTGCTTTCATGACCGATGTCCCCTTCGTTTTCGCCGACGGCATCGTCCGGCGCGATGCATCGCGCGGCCAGACCTTGCTCCAGTCCACCACGTTCGCGCTGCATGCCGGCGACCGCGTCGCCATCTCAGGCGCGTCGGGCTCAGGCAAGAGCGTGTTCCTGCGAGCACTCGCGCTGCTCGATCCGCTCGACGCCGGACGGATCGTCTGGCATGGCGCGTCCGTCGCGCGCGCCGCGATTCCGCGTTACCGGCGCAGCGTCGCCTATATCCGGCAGCGGCCCGCGCTGCTCGACGGCACAGTGGAAGACAATCTGCGTTATCCGTTCGAACTGCGCGCGTATCGCGACACGCGCTTTGACCGCGAAAAGGCGGCCGATCTGGCCGCGCAGGCTGGCCGTGCGGGCGATTTTCTCGGCAAACGCGCAAGCGAACTGTCAGGCGGCGAAGCGCAAATCACCGCGCTGATTCGCGTACTGCAACTCGCCCCCGAAGTGCTCCTGCTCGACGAACCGACTGCGTCACTCGACCCTGAGTCGTCGCACGCAATCGAAGGACTCGTGCGGGCATGGTTCGACGCAGATCGCCGCGCGCACGCTTCGATCTGGGTCTCGCACGATCCGGCACAAGCTGCTCGCATGAGCGAGCGTCATCTCACGATGCATGCGGGCGTCCTCGACGAGCCCGCCGTTACGTCCGAGCAAGGAGCGTCCAGCCGATGACATTGCAAAACCTGAGTCTTTGGGACGTCGCGATCGCGGCGCTGCTGATCGTCGTGAACGGCGCGGTGTCGGTGGCGCTCAAGCTCGATCTCGAACGCAAGCTCGCGTGGGCCGCCGTGCGCACCGTCGTGCAGTTGCTCGCGATCGGTTATGTGCTGGGTTGGGTATTTCGCTACGACCACTGGTTTGTGGTGCTGCCGTTGATGACCGTAATGACGCTCATCGCCGGCTTTGCCGGAGCGCAGCGCGGCAGCCGCACCTACGCGGGACAGCGCGCGGACAGTGTGCTGTCGATCTGGGTGAGTTCGTGGCTGGTGGCAGCGGTCGGGCTCTTCGTCGTGATCCGCATTCACCCTTGGTACGAACCGCAATATGCGATTCCGATTCTCGGCATGATCCTCGGCAATACGCTCACCGGCGTCTCGCTTGGCATCGAACGAATGACCGAGGAGCTGACCGCCCGGCGAGATCGCGTCGAAATGGCGTTAGCGCTTGGTGCGACGCGCTGGGAAGCGGCGCAAGCGCCTGCTCGTCAGGCGGTGCGCGCGGGTATGATGCCGACGCTCAACCAGATGGCCGTGGTCGGCGTAGTCAGCCTGCCCGGCATGATGACCGGCCAGGTGCTGGCCGGCCAGTCGCCGTTGCAAGCGGTGCGTTATCAGATCGTGATCATGTTTCTGATCGCGGCATCGTCGGCGCTCGGCACGGTAGGCGCGGTGCTGCTCACCTATCGGCGCCTCTTTTCAGCGGAGCACCGGTTTCTGTCGGCGCGGCTGGTCGAACGGGCCGGCGTGCGGCGTTGAACGGTTCGGACCAGCTTCTGCCATCTCACGATATGGTGGTCCGGCGCTCCACCACCGTCAGCGTTTCGCGCTGATCGCGACAGTCGTGCCGTCGCTGAGCGTCAGCGTCTTCGTGCTGCCGTTCACCGGCATCGTGAACCGGAGCACCTGGCTCATGCTGACATCGTTCGGACACTTGAGCGATTTTCCATTGGCCGTGACAGTCTTCACGCCATCGGGCTTGTGCGCCTGAAAATTCAATTGCACGGTCGCTGTGCCGTCGTCGGCGACGACCGGCGCGAGGCGGATCTGTGTCTGGCGAATCATCGCGCCATTGGAGTCGAGCGGCAGCGACGCGTAGTTCGGACACGCATCCGCCGCAGGAATTGCGCCGCCGGGCGGCACCGTCTTCCACGTGAAGTCGTCCGACTGACCGGAGCGGATGGTGCGCGTTTCCTGCGAGTTGCCGAATTGTTTGGAGGTGACGCGCACCGTGTAGCGAATCGGACCGTCGAGGGCGGATTGCGACGTCACCGTAATCGGCGTGGCCGCCCGAGCCGCAGGCGCGAGTACGCCGCAAGAAAGCACGCAAGCGAGAGAAGCGACAACTGGAACGGCGGAGAGTTTGAAGCTGGAGCTCATACTGTCACCTCGTTGTTGTGCCGCTGCATGCCCCCGTCAGTGCGCTGCCCCCGCATGGTCCCAGGTAAAGCGCGCGGAAGCCGGCAGCAGACGCGAGACACGCAACCGTTTTAGCATGATGCTTCACCAGTCTACCGCCAAGCGATGCCGCGCGCGCTCCCCGAGCATCGGGTGTTACCCCGCTTGCGTGGACGCGTTTTATCAGAAGCCGGTCAGGACCAGCTTGCCGATCGCGCGTCCTTCTTCGAGCAGAGCATGCGCGCGACGAAGGTTCGCCGCATTGATCGCGCCGAGGTGTTGCCCGACGGTCGTGCGCAACGTGCCGGCATCGACGAGACGCGCAACTTCGGTCAGCAGCTTGTGCTGTTCGATCATGTCGGGCGTGCCGAACATCGAACGCGTGAACATGAACTCCCAGTGAAACGCGGCGCTCTTCGCCTTCAGCAACTCGACCGGCACCGGCTTGCTGTTTTCGACGATCGTGCAGATGCCGCCCTGCGGTTTGATGAGCTCGGCCGCGATCGGAAAGTTCTTGTCCGTGTCGTTGAACATCAGCACGTAGTCGACTTGTTCGATGCCGAGTTTCTTCAATTGAGCGGGCATGTCGCCGAAGTGATCGACCACATGATCCGCGCCCAGCTCAGTCGCCCACTTCGCCGACTCGGGACGCGACGCGGTCGCGATCACTTTGAGCTTTGCAAGCTGTTTGGCAAGCTGGATGCCGATTGAGCCGACGCCGCCCGCGCCGCCGAAAATCAGCACCGTGCGCCCCTCGTGCGCGCCTTGCGGTGAGACGCCGAGGCGATCGAACAGCGCTTCCCATGCGGTGATGGCCGTCAGCGGCAACGCGGCCGCATGCGTGAAATCGAGCGACGCGGGCTTGCGTCCGACGATCCGCTCGTCAACGAGATGAAACTCGCTGTTCGCGCCCGGTCGCGTGATGCTGCCCGCATAGAACACCGGATCGCCGACCTTGAACAGCGTCACGTCCGGACCTGCTGCGACGACCGTGCCTGCGGCGTCCCAGCCGAACACGCGCGGCGCCTTTTCGACGGTATCTTTCGGCGCGCGCACCTTGGTGTCGACCGGATTGACCGAGATCGCCTCGACTTTCACGAGCAGATCGCGACCCGTCGCTTCGGGTTTGGGGA